>JAGBIH010000026.1 GCA_017935095.1 Ruminococcus sp.
CAAATGTACCGAAGCCTGTGATAGAAACCTTTTCACCGTTTTCAAGAGCTTCCTGGATAGCAGCGAGAGTAGCTTCAAGAGCTGAAGCAGCGTCCTTCTTTGTGCAGTTAGCTTTATCTGCAATTGAATTGATAAGTTCTGTTTTAGTCATTTTTTTATACCTCCGGATCAGAATTAATAATTTGTTTAGCCTTGTCCCAATAGATGTCAAGTTCTTCAATAGAAAGGTTTTTCATATCAAGCTTGTCAGAAGCTGTAAGCTCCTCCGTAATGGAAAAGCGCTTTATAAATTTATCTGTAGCAGCCTTCAGAGCAAGCTCCGCATCTACACCGAGATGACGGGCAGCGTTAACGCAGGAAAAAAGCAGATCGCCGATTTCCTCTTCGATATTTGCTTTGTCGCCGTTGGCAATAGCCATATCAAGCTCAGCCTTTTCGGCGCTGATACAGGCGACAGCATCATCGGCACAGCGGAAATCCATGCCGGCACGCATAGCACGTTTACCGACCTTCTGTGCTCTCATAAGAGCAGGCAGTGATTTTGCAACGCTGTTGAGGGTATCGGTATAAGATTCCTGACCTTTTGTTTCCATTTTTATAGCGTCCCAGTTGCTGAGCACCTGATCGGTGGTATCAGCCTGAACATCGCCGAAAACATGGGGGTGGCGGATGATGAGCTTTTTGCAGATTTCGTCGCAGACGTCGCTGAAATTGAACGAGCCTGTTTCTTCTTCGATTCTGCAATGAAAGACTACCTGAAGCAGTACATCTCCCAGTTCTTCACGAAGAAGCTCTGTATCTTCGAGGTCGATAGCCTCAATAGCCTCACAGGTTTCCTCAATGAAATCGCTTTTTATTGATTTGTGGGTTTGTTCTCTGTCCCACGGACAACCTCCATCGCCACGAAGGAGTCTGACAATATCGAGCAAATCGTCGATAGAATAATGTTTTTTCTGCTGAAAATCAACCATAGGAAAAACGCTCCCTTAAAGACGGGCTAAATAACATAATACCCTAAAATCAGGGAAAATGCAACCCATTTTTACAAATTTGTGAATATAGCATAATATATTTTAAATAGAAAGTTCAGTTTGTATATTTTGCTGTACCGTGTTAGCGAGGTAAACAGCTGAAGACTTCGTGATTATCCATACAAAGCGAAACAATCAGGTTTTATCAACGAAACCGACCTTTCTGTATACCTTTGAGATAATTCTCTGAGAATATCTGAGAGCTTTTTCAGCACCCTCGGTATAGCATTGTTTAAGGTAAGCCTTATCCTTGCTGAGACGGTCGAATTCGGTACGTACAGGCTCAAGGTGGTCAGCAACAGCCTCACCGACTGCAAGCTTGAAATCGCCGTAGCCTCTGCCAGCGAATTCCGATTCGATAGCAGCAAAATCCTTGCCTGTGACAATCGAATAGATAGTCATAAGGTTATTGATACCGTCCTTACCCTCACGATAGCAGACCTCTGTATCGCTGTCTGTTACGGCACGCTTGAACTTGCGTATAATGGTATCCTTATCATCGAGAATGAGAATGCAGGCATTCGGGTTTTCATCAGACTTGGACATCTTTTTGGTAGGCTCCTGAAGCGACATTACCTTTGCGCCAACCTCAGGGATGTAGGGCTCGGGGAGGGTAAAGAAGTCACCGTAGCGCTGATTGAATCTCTGAGCAATATTTCTTGCAAGCTCAAGATGCTGCTTCTGGTCGACTCCGACAGGGACTAAATCTGCATTATAAGCGAGGATATCAGCTGCCATAAGAACCGGATAGGTAAACAGACCTGAATTTACATCATCAGCGTGCTTCTGGCTTTTATCCTTGAACTGAGTCATACGTGAAAGCTCACCGAACTGGGTGTTGCAGCCGAGAATCCAGCTGAGCTCAGCGTGAGTTTTTACATGGCTCTGAATAAAAAGTATGGACTTCTGAGGGTCAACGCCGCAAGCCATAAGCAGGGCATACGAATTCAGTGAATTCTGACGCAGCTTTACAGGGTCTTGTCTTACGGTGATTGCGTGCATATCAACAACGCAGTAGATGCAGTTATATTCATCCTGAAGCGGTCCCCAGTTTCTTACAGCTCCGATATAGTTGCCGAGGGTAAAGGTGCCGGTAGGCTGAATACCGCTGAAAATCAGCTTTTTGTCATTCATAGTGAAACGGTCTCCTTATTTTCTGCGTCTTTCGGCGTCGTCCTTGAGCTGGCAGTTTCTGAGCTCATTAAGAACACGCTGATAGAGAACGTAGAATGTACGCTTTTCAGGCTCAGATTCCGGAATAAGCCCTGAAGCGATTTCAGTTTTATAAACGCCGTTCTTAGTCAGGAGGAATATGTTGTGGGTTCTGTCTGTCGGAAGGTCAAAAGAAGTTGACTTCTTACATTTGGGAAGGAGCTGTCCTGCATTGGCAACGAGAGTATGTGCAGCCTGAACGAGGGTTCTGTATTTCTGAGAAGCTCCTGTGTATTCGCCGCCGTTATTGAAATAAAGGTTTGCGGCACCGTTGATGAAGCATACCATAGTTGTAAGTACATCGGATGACATCGGGATATCAATAACAATACCGTAAACTTCATCCTTTTTGAAATTAGCGTCAAAGAACTTTGCCGGGAAGTTGATGGCCTGACCTCTGGTCATGAGGTATTTCTGAGTGACAGAATATCTGCCTGTGTTTCTGTTTGGCATATTGGATTTTCCTTTCGTTTATAAGATGTAGAATAATATTCAAAGAAGATTTATATCTTACTTTTAAGCGTTAATCGAGCATTTTTCTTGTCATTTCTGCAAGAATTGCCATTCCGTTTTCAATCTGCTCATTTGTTGGAGTAGAGTAGTTGAGTCTGAATGAATGGCTGACCTCTTTTTCGTCTATACTGAACGAATTACCGGGAACAACAGCGATTTTATAATCCTGAACGGCTTTTCTGCAGAATTCGTTCATATCGCAGTCATCGGGAAGAGTACACCAGATGAACAGACCGCCCTCAGGCTTTATGTAGGAGATTTTCTTTGAGAAGCCGTTATCAATGTAGCTGCACATAAGCTCGCACTTTTTTCTGTAGATATCACGGAGCTTGTTGAAGTGTGCCTCACGGTCAACGGTAGTCATGAAGCGGTGTGAAATGACCTGAGCCCAGATATTGGAGTGGACGTCGGAAACCTGCTTGCATACAACGATTTTCTGGATAATCGGAGAAGGGGCTGAAACAAAGCCTGTTCTGAATCCTGAGGAGACGATTTTTGAGAATGTACCGGAGTATATAACTCTGCCCTCGGTATCAAGGCTTTTTATAGACGGGATATTTTCACCTGTAAAGCGAAGCTCACCGTAAGGATCATCCTCAAGGATGATGAAATCATAGCGGCATGCAAGCTCATAAACAGCCTTTCTCTTTTCAAAGGACATAGTTCTGCCTGTAGGATTCTGGAAGTTGGGGATAAGATAGAGAATCTTTACATTTTTCTCGGTTTTCAGAGCGTGCTCCAGCTTTTCGAGGTTAATGCCGTCATCGTCCATATCAACGCCGACAAGATTTACGTTGTAGGAGCGGAAAGCGTTCAATGAACCGATAAAGCTTGGAGATTCGCAAAGAAGTGTGTCGCCCTCATTGAGGAGGACCTTACATGAAAGCTCGTTAGCCTGCTGACCGCCGGAGGTTACAATGAGGTCATCGAATTCCGAGTGGAAGCAGCCCTTTGAGGTGAGCCATTCTTTAAGGAAATCACGGAGCGGAGTATAACCCTCGGTAATACTGTACTGGAGTGCAAGAATAGGGTCATCTCTGAGAAGCTCAGCGGAAAGCTCGGCAATTTTCTCCTTTGGAAAAGCCTCAGGAGCGGGATTTCCTGCGGCGAATGATATTACCTCAGGGTCAGAAGTGAACTTCAGGATTTCTCTGATAGCAGATGCCTGAAGCTTGCTGACCTTATCTGAGAATTTATATTCCATATAAAAAACCAACCTTTCGGGATTTAGAGTTATTGCTCCCGAAGCTTAGCAAGCGGAGCAATATGAATTATTAATGTATCTATTATTATATCACATATTTTCAGATTCTGCAACATATATTTTTGTGAAAACCTTAAGGCAATATCACATAAACTCTGTCTTGCGGCTCTGTACGAAATCTGCCTGCATATTTTCTGCCATCCTACACAAAAATCTCTTGACATACGTCAGTATGCCTGCGGAATTTTTGTATAATCTGACAAAAAACTGTCTGCGTATCGTTCTCACAATCTTTGTGCGGTAATGCCTTAAAAATGCAGAAAGAGTTGATAATTTGAAAAAACAGAATTTTCTGAAAGGCTCGCTGATACTTATGATATCGGCAGCAGCAGCAAAAATACTTGGTGCATTGTTTAAAATCCCGCTTACGAACGTGCTTGGCGGAGTGGGGATGGGTTATTTCAGCTGTGCATACAGTCTTTTTATGCCTGTCTATGCACTGACAGTAACGGGTATTTCTTCTGCTGTTGCAAGAATGACGGCACGCAGCGTCGCCTTTGGAATGTATGAGAATGCACGCAGGGTACGTCGGACTGCGATGATGATTTTCTCTGCGGCAGGCTCAGGCGGAAGTGTTCTCACGTTTCTTCTTGCACGTCCCTTCAGCATATATTCTGTCGGAGGTCCTGAAGCCGCTGCTGCGATAGCGATGATAGCTCCGGCGGTGTTTTTCGGCTGTATTACAGCTGTTGAGCGTGGTTATTACGAGGGGCTGAGCAATATGTATCCGACAGCCTTTTCGCAGGTGACAGAGGGTGTAGTCAAGGTTTTTGCAGGACTGTGGCTTTGCGGATATGTGCTTGATAACAGCGGAGCATTGCTGCAGCGGTTTCCTGAAATCGGCGATATAAGAGCGCTTGCGGCTGCTGCCGGAATCCTTGGCGTAACGCTTTCGTCGCTGGGAGCGGTGCTTTTTATGGGAATTATCAGGCTCTTTTCTCACAGTAAAAAAGACGGTGAGCCGCTTGTGATGAGTCGGCGGGAAATTTCAAAGGAGCTCATTTCCGCAGCGCTTCCGATAGGAATGAGTGCAGTTGTAACAAATCTTACAGCGCTTATTGATATGTGGACGGTAATCGGCTGTATTTCGTATTTCGGATATGGTACAGATGCACCGTCGGGAGTATCGGAGACTGAGCTGCCGCAGTTCATTTACGGTTCGTTTGCAGGAATTGCGCTTACAGTATTCAATCTTGTACCGTCGGTAACGAATATGCTTGGAAAGGGGGCACTTACCTGTATAACCTCTGCATGGGAGAGCAATGACCGTTCCGCACTGAAAAACGGTACAATGCAGGCGCTCCTTACTTCGGCGGTAATAGCTGTGCCTGCTGCATTCGGAATCGGAGTTCTTTCGCCTGAGGTGCTGGGTGTTCTGTTTCCGAGACAGCCTGATGAGGTAATGGTCTGTGTTAATTCCTTGAGGCTTCTGATGCCCGGAATGGTTTTTCTGTGTATATCCTTTCCTTTGTTCAGTATGCTTCAGGCGATTGGAAAACCGTCGCTTCCGCTGAAAATAATGCTTCTTGGAACGGCGGTAAAGCTTGTGGGAAATCTTGCTCTTATACCGCTTATCGGGGTTGACGGAGCTGCGCTCTCGACCTCACTGTGCTATGCGGTAATACTGGTTGTATCACTTGCTGTATACATAAAACTGTCGGAGGTGCATATTCCAGCTGCTCCGTTCTGGGGAGTATTTTATGCGGGAGTGATGTGCGGAGGAGTGGCGTATCTTGTTTCGGATGTTGCTGAGAGAAACGGCTTTGGCGGAGCATCTGTGATACTTGCGTCAGCAGCTGCAGGTGGAGCAGTTTACACAGCAGCAGTATATGCGGCAATCGGCGGCAGACTCAAAAGAAGGAAAACCTGCACAGGCTGAGAAAATGAAAAAAGCTGTCAGACATTAATGTCCGGCAGCTTTTTGATTGTTTTTATTATTTCAGGACGTCAGCAGAAATGTCAGTAACCATATCAGGAGTGATTTTTACCTTAATAACATCCTCTTTATCGTTCTGATTTTCCTTTGTGGGGAAGAAGCAGACTGTAAACTCCTTCTTGCCTTCTTCAAGGACGAATCCGCCTATGTATCCGCTGAACTCACCATTTGCAGGGATTTCAAACGGGTCGCTTGAATAAATTTCTTCTTTGAAATTGTTGATAGCGTAAAGCTGGGTACGTACAGCGGAGAATACCTCGCTGCTGTCAGGCATAATGAGATAGAAGTTGTTGAGTGTGTTGAGAGTGTAAGCGGTATCGGTATTGTTTTTGATAGTAACGTCAAGGTAGATATAATGCTCACCCTTATCGGTCTGCTTGCCTGCGTCGATAACGGAATTCAGCTTGAATACAGTATCGTTTTCGTTAGCTTCCTCGGAAAGACCGACGTTGATTTCATTGACTCCGATATTTGCCATATCTGACTGTTTAATCTGACTTGAGCTTGATTTTTTCTTGTTCTTCTGACATGATGTAGCAGGAACAAGTGCCATAGCGGCACAAAGAATAAGAGCTGTTAATCTGTGTTTTCTCATGATAGAGACCTCCGGTATATTAAAATTCTGATTGATTTCGAGGATAATCAAATAAGTAACTATAGTATAACATATAAACACATATGATGTCAAGAAAAATAAACAGCTCTCGTAAAGAGAGCTGTTTACCAATTGATTTAACGTTGATTATTCAGCAACAGGAGCGGAAACAGGGCAAACGCCAGCACAAGCGCCGCACTCTACACAAGTATCAGCGTCGATAACGTACTTGCCATCTCCCTCAGAAATAGCGTTAACTGGGCATTCGCCAGCACAAGCGCCACAGCTGATGCAATCATCATTAATGATATATGCCATATGTAAGCACCTCCAAAATATTAAGGATTATAATCCTCATTAAGTACATTATATCACATTAATAAAAAAAATCAAGTATATTTTTGTTAGTACAGCCTTACCTGTTTTGCGTTCAATTACAGATTTATTCAGATAGTGATTCCTGAATGGGAACGGAACAAAAACATACGGAATATTGCGGATTATCGGCGGTTTAACGAAAAAAATAATTTTTTTCAAAAAAATTTCGGAAAAGGGTTGACAAATGAGGTTTTATCTGATATAATATTAAAGCAGTCAGATGAACTGCCGTTGCGAGTGTGCTGGAATAGGCAGACAGGCACGTTTGAGGGGCGTGTGTCGACAGACGTATGGGTTCAAGTCCCATTACTCGCACCATTAAGCACTTGCTTTATGCAGGTGCTTTTTTGTTTTATATGTAAAATGTTCATCATATTGTTTGTATAACTATTTTTCCTGAAAAGCTGACAGCCCGTGAGGCTGTTTATTTTTTGCGGAAATTTTGAAAAAATTTCAAAATAGTATGGTAATTATATGAGAAGTGTGATATAATAACAATATATATACTATTTTTCATAGGAGTGTAACTGCAAATGAAATATAACAGAACCGAGCTTGCTGAAAATATCGGTTTTTCTTCAATTATCGATGAAAAATTCAAGACAGGCTCAATTACCGTGCGCTTCGTCACAGAGCTGAGCGGCGATACCTCTGCGGCAAATGCTGTAGGAGTCGGAGTGCTTTCAGCGTCAAACAGCACTCTGAAAACACTTGCGGAGCTCAATGAAAAGCTTTCTTCACTTTATGGAGCAGCTCTCAGCACATTTGCAAGAAAAAGAGGCGATGTCCAGATTTTAGGACTTAGCTCATCATGGATCAATAACCGTTACGCTATTGACGGTGAGGACGTTGAGGGCGAAATGCTCGGAATTATCCGTGACTGTATCTTCAGTCCAAACGTGCAGAACGACGAATTTGATGAAGCTTCCTTCAGGATTACGAAAAAAGACCTCCTCGACCGTATCGACGCTGAGCTTAACAATAAGCGTGGCTATGCGCTTTCAAGAGCTGCCGAGATTGCTTTCGACGGAGAGCCTGCTGAAAATTCATGCTATGGTACCAAGGATTCAGCAGCTTCTGTGACCTCCGCAGAGGCATATGCAGCTTATAAAAAGCTGCTTGAAACAGCTCAGGTTGAAATTTATTATATTTCCCCGACTGAAAATCCTGCGGTTGAGGCAATGTTCCGTGAAAGCTTTGCAAAGATTGAGCGCAGTCCGAAAACCTGTAAATTCAGAAATATCAGTCCTGTAAAGAGTGAGCCTTTAACTGCTTCCGATGAATTTGACGTAAGACAGTGTAAAATGGTTCTTACCTTTAAAAGTGACTCGGATGACCTCTTTGCACTCAAAATGCTCAGCACCATATATGGTGAAACCCCTGTTTCAAAGCTGTTTATGAATGTGCGTGAAAAGCTGAGTCTGTGTTATTATTGTGCCTGCCGTATAAACGGTGCGAAGGGAGCACTTATGGTTGACAGCGGAGTTGAGCGTGCAAATATAGAAAAGGCAAAGGACGAAATACTCCGTCAGCTTGACGAAATACGAAACGGAAACATCACCGATGACGAGCTTGAAAGTGCTGTGCTCAGCCTTGATAATGCTCTTTCACAGATCGGAGATACACCGTCATCCTATTCCGGCTGGTACTTTGAGCGCTTCTGTGACGGCAGAATCAGAACTCCTGAGGAACAGTACGAGGACTATAAAAACGTCACTAAAAGCCGTATAATCGAAGCGGCAAAAACGCTGGAGCTTGACAGTGTTTATCTTATGCTCAATAAGGAGGCTGAAAACTGATGGAAAAGAATATTCTTACAAGTCCACGCACCGGTGACAGCTGTATTCATGTCAAGCATAAAAGCGGCCTTGATATCTATATCTGCGAAATGCCGGGCTTCAGCAGCGTTGAGGCTCTTTTCGGAACAAAATACGGCTCAATAAATACTATGTTCAAAATGAATGAGGACAAGGAATATACCGTAGTTCCTGAGGGTATTGCGCATTTCCTTGAGCATAAGCTCTTTGAAAATGAGGACTGCGATGTGTTTGAGCTGTATGCAAAAACAGGAGCAAGCGGAAATGCCTATACTTCCTTTGATAAAACCTGTTATCTGTTCAGCTGCTCAAAGAATTATCAGGAATCGCTTAAAATTCTTCTCGATTTCGTTCAGAAGCCGTATTTTACAAAGGCAAGCGTAGATAAGGAGCAGGGCATTATCGGTCAGGAAATCAAAATGACAAACGATAATCCGGAATGGCGTGTTTTCTTCAATATGCTCCGCTGTATGTACCATAATCATCCGGTGAAAATAGACATTGCCGGTACAGTTGAGAGTATTGCTGAGATTGATGCCGACCTGCTTTACAAATGCTACTATACTTTCTATAATCTCAATAACATGGTGCTTTCAATTGCAGGAAACATCAATGCTGACGAGGTTCTTGCAATCTGTGATGAGTACCTCAGACCGTGCGAGGATAAGGGCCTTGAGACTGTTTTCCCCGACGAGCCGTCTGAAATTGTAAAGTCAGAAATATACGAGACTCAGCCTGTGGGAACACCGATTTTCCATATCGGATATAAGTGCTCCGACTGCTGCGGTCAGGAAAGACTTAAAAAATCAATGGCAGCTTCAATTGCATCATCAATGCTTTCGGACGCTTCCTCCGATATGTATCAGAGGCTCCTTAACGACGGAATAATCAATTCCAGCTTCGGTACAGAGGTTTTCTGCGGTGACGGATATTTTTCAGTGATATTCAGCGGTGAATCCGAGTCTCCTGAAAAGGTGAGGGATGCGGTTGCAGATGAGGTTGACCGTATGGTCAGCGAGGGAATCTGTGAGAAGGATTTCCAGAGAATCAGGAAATCAACCTATGGCTTGCTTGTCAGAGAGCTTAATAATGTAGAGTCTGTGGCGAATCTTATGATAAATTCTCATATGGACGGTGTTGGTCCGTTTGACGCTCTGGATTTTCTCTCTCAGATGACAAGCTCGGATGTGCTTGACTTTATAAAGAATGAGCTTTGCAGAGACAGACTTGTAATGTCAGTTGTAAAAGGGGAGGCGCAGTAAATGACTGAAGTGGAAAGAATTACGGAATTGAACGAAATCCGTTTTCCAAAGCTCGGATGGACGTTCAATATTGACCCGACTGCTTTTAAAATAGGCAATGTCGAGATTCAGTGGTATGGAATCATAATCACATTAGGACTTCTTCTGGCGCTGATTTATTGTTTTCCTAAGATGAAACGCTTCGGTCTGGACGCAGACCGTACTATCGACGCTGTTATCGGCGGAGTTATCGGCGGAATTATCGGCGCAAGAGTCTATTACGTTATTTTTAACTGGGACGAGTATAAGGGTAATTTCAAGGAAATGCTCAATACCCGCAACGGAGGACTTGCAATTTACGGCGGAATTATCGGTGCGGTGCTGGTAGGACTGCTTATCTGTAAGCTGAGGAAAATAAAAATACTGCCGATGCTTGATATCACGGTTCTCGGCTTCCTGATTGGTCAGGGAGTCGGACGCTGGGGCAACTTTATCAATCAGGAGGCTTTCGGTACGAATACCGACAGCTTCTTCGGAATGACAGGCGGAAGAATTCAGCAGACTATTATCAATCAGACGCAGATAGGCGGAGAAATGTATTCTAACGGCAATGTCACCATGTTATGGGAAAATCCCGTTCATCCTTGTTTTCTCTATGAGTCGCTTTGGTGTCTGCTGGGCTTTGTACTGCTGTCAACATGGTCAAAGCGCAGAAAGTATGACGGACAGATTTTCCTGATGTATCTGGCTTGGTACGGACTTGAAAGATTTGTCGTTGAAGGAATGCGTACAGACAGCCTTATGTTCGGAGAACTCAGAGTTTCACAGGTTCTTTCGGCTGTGATTTTCATAGCCTCTGTTATAATTCAGATTGTTATGTTCTCAAAGATAAGACGTGAGCCTGAAAGCTACGTGCTTTACGCAAATACAAGAGAATCAAGGCTTCTTCTTGAAGAAAGCCGCAGACGCCGTATGGGAGTTCCGATTGAGGATTCACGTACCGAGCTTGACAGCTTTATTGAAGATGACGCAGATGATGATTTTGACATTGATGAAGATGATGATTACGACGAAGTATCCGAGGCTGTAAGTGCTGAGGATGCAGAAGAAAAAACAGTTCAGAATGATAAGGAGAATGATTGAAATGGCACAGATTATTGATGGAAAAGAAGTTTCAGCAAGCGTTAAGGCTGAGGTAGCTGAGGAGGCTGCAAGACTTCATGAGGAAAAGGGACTGAAGGTAGGACTCGCAGTTGTTATTGTGGGAAATAATCCCGCATCAAGAGTTTATGTAAACAATAAGAAAAAAGCCTGCGAGGCTGTAGGCTTCCAGTCCTTCGAGTATGCTCTTGATGAGAATACAACCCAGGAACAGCTTCTTGATCTTGTAAATGTACTTAACCGTGATGACAGAGTGAACGGAATCCTTGTTCAGCTTCCGCTTCCCGCACATATTGATGAAAAGGCTGTTATCGACGCTATTTCCCCTGCAAAGGATGTTGACGCTTTTCATCCTGTCAATGTCGGAAAAATCATGATAGGTGAGTATGCATTCCTGCCATGTACTCCGGCAGGCGTTATGCGCCTTATCGCAAGCACAGGCATTGATATCTGCGGAAAGCAGTGCGTTGTTATCGGCAGAAGCAATATCGTGGGCAAGCCTATGGCAATGCTTCTCCTTCAGCAGAACGGTACCGTTACAATCTGTCACTCCAAGACAAAGAATCTGAAGGAAATATGCCTCGGCGCTGATATTCTTGTCGTTGCGGTAGGCAGAGCAAACTTCGTTACAGGCGATATGGTCAAGGAGGGTGCTGTTGTTATTGATGTCGGCATGAACCGCCTTGATAACGGCAAGCTTTGCGGAGATGTTGAATATGAATCAGCTGAAAAGAAGGCTTCATATATCACTCCTGTCCCCGGAGGCGTAGGTCCGATGACAATTGCAATGCTTATGAAGAATACTCTCACAGCAGCAAAGCAGCAGGCAGGTATCGAATAATATACGGATGGTTTGTAATTCGTTATAATGTTGCTCCACTGACTAAACCTTGCCGTCAGATACTTGGCAGAAAGAAAGCTTCCATGTGTCAGAAAACTTGAAATGCAACAGCATTCCTGCGTTTTCTTCCTTGATAAATTTTCTTTCTGCTTTCGCCTTTTGGGCAAAGGTGCAATTGACGGAGCAGCAACAATCAGAGGCGGTCGTTTTGCGGCCGCCTTTTTGTGTTAATAAATTACCTTTTACAAAAAAATCTGCTTGTAAATTATTACAAATTGCTACAAAAAACGAAAGTTATTGACATTCTTATCATTAGAGTGTAAAATAATATATGGGCTCTGAATGAAGAGCAAAAGATAGATAAAAAGAACAAAAGAAAAGACTTAAAGGGTGGTATAATGGTATTCAGCAGCTTGGAGTTTATATTTATATTCCTGCCTGCATTTATGATGATTTATGCGGCTTCGCCGCCTAAATATAAAAATACAGCAATTTTTGCCGGCAGCGTCTTGTTTTATAGTCTGGGCGTAAAAAAGCCGGTTTATATTTTTCTGTTTCTGTTAACAGTACTGTTTAATTTTATTGTAGCTCAATTTATTGAAAGCTCCGGAAAAAGAAGCCGTATCTGGCTTCTCTTCGGAATTGTTTTCAACTTCTGGTGGCTTATTTTCTTCAAATACTGGGGCTTCGGTACCGAAAATATCAATGCGATTTTTAAAACCGGACTTACAGTAAAGGATATTATTCTTCCGATAGGAATAAGCTTCTATACCTTCCAGAATGTTTCGTACATAATTGATGTTTATCGGAAGAAGGCTAAGGCTGAGAAGAATCTTTTTAATTACGGAGCCTACATAAGTATGTTTCCGCAGCTTATTGCGGGTCCGATTGTAACCTACGATACTGTTGCGGCTCAGCTCAGAGTGCGTACCCACAATATCAAAAAGGTGGAGGATGGTCTTAAAACTTTCACCATAGGTCTCGGTTATAAGGTGCTTATCGCAAACCGTCTTGGCGGTCTTTGGGGCGAGATTGCCGATATCGGCTTCGACAGTATTTCCACGCAGCTTGCATGGATGGGAATCTTTGCATATTCCTTACAGCTCTATTTTGATTTCTGCGGATATTCGCTCATGGCGATAGGCCTTGGCAGAATTATGGGCTTTGAGCTTCCTAAAAACTTTGATTATCCCTATATGTCGGTGACTATGACAGAATTCTGGAGACGCTGGCATATTACTCTCGGTACATGGCTCAGAGAATATGTATACATTCCGCTTGGCGGAAACCGCAAGGGAAAAGCCGCAATGCTTAGAAATACCTTTGTGGTGTGGCTGCTTACCGGACTATGGCACGGTGCAAGCTGGAATTTCATAATCTGGGGGCTTGTGCTCTTTGCTATTATAATGAGTGAAAAGTTCTGGACAGGTAAATTCCTGAATAAATACAAGCTTGTCGGACATTGCTATATGATTCTGATTATTCCGCTGACATGGCTGCTGTTTGCTGTTACTGATTTTCATCAGCTCGGCATCTATTTCAGACAGCTTTTCCCGTTCTTCAAGGAAGAAAATGCTGCGGTGTTTGAACAGGATTACATCAAGTACTGGGATATCTATAAGAAATTCTTTATCGCAGGACTGATTTTCTCCACGAGAATTCCGGAGATGATATACAAAAAAATAAAAGATTCACTATTCGGAATCGTTATTCTCCTTGTTGTTTTCTGGATGTCGGTTTATTGTATGTATAAAGGCATGAACGATCCGTTTATGTATTTCAGATTCTGATCGGATAGTATTGACAACATGGTTTAGTTGGCAGAGCAAAAGAATAAGAGGAGAGAACAATGAATAAAATAAAACAATGCACATATACAATTCTGCTTATCCTGACCTGTCTTGTGGCATCGCCTATTATATTCAAGCAGATATGGACAACAAGTGCAGAAAAAGAGAAACCGGCACCTGTAAAGGACATAGAAATAGATATTCATAAGGGCGCCGAAATTCCATCACAGAACGAGATGCCGCAGACTTCAGAACCTGCTTCGGAGAATACATCCGATTCTTCTGTGCAGCCTGCGACAGGTGAAAAAGCGACAGATGAGCCTGCCACAGAACCGAATACCCAGGAGGCTGATCCGCATTACATCACTTTCCAATATACTGAGGCCGAGCCGTCTTATTTTGATGATGCGTTATTTATCGGCGATTCACGTACCGTCGGAATTTATGAATACGGTACTCTTAAAAATGCGGATTATTACTGTGATATCGGGTATTCTGCCTCAACGCTTTATGGCTCGCATATCAAAGGCGGTGCGCTTACATCAAAGCTTTCGTCAAATCAGTACGGCAAGATTTATATAATGCTCGGAATCAATGAGGTAGGAAATGATATTGAGTACACAATGACAGCCTACAGAGCATTGCTGGATGAAATACGCAGCTGTCAGCCTGATGCGGTTATCTATCTTCAGGCAAACCTGCACGTTACCCAGCTTTCTCAGACTTCTGTCATCAACAATGCGGCACTTGATGTTCTCAACGAAAGAATATCACAGCTTGCCGATTATGAGAAGGTTTTCTATATCAATGTAAATCCGGTATTTGATGATGGAGACGGCAATCTCAGAAACGAACTGACCAATGACGGTGTTCATGTTTTTGCGAAATACTATACCGACTGGTGTGGCTGGCTGTGCCTGAACGTAGTTCCGGAGGGCAATGAGGCACAGAATTAAGTATTGATATTTAAGGGCGGATATTTCCGCCCTTTTAATTTTGGTTCGTGCGATACTTAAAACATATTACACATTAACATATTGTTAAGAAAATAAATCTAAAATAATAACACCGGTAGTTATGGTATATGTTAAAATTATATTGGGTAATTGAATTATGTGGAAGGGTTCAGGATTTTTGCTCAAAGGAGGTGGCAGAATGAATAAAATTGCAGAAAAAAATGAATGCGCTATAATAAATGTGGTTGATGAATTCGATTATTCTTCACAAAATGACGTGTATAACGAAAAGTTCAGGCATTGGCGCAGAAAAAAGGATAATCCTTATGCTTTCAATTTTGAAATGAACAGAAAGGAAAGCGTTTTTTACGACAGCCGTGGATTTGAAAACCGTTCTGCCGCTGACAGTGAAAAAAATACAATAAGCCAGATTATGCATATCGTCGGCATGGCAATGCTTATGATTATCACAATAGATAATCTTCTTGGTAAGCTGTTTATCTATGTACTTGAATTTCTTGGCGTTAATGTACATACAAGCTTTTTCTATTCCTCGCTATATGGAGGAAGTGTGGAAATTGTCGCTGTAGTTATCGGATGTGCAGCATTAAGACTGGTTGTTCCTGCGATATATCTGCATAAAAAACTGAAAATGCCTTTTAAGGTTGAGTTTATGAGTACTGTAAATGATTCAGGGGAAATTATCGGAGCAATCGGCGCTGCTTTGATTGTCTGCACTATAAGCTGTCTGCCTGCTGCTTACTCAAGCGAAACAAAGGAAATATATACATATTTCAATAATATCAATATGGATGTTTCGGTATGGGGACAGACGGAATTTGTTATTTATACGGTTTTTGATGTTGTCATTCTGTCGATAATGACAGAGATTTTGTTCAGAGGCGCTGTTTTTGCAGCACTCAGACAGTTCGGCGATATGTTTGCTTTAGTGATTACCACAGTTGTAATGGGTTTTCTGACAAGGGATTTTCTTGAGATGCCTGCCGCTGTTCTTGTTTCGGTTACAGCGTCAGTCGGAATGCTGAGGAGCGGTACGATTATTACAGCGTTTTTCGTCCGTATAATTTTTAAAATGTATCAGCTTGCGATTATTATACTTGAAGGTGATACTTCGTCGAATATGCTTATTACCCGCAACACAATAATGCTTGTGGTGTTTGTTATCGGTACAATTATGGCGCTTTCGGTTTATTGTACAAAAGGACGTAATAGAAAAGCGTATCTTGCCGGATATCACTCTGAGATTAATCCGGTTAAACGTGTTTCGCTGGCGCTAAAAACTTTTCCATTTGCTATTATTGCAGTAATTTGTATTCTTGAAGCTGTTATAGGACTTGTACTGTAAGGAGCAGGGTATGGAGAAATATATGGAGCGTGCCCTTGAGCTTGCTAAAATGGCGTATGACGAAGGCGAGGTTCCTGTAGGGGCGGTTGTTGTCAGAAAAACTACGGGAGAGATTGTCGGAGAGGGACGGAATCTGCGTGAGGGAGCGAAAAACGCTCTGGCTCATGCGGAAATAATGGCTATAGATATGGCGTGCAGGACTCTTGGCGGCTGGCGGCTTCCTCAGTGTGCAATTTATGTCACGCTTGAGCCGTGTCCGATGTGCTGCGGAGCTATTATCAATGCTCGTATCGATGATGTTGTTTTCGGTGCTTACGATTATAAAAGCGGCTCGGCGGTTTCGGTACAGAAAATGTTTGAGCTTCCGTATAACTACCGCCCGACAGTTACCGGAGGAATTATGGAGGAGCAATGTTCGGAAATTTTGTCGGATTTCTTCAAAAAGCTCAGAGAAAAAAGGAAATAGTGACTGCTGGACCGGTGTCCGGCAGTCTTTTTTGCGGCTGAATATGAGAAACTTTTGCTTTAAATTATGTTTTTGTTAAGCCATTGATTGGACAAGTTTAAACGATTTAACCGCTAAATTTAATCTAATGGATAAAGCATATTTTCTTCTACTATATGTATAATTGGTTTTGTGCAAATCAGAGAATTTTGTTGTGATAATTGCTGAAAACGGCTGAAAACCCTTTAAAATCATATAGAAATATGCTAAAATACATATAAAGCATTCAACAATAATATTACAGATAGAATAATTTTGAAGAGGTGAATAGTATGAGCGGCTTGAAGAGTATGTGCAAAAAAATGATTTCAATAATTTCTGCGGCAATTCTTTCGATTTGCTGCATTATTAATTTTCCGATACGTTCCTCAGGTGAGGAACAGGTCGATATGAACGCGCTGGTTAAGGAAATGACCATTCTTGTGAATGATGCAAGAGCTGAATTCGGACTTAATCCCGTCTATCTTGTTCCGTATCTTTGCGACGTAGCAAATGTGCGCGCAAGAGAATGTATCGTTACGTTTTCTCATACACGTCCTGACGGTCAGAAGTTCAGTACGGCACTTGATATGAATCTTGTTCCTTGTACAAGAGTATCTGAAAATATTGCTGCGGGTACAAGTGATGCGCAGATTATTTTTGAGAACTGGAAAAACTCCCCTGACCATTGGAATACTATCATAAATCCGCAGTTTACTCATATCGGAATTGGTTTGTGTTACGAGCCGAACAGTGAATTCAAATGGTACTGGGAACAGTTTTTTGTAGCCTATAACGGGGATCTTCAGGGACAGCAGCTTATCGTGTCTAATAAAATAATCCCGAAATCATCAGGAGATATCAATGGTGACGGAGAAATAAATTCATTTGATTACATTGCAATCAACAAGTATCTCAGAAATGAACTTCCTTTGAATGACAAGCAAATAGAAAGTGCTGATGTTATGAAGGATGGCACTATTGCTTCGGCAGATGCTGCTATTCTGAAAAAATATATTCTTGGTGAATGTGATGCCCTGCCGTATACATTCAATTAAAATTATTATAAATGGTCGGATAATATGAAGGAGCACCTTAAGGGTGTTCCTTTTTGTGTTATCTGACCTTTTATCCGTATCAAATTGCGGAGTGCGGCATATAATGTAGCGTGAAAATACGGCGTGCCGTATGCCGTAAAGCGGTTGGAGTATTTATATGTGCGGAATTGCAGGAGCAATAAGCTTCGCCGAGGATATGCGTGCTGATATGAAGATATACGAGAATATGCAGAGAGCGCTGGTGAGGAGAGGACCTGATCAGCGTGGGATTGTTCTGGCACGTGAAGCGGCAATGATTCATACAAGGCTTGCGGTTATTGATATTGCCGGTGGACGTCAGCCAATGAGCTTTGGCAGATATACCATTGTTTATAACGGTGAGCTTTACAATACCTATGAACTGAGAAAAGAGCTGGAAAAGAATTTTGAATTTGAAACTCATTCCGACACTGAGGTTGTCCTGAAAAGCTATGTTCTCTGGGGTGAAGAATGTGTGAACAGATTCAACGGAATTTTTGCTTTTGCTGTTTATGATGAGGAAAAACACAGGGTGTTCCTTGCACGTGACCGCATCGGAGTCAAGCCGCTGTTTTATTATCAGGGGAAAAATAAACTTATTTTTGCGTCAGAGCTTCCGGCTTTGCTGGAGCATCCCGACGTTCCGCACGAAATTGACGAAACCGGAGCAGCAGAGCTCCTGCTTATGGCTCCCGGGCGTACTCCCGGCTGTGGAGTTATCAGAGGGGTCAGGGAAATCTGTGCAGGCTGGTGCGGCTTTTACACGGCTGATGGTTTGAAGCTGCATGAATACTGGCAGCTGCGTGCATATGAGCTTAATGAAACTTTTGAGCAAACAGCTGAGCACGTCCGTGAGCTTGTTCTCGATTCGATACGCAGACAGCTTGTATCGGATGTTCCTGTATGTACATTTTTATCGGGAGGTCTTGATTCAAGCCTTATTTCGTCAGTTGCTGCGTCAGAGCTGAGAAAGCAGGGGAGGATTCTCGATACATTTTCAGTTGATTACCGTGACAATGACAAGTACTTTCAGAAAAGCCGTTTTCAGCCTGACAGTGACCCTGAATATATCAATTGCATGACAGAATATCTGGGTACAAATCATCACTGGACTGTAGTTGATACACCTGAGCTTGTTGCGGCGCTGGATGAGGCTGTGGAGGCAAGAGGACTTCCGGGTATGGCAGATGTTGACGCTTCCTTGCTTCTGTTCTGCCGTGAAATAAAGAAATACGGTACTGTAGCACTTTCAGGCGAATGCGCTGATGAGCTTTTCGGAGGATATCCATGGTATCGTGATAAGGATATCAGAATGACAGACGGTTTTCCGTGGGCGCAGAGTACAGCCTACCGCAAGCGATTTCTTTGTGACTACTACGCTGAGAAAATTGATGCGGATGATTATGTTTACAGCGCATACCGCAGGACTGCCGATGCCGCAATGAAGCTGCCCTCCGATGATGAAACCGAGTCACGCATGAAGGAAATGACCCGTCTGAATACAGATTGGTTTATGCAGACTCTGCTTGACCGTAAGGACCGTATGAGTATGTACAGCGGACTTGAGGTGCGTGTGCCGTTCTGTGACCACCGTCTTGTGGAGTATGTGTGGAATATCCCGTGGGAGATGAAGAATAAGGATAACGTGTCAAAGAATATCCTAAGAGAGGCGGCAAAGGGTATACTGCCCGAGGACGTTCGTTTAAGACGCAAAAGCCCATACCCCAAGACGCACAATCCTCATTATGAGGAGGCGGCAAAGGAGCTGTTGGACGGCGTTATTTCTGACCCCAACGCGCCAATCCTTGCCCTGTGTGATAAGGCAAAACTTGCCGCCTTGCTTGACGGTTCA
>JAGBIH010000027.1 GCA_017935095.1 Ruminococcus sp.
GCTGTTTTATACAGATATGTTATCAGCAATCAGCATCACTGCTGTTTACTTTCATATTCTTCGCATAATTCACGCCATAACTCTTCAGGCATTTCCTTCGCAAGACTGTTGTATATTACCCACTTTCCGTTTTCTTTCTTTACAGGGACTATATTACCGTATCCCCCGTCCGGACTATCGGGAAAATAGTAAATACGGTATATTTCAAAATAATTAGCAGAGTAATCGCCGAGTACTTCATGGCATGGGGAGTTATTTACTTCTTCCCAGTATTCAGCATCTGTTTGAGCAACTGTAGGAGCATCTGCAACTAATTTATAAATCTTGCCGTTATATTCTGTATACAGAGGTATAGTATCATATTTGTTCCAAGTGTTTATTTTTATCGTTTCACCGGGTTGTACTCTTGTATCAAAATAGCGTTTTACATATTGACTATCCATATCCAATCCGGTATACTCCCAATCCGATCCACAAGTATATTTTACGGCATATTCAATATAAAAGTCTCTGATTTCATCAAGTGAACCGAACTTCGGATTTATATAACGTGCATATGTGACTTTATAATCGTTTATTATCGGTTCGGTTCCGGGATCACTGTATTCATCGTGGACATCAACTGTAACTGTATCGTTCATATCAAGATGGTCGCTGATGTTAGCTATTAACTCGATAGCTTCGTGATTTTTTCTTTTGATTTCATTCATTGCATTTTCACATTCAGCCTTGTAATCTGCTTCATCAACCGATGTATCTGTAGTATCCTGAGACGGTTGGGTAGTTGTAGTTGTTGTTACAGTTGTTGTTACATCAGAAGTGACTGCAGTGGTTTCAGTGGTTGACGGCATATTCGGCTCAATAACAGGCGCAGGAGAATCCGAAGGTCTCATAAGATGGAATCCGAATGCAATGCCACATGTCAGTATCACGAGAGATGCGGCAGTTAAAAGCGGTCTTATCCATGCGGGGCGCTTATATACCTCTACCCCTGAAACTGTTCCTCCGTTATTGGAATTTACTTTTATATTTCTTTCTTTTGATTCTTTCATTTTATTTCTCTTCCTTTTACTCATTTTAAGTATTCTTTCAAATTGCTCATCGCTGAAATCAGGGGTAAGACGGTCTATCATTTCAAGTTCAGCTTCCTCTGAATTTTCAAGAAAATCAAAAATATTATTTTTACTCATAACTGTACCCCCTTACCTTGTGATACCTATTGCCGAAAGTGACGCTCTGAGACGCTCCATAGCTCTTGTACAGCGTGAACGCACAGATGAAGCTGTCATTCTGACTGTTTTCGCTATTTCGGCAGATGTTTTTTTATAATAGAATTTCTGCATAAGAATAGTGGAATCGGGTTCGCCGAGAGAATTTATTTCTCTGAGCAGAATGTACCTTATTTCTCTGCTTTCCGATATATTCTCCACATCAAACTGATCTGCAAGCTCAGGAAACTCCTCATCGTCGACAGACACCGTATTTCTTCCCGAAGCTGAAAGCTTACGGTAATAGTCAACTGCACGACGTTTTGCTATAGTTCCAGCAAGCTTTTTTACATCCTGTGCATAACCGTCTTCAACAGCTATAAACAGCTCCGCAAAAACATCGCTGACGCATTCCTCTACGTCTTCATCTGTTCCGCAGCTTCTGAGCTTATTGAAAACTATGACATATACATACCGTCCAAGCTCTTTAAGCAAGGTCCTGTACAAATTATCAGGATTATCCTGCATAAGATTATATGTTTCTTCAGCGGTCATTTCTTTTCCTCCATAATTCAGATTGATCGCAACAAAATTTATGTGCACTCATTTATGTCTGATCTGTTTCGCTTTACATAAACAACAATTGCATGAAATATTAAAAACGCTGCACGTCAAATGTACTTTTGTATACTTGCACAACACCATTGTATAATCCAAGTGTTTGATTGTTATATATGTACAACTATATACTCGCTTAAACAGCTCTCTGTACATCGGAAATGCTTTGAAACCAACCATACAAAAAGAAAAGAGAGCCTTATGCTCTCTTTTTTTAATATAACATCCCATTGGTGGAGCATAGGGGATTCGAACCCCTGACCCCCACACTGCCAGTGTGATGCGCTCCCAACTGCGCTAATGCCCCGAAAATATAAAATTGCAGAGACTGCTCTCCTGTAAAAAAACTGCGGAAATATTGGGATTCGGCTTTTAAAGCACCGCATAAGACGGTCATATGTGTCTGTCAGGTCAACTGACCATTTCGTCCGCATTCCGAACCCCTCACAGAATCCGCTTAAATCTGGCGCAGTGGGTGGGATTCGAACCCACGTCCCTCAGGGGGCATCGTGATTTCGAGTCACGTCCGTTATGACCACTTCGATACCACTGCATAAATTACTGTAATATTATACCACATGATTTTAAAAAAATCAATAGCGCATCAATAAAAATAAAAAATATAATCAATTCATGCAACAAACCATTTTTTTGCTTGAAAACCGCTATATATCGTGCTATAATAAAAACAAGAATTTTAAGGCAGCATCGCACAAGGTCCGCCTGTCTGCTTCTTAAAGACTATGTGCGGTTTTTCCTTAACGAAAGGAGTATTAAAATGAAGAAAACTTTAAAAAAAGCATTATCTGCTATGATCTCATGCGCACTTGCAGTCCCCTGCACAGGAATTCTTTCAGCCTATGCAGATATGACACCAAATCCGGTTATAAGCCGCAACTGTCCTGCTTACTCTGAAGCAAATCCTGCAACAGCCTCAGCAGCTAATGATGAGCACTATTTCTCGTTCTGGTTCGGAACAACTCCGGATTATCTTGCCTACGACCTCTCCGCTGTTCCCGAAGAGCAGAGGAAGCAGATCATGGCTGTCTGGTACAACACAAGCTCATACGATGTGATAGGAAATTATGTTTCACGCAACATGGAGCCTTCTGATTATACAATTGAGGTCAATGCTGCCGAAGGCGGCGCTTATCCGACAGACGGCTGGGTTGTGGTTGATACAGTAACAGACAACACACTCAGCTCACGCCAGCATCTGGTTGATATGAAGGGCTATAACTGGATTCGCATGAACATCTCAAAGGCTGACGGTTCAGCAGGTAAACAGACAAGCATAAATTTTGATATCCATAACGTATCGGACGGAGTTACTGACAGCTGGCTGTTTTTAGGCGATTCTATCACTGCAGGCGGTATGAATAACTGCTATGGCACCGGCTTTGCAACCTATGTGAATCAGCTCGACGCACGTTACTTCCCGATTCAGGAAAACGGCGGTATCGGAGGCATTACAAGTAAGGACGGAAAAAATAATATCGACCGCTGGCTCTCTACATATCCCGGAAAATTCGTCAGCATTGCTTACGGCACTAACGACGCATGGGGTAATCAGACAGGCGCTCAGAATTATTACGATAACACAAAATATATGATAGACGCTATTATCACCGCAGGAAAAACACCTGTACTGCCAAAAATTCCTTACGCTGCGGAAAGCGGTGTAAACACCTATCTGGACGATTATAACGCAATGGTAGATAAGCTCTATGAGGAGTACGGCGATAAGCTTATAAAAGGTCCTGACTTTGATAAGTTTTTCCGTGAAAATCCCGACGGTCTCAGCGGTGACGGCGTTCATCCAAGCTCCGAGGGTTATGATTCAATGAGAAAGCTCTGGGCTGAGACAATGTATGCAAATGTTTACTCAGCTGATATTGAAAACCCTACCTCATCGTGCACACCTCTGACTATGTACGGCGACGCCAACTGCGATGACGAAATAAACATGGCTGACGCTGTTATCATCATGCAGTCACTTGCAAATCCCGATAAATATGTTCTCTCAGATATTGGTGCAGCAAATGCCGATGTTTCCGGAAATAATGACGGTGTAACAAACAAGGACGCACTGGCAATTCAGAAGTATAAGCTCGGACTCATTAACGAGCTTCCCGAAACTCAGGAATAAGCAGAATTTATTTAACAAAAAGCCAGACGTAATGTCTGGCTTTTTGTTTATAAATTACTCTTAACGAAAATAATCTTCATGGAATTAATCTGATATTCTCCGTTATCCTTTTTAGTAAGCTTGAATTCTACGGATTTTGCAGTAGTCCTCTCCATCCATACAGGCAGCTCTTCGATATAGTCAACAACAAGAGTATACTCGCTGCCGCTCTTTACTATCGACTTGATTTCGGGTGAATATGTAAATGTAATCGGTTTTACCTTAACATTATACGCACCCTCGGAATAAAAGAATCTGGATTCAATATTTCCGACTGTACAATGATTGAACGGCTGATGATTCTCTCCGAAAATTTCAACTGCACGTGCCTCCACGTCCACAGCAGGTATTGATACTGTATCAGTTCCTGCAATCTGCTCGTATTTTGAAATTCTCTCATCCGACATGATAATTGACCAGATTGAAGCAGTGATAATCTGCTCCGAGGTCAGCTCAGACGGGTTATTGAATGACTCGATATCCATAATAACCGCCGGATAGATAATCTCTGTAAAGCCGTCCTTCTGCACTTCTCCGGACGTAAAGCTGCGTATCATTTTTATGCCCTTGCCTGCAACCGTTATGACTCCGATAATCGCAAAAATTGCAAATACAACTCCGAGAACAGTATAAAGCTTCTTTTTGAATGCCGACTTATCCTTTTTTTCAACAGCAATATCAATTTCGTCGTCCTCTGTTTTTTCGCTGCGCTCATCAATTATAGCTTTCGGGTCCTCATGGAGGATTTTTTCAAGAGCAGCTGTAACTCTGCCTTTTTTCTTACCGCTGTCTATGCTTACATCAATCTGCGGCTGATTTTCTTTCTCGTTTTTATCATCCTCAGCCGCCTCATTTTCAGCATTTTCTGTTTCTTCATTATCAGGCTGCTGCTTTTCCTCCTCAGGTTCTTCCTTTGGCTTTTCAAGGTCTGCAATTGCGTTGGCAGCATCCTCACGCATTTCCTCAATGAGGCTGTCAACCGCATCGCTGTTTTCAGAAGCAGCTTCCTCTGGCTGCTCCGTCTCAGCCTCAGATACCTCAGTATCAGCTTCGGTCAGACTGATATCAGAAACAAGCTCTGTGCTTTTCAATGCTGCAATTGCTGCGTCAAGCAGTTCGTCTGCCGATGGTTCATCTCCTGTTTCAGGCACAGTCAGCAGTTCTTCCTCAGGCATTTCAAGCTCGGATACAGGCTCTGCTTCAACCGTCTCATTTACCGCACCGGCTTCTTCAGCTATGTCAGCTGCAATGTCCTCGGTCTCCTTTACAGGCTCAGTCTCTTCGTCAGTTTCTCCAGTATGCAGCGCAGTTTTCAGCTTAGAGAAAAGACCCTTTTTCTGCTTTTTTCCCTCACTTATATGCTCCGCAGGTTCTGATTTCTCCTCAGCAGCAGAAATCTCCTCAACCGCAGAAGCTTCCTCAACAGTAAGCTCCTTCGCCTCACGGGCAGCAGCTTCAATTGCCTCAGCGGCAATAGCCTCTACAGGAGTATGCTCATCAGCCTTTTCAGCAGCTGTTTTTGCAGCGTCCGCAGCTTTTTCTCTTTCTATTCGGTCTTTTTCAAGCTCCTGCTGACGTATAGCCTCATAATCGGGAAGGTCACCTGTAATTACAATTTTCTTCTTTTTCTTTTCAGATGATACCGTCTTCTTTACAGGTGCAGGCTTTTCAGGAGCTTTTGTAATCTCCTCTGCCTTTTCGGGAACTATCTCCGGCACACTGACTTCCTTGGCAGTTTCCGAAAGAATATCTGAAAGCTGCTGCTCTGCCGAAGCAGTCTTTTTCTCGCTGGTCAGAGCACTCAGCAGGTCATCAACCGACATATCATCATAAACGCTTTTTCTTTGCAGTGCATTTTTAGTCTCAGAGCTGTTTTTTTCGGGATGCGCCATGCTTTCTCCGCCTTTTTTCAGGTTGTTGAGCATATCGTCCAGATCTTTTCTAATAGCCATTCCGACCTCCAAATAAATTCAAATAATTATTTATCTTATCTGACCGTTTCCGTTAACCAGATATTTAACCGTTGTAAGCTCTGCAAGTCCCATCGGACCTCTTGCATGAAGCTTCTGAGTGGATATTCCGATTTCAGCGCCGAAGCCGAATTCTCCCCCGTCTGTAAATCTTGTGGAAGCGTTCACATATACAGCAGCTGCATCAACCTGCTTCTGGAATTTCTGAGCGTTTTCAAGCGAGCCTGTAACTATACATTCGGAATGTCTTGTGCTGTACTTTCTTATATGAGCGATAGCCTCGTCGATACTGTCAACAACCTTTATTGCTATTACAAAGTCATTGAATTCTGTTGCATACTCAGTCTCGGTGGCGATTTCGACTCCGCTTCCGAGGATAGCAGCAGTTCTCTCACAGCCATACAGCTTGACATCATGCGCCTTGAAGCGCTCTGAAATCATGGGCAGGAACTTTTCGGCGATATCCTTATGTACAAGCAGGCTTTCGATTGCGTTGCAGACAGAAGGACGCTGTGTTTTAGCGTTATCAGTGATGTCCACAGCCATATCAAGGTCAGCAAAGCTGTCAACGTAAACATGACAGTTTCCTGCACCTGTCTCGATAACGGGCACAGTTGCTGTTCTCACAACAGCCTGTATAAGATTTGCGCCTCCACGAGGAATAATAACATCAACGTATCCGTTGAGACGCATCAGTTCATTTGTAGTCTCACGGTCGGTATTTTCGACTATCTGTATAATATCCGCAGGGAGTCCCGCTTCTTCAATGGCACTGCGCATTATCCTGCCGAGGCAGATGTTGGAGTTTATAGCCTCCTTGCCTCCCTTGAGTATAACGACGTTGCCTGTCTTAAGGCAGAGAGCCGCAGCATCCACTGTAACATTCGGGCGTGATTCATATATGATACCTATAACGCCAAGCGGCACACGGGTTCTTATTATCTGCAAGCCGTTCGGACGTGTACAGCCATCCACTATCTGACCGATAGGGTCGCCGAGTGCAATAAGCTCATCAACGCCCTTTGCAATACCATCAATACGGCTGCTGTCGAGTCTGAGTCTGTCCTGTTTTGCCTCGGACATACCGTTTTCCTTTGCAGCTGCGATATCCTTTGCATTTTCTGCAATTATAAGCTCCTTATTGGCAATAAGTGCTCTGGAAATAGCTGCAAGTGCCTCATTCTTCTGTGATGTCGAAGCTGTTGCCGCAGCAGTTTCGGCTGCTTTGGCTTTTTTTCCAAGTTCTTCTGTATAACTCATATAAATCACCTCAATTTATTGATACAGGGGCAATCCCCTGAAAACTACGCTTTGAATATAGTACCTATTTCCTTATCCTCAAACAGGTCATAGAGCAGCTCAGGATTCTTGCCGTTCATGATAACCATGTCTATTCCTGCCTTTGCAGCAATTTTAGCTGCATTGATTTTCGTGGACATTCCGCCTGTTCCGAGACTTGTACCTGCACCGCCTGCTGCCTGTTCGATTTCGGGAGTAATTTCCTCAACCACGCTTATTGGTCTGGCATCAGGATTTGTACGTGGATCCGAGTCGTAAAGAGCGTCAATATCGGAAAGAATCAGAAGCAGATCAGCTCCCGAAAGCTCTGCAACGAGTGCTGAAAGGGAGTCGTTTTCACCGATTTCAAGCTCCAGCTCATCAATTGCAATGGTGTCATTTTCATTCACAATCGGAATAACGCCCATACTTATAAGACTCTCTACAGTATTCTTAAAATTGCTGCAGTGATTCGGATTATTGATAATGGTCTTTGTGAGAAGAATCTGTGCGATAGTGACACTGTATTTTTCAAACATATCGTCATATATGTGCATAAGCTCACACTGACCGATAGCAGCTACCGCCTGTTTCATGCGTGTTTCCTTTGGCTTTTCAGGCAGTCCGAGCTTACCTGCACCAAGCCCCACAGCTCCCGACGAGACCATAATGATTTCACGTCCTGAGTTATGGAGGTCAGAAATAATCCTCACCAGATTAGTCATTCTTCTTATATTAAGCTTGCCTGTTTTATGCGCAAGTGTAGATGTACCAAGCTTTATTACAATTCGCTTTTTTTCGGAAATATTTCTCATATTCAATACTTCTTTCAATTAACTTTATTGATTGGCTGACCGTTCTGCCATGCCTTTATGCAGCTGCATACTATTTTTACAAGGCGTTCTCTCGTTTCAAGAGGTGCCCATGCTGTATGAGGGGTTATCACACAGTTTTTCGCATTTTTCAGCGGAGTATCCGGTGACATAGGCTCTTTACCGAGTACGTCAAGATAAGCTGCTGCTATTTTTCCGCTGTTGAGAGCGTCAGCAAGGTCAGGTTCGTTCACTATGCCGCCTCTCGCTGTATTGATAAGAACTGCTGTTGGCTTCATCAGTGAAAGCAGCTCCGCATTGACAATCCCCTTCGTCTGTTCATTAAGAGGGCAGTGAAATGTAAGGACATCTGCTTTTTTTGCAGCCTCAGCAATTGCTGTGACCTCATACGGACAGTTCTGCGGCTGAGTTCTTGTACTTACAATGACATTCATTCCGAAGGCGCTTCCTATTTCAGCAACCTTATGTCCGATAGAGCCGTAACCGACTATTGAAAGATTACGTCCTGCAAGCTCTGCTGTAGGAATCGGGAAATACGAAAATGACGGAAAACGCTCCCATTCCCCGTTTTTCACAGCGGTATCATAGTCTCTGATACGATTGAAGCGGTCAAGAATATAGGCAAAGGTCTGCTGGGCAACCGCATTTGTGGAATACTGTCCCGCATTGCAGACTGTAATCCCCTTTTTCGCAGCATATTCTATATCAACATTATTGAAGCCTGTGGCGAAAAGTCCTATATAGCGCAGATCCGGACAGCTGTCCATAACCTCTTTTGTAATCAGGACCTTGTTGCACAGTACAATTTCCGCATCACCGATATTTGCCGCCGCTTCCTTTGGAGAGGTGAGCGGAATTATCTTCACATCACCGAGCTGTTCAAGCTCAGCTGTAGAAACGTCACCGCTTATATTGACCGTATACCAATCGAGAACTGCTATCTTCAAGGCTTACTCCTCTCCGCCGTCTGTATTTCCGGCAGCCTCTTCAGCAGCACTTTCTGCCGCAGCTTCAGACTCAGCAACATTTTTTTTCTTCTTGAAAACAATTGACGTAACAAAAGCGGCAATCAGCAGAATCAGCTCAACAATACCGATTATATAGAACAATGTCTTGTTTTCAGAAACCGAAATTACAAGAGAAAGAGGTATTGCTACAGCAAGTATCGCCTGATATGGCTGTTTGTCACGGATAAATCTGTATGCAAAGAAAATCAGAGCAATACAGGCAAAAGCAATATGATATCTGAATGGAAACGGGAAAAGCGTAGTCTGTTCAATATCTGCATTCTGAGACATTGTTATCAAAAAATCTGAAATATTCATAGCTACTCCAATCCGCCTCAGCGGAAACTGTCCTTGAACGGCGCACAGTTATGCCGTATTTTTTATCGGAAAACATCCCCGAAAAAAGATTACTCTTTACATTATAACATAATCATTCAAAGAATTCAACTGATTTTTAAAATTTATACTCCGCATATCTTCAATGCAATACCGCACAAAGCCCGTCTTGCGGCTTTGTACGAAATCTGCTTGCGTATCATTCGCATAAAATCTGTGTAATATTGCCTTAAAAGCTGTTCACACAGCAGAAGTATTTACAAATAATGATAATATTGCGCTGTTATTTCAAATATTATACAAATCGGTAAAAATAAGGAATTTTTATTGACTTTTTCAGTTTTTTGTGTTACCATAACAGAAAGAAATAAGTCCATTTATGGGTTAAAAGACTAAAGCTTATTGTTATGACAGTAAAGGAGGATTTATCATGTTCAAGAAGAAAAAATCAGCACCTGCAGAGTTTGCAGGTGAGTTCACAAGCACAGTTTCGGGAGTTGAAACTGTCACAAAAAAGAAAAAAGGCAAGAAAATTGCTATTATCAGCGGTGTAACAGCTGTAGCTCTTATCGGAGGCGGTATTGCAGCTTTCAATTTCTCTGATTTAGTACAGAATCAGGTAAGACTTCGTGTAATGAAGCCTCAGAATTATTACTCATGGGTTAATGAAAAGAACGCTCAGCGCTTAGCAGAAAAAATCAGTGCCCGATACAGCACAGCTCTCGACCGCTATAAAAACGGTCAGCAGAGCTCAGCTTCAATAAAGTATGTACCCTCGGAAACAGCCAAGGACGAATTCCTTAAATCTCTCCTCGGCTCCGATTACAAGAATACTGATGACCCCGAATATCAGCAGATTATAAATCTGGTCGAGAAAAACGAAAATTACAAGCTCGGAATAGACTCCTTATTCAAGGATGGCGTTATGCAGCTTAACCTCTACGGAGATGTAAACGATGAACGCCTGACCTCACTTGAATATATTATGGATATACAAAATTTTGATTTCTTCCTGCGTATCCCTGAGCTTACCGAAAAGTACCTCGGCTTTGAAATGGGTGATTACCTCAATGAGGCTCTTGAAGAAGAGGACGAGGAAACACAGGCTATTATGGATGCATATATGGATATTCTTGAGGATCCGGGCGAATATCTCTCACCTTCGGATCTCGAAACCGAAATCATCAAGTATGTAAATGTGTGGAATGAATCAATTGACAAGGTAAAGCTCGAAAAAAGCGAGGACATTAAAATCTGCGACATCGAAACAAAGTATACTGTTGTAAGCGTCAAGCTTGATGATGAGCTTCTTGAAGAAATTGCAGTAAATATGCTTGAGGAGCTTCGTGACGATAAAATCATTACTGAGCTTGTTATCGATAAGCTCGGTATCGTTGAAGAGGACGAGTATGAGAAATTCTTCGATGAGTCTATAGACGATATCAAGTCCGATTATGATGATGATTACGATGATGACGAGGACTATGACAGAGACTATGAGGACGAAGATTACGAGGACGAAGATTACGAAGATGAAGACTACAAGGATGAAGATTACGAGGACGATGATTACTCATTAACCTTCAAAACCTATATCGACCCTACAGGTACTATCAGAGGCTTCAGCCTTAAAGAATCCTCCGATAATTGTATGTCAGCAATTTTCGGCATAGACGACGACAAGGTCCGTGGCGAGGTTTACTATAAAGAAGACGGTGAGGAGTTATTCAGAGCTGAGCTTTACGCTACGGGCGACAACGAAAAGTACACAGGTTCAATTGATGTAATCGTTAATGACGGCTACTACGATTATGAGTACGACGAAGCAACCGACGATTACGAAGAAATATGGGTTGACGAAACTACAAACCTTTCACTTGAATTTGAGGACTTTAAAATTGTAAACAAGGAAATGTGCTATATCGAAGGAAATATAGTATTAATCGTTCCTGATGTCGATCCGATTCAGCTCGATTTCACCTCCGACGGCAAATCTCAGGATATTACTTACCAGATTATTGTTGACGATACCGATTACGGCGTTGTCACATTAAGCTATTCCACTACAGACGACTGCACAATTGATATCCCCTCTGAAGACGAATCATTAATGATAGATGTTGAAAATTCAGAGAATATTCCGTTGAGCGATTACGTTTCCAAGGAGGAGATGGCTGATTACCTGACCGGTCTCTTTGTTAAATTAGGCGTTGACGAGGAATTTATCGCCGCTGATATTGATGAGGCTGTAGACTCAATGTATGAAGAATTTGAGGAAGGCTTCGACGATCCTTTCTCTGATGATTATGACGAGTATTACGAGGAAGATTATTTATACTAAAACTTAGAGAGCCTGTGCATCTGCACAGGCTCTCATTTTTATCTGATATTCCAGATGTTTTCCGCATAATCGGCAATTGTTCTGTCAGAGCTGAATTTTCCTGCATTGCACATATTCAGCCACTGCTTCCTTGCAAACGCAAGTCTGTCTGTACTGTAATCACTTACACAGCGCAGCTTTGCCTCAACATAGCTTTCAAGGTCTCCAAGCAGATAGTAATGGTCTGGAGCGTGCCAGCTTGCACCGTCAAGCAGCGAGGTATAAAGCTCACGGAAATCTCCGCTGCCTCCGTCGGAAACGCTTCCGTCGATCAACGAGGAAACAACACGTTTTATTTTCGCATTTTCTGCAAAAAGCCTGCGGCTGTCATACTCCGGAACAATTTTCTCAAGCTCCTCAACCCTTGCACCGAAGATATAATTGTTCTCCTCCCCTGCTTCCTGTACGATTTCAATGTTTGCACCGTCAAATGTACCGAGTGTTACTGCACCATTAAGCATAAGCTTCATATTGCCTGTACCTGAAGCCTCAGTTCCTGCGGTGGAAATCTGCTCGGAAACATCTGCGGCTGCAACAAGCTTTTCAGCATAGGAAACATTGTAGTTCTGTACAAAGACTACCTTCAGCAGATCACGGGTTTCAGGATCGGACGAAACAATTCTTCCAATCTCATTGATATATTTTATAATTGCCTTTGCACGTCTGTAACCCGGAGCGGACTTAGCTCCGAATATAAAGGTTGTGGGCGTGAAATTCTTTATTGAGCCGTCCTTGATTCCATAGTAAATCCACAGTATTGAGAAAGCATTCAGCAGCTGACGCTTATACTCGTGGAGACGCTTGATCTGAATGTCAAAAACAGAATCAGAACATATTTCAATACCGTCATGCTCTTTTACAAAGTCTGCAAGACGTGCCTTTCCGCACTGCTTGATGTCTATGAAACGTCGGAGGACTGCTTCATCGTCTGCATATTTTTCAAGCTCTTTGAGCTTATTGAGATTAATCACCCATTCGTCCGTACCAAGCAGCTCTGTGATAAGCGAGGACAGCTCCATATTGCACAGTGCCAGCCAGCGGCGCTGAGTGATTCCGTTTGTTTCATTGCGGAATCTCTCAGGATAGAGCTTATACCAATCGGCAAGAACACTGTCCTTGAGAATCTGAGTGTGAATCTCCGCAACTCCGTTAATGTGGCTTGATGCATAGCACGCCATGTCAGCCATATGAACAAGGTCTCCCTTGATGACCTTCAGCTTGCCGATAGTCTCCTTCTGCACGTCACGGGCATACAGCTCCGCAATGAGAGCTTCGTTAATCATAATGATAATTTCGTAAACTCTCGGCAGAAGCTCCTCAACAAGACGGCAGCTCCATTTTTCAAGAGCCTCCTGCATGATGGTATGGTTTGTATAGTTAAATACTTTCTTGGCAATATCAAGAGCTTTTTCAAAGGTATAGCCCTCGTTGTCAACCAGCTGACGAATAAGCTCGGGGATTGAAATTACAGGATGAGTGTCGTTGAGCTGGACGGAAATGTAATCCGCAAAATTATCAAGAGTACCGAAACGTGCCTTATGCTTTTTTATAATGTCTGTAAGTGACGCACAGCTGAAGAAATACTGCTGCATGAGACGAAGCTTTTTACCCTCGTCAGTATCGTCGTTAGGATAAAGAACACGTGATATATCCTCGGCATAGATTTTTTCCTTTGAGGCTTCAAGATAATTCTGCTTATTGAAGGTATCGAAGTCAAACTCCTTCACCGGCTCAGCCTGCCAGAGGCGGAGTGTTCCGACATTTTCAGTCTTGCAGCCGAATACAGGCATATCATATGGCACAGCCTTAACGGTCTGACCGCTGTACTCAATAAATACTGTATCCTCGTCGCAGCGCTTCGACCAGCAATCGCCGTATTTTGTCCAGTCGTCGATATCCTCCTGCTGAAAGCCATTAACAATACTCTGCTTGAAAAGTCCGTATTTATAACGGATTCCGTAGCCGTCAAGAGGCAGTCCGAGAGTTGCCGCACTGTCAAGGAAGCACGCTGCAAGACGTCCGAGACCGCCGTTTCCGAGAGCGGCATCCTCGATTACCTCAAGGTCAGCAAGAGAAAGTCCGAGCTGTGCAAATATCTCCTCAACATCCTTGTAAATGCCAAGACAGAGCAGATTGTTGTATACCGCACGGCCTACGAGAAATTCCATTGAGAGGTATGCCGCACGTCTCTTTGAGAGGTGATTTTCACGGCTTGCATTCCATCTGTCGGAATAAAGCTCCATGACCGTATCTCCGAGCGCATTATGAAGCTGCTGCGGAGATGCTGATTTCACGTCCTGCGGCAGACGTGCTGTAAATTTTCCCATAAATACATTCTTATCCATTTTCTTCCTCCATATATAAGGGTATGTTGCCACTATACCAATACGAAATCGATTCTATCTGTTATAGAGCTTATTCAGCTTTCTGATTTTCCTTGCAAGCTTTGGTGTGAAATCCTCTTCCTTTGTACGGAACTGCCAGTTGCCGCCAAGCGTTGAAGGCTTGTTCATGCGTCCCGAAGCGTCACTTCCGAGAAAATCCTGAATCTGAGCTATCGCAACCTCCGCAACGCTTGCCCATGCCGCACGGACGGCAGCCATCGGAATCTCACTCTTCTTGCTTACATTCAGGTACTTTTTTGCAAATTTCAGCGATTTTGCAGAAAGCGTCCCCACCCAGCCTACAAGGGTTTCATTATCGTGAGTACCTGTATATGCATAGCAATTCGTATTTTTAAAGTTATGCGGCAGATGCTCGTTTTCACTGCCGTCAAAGCCGAACTGAAGCACCTTCATGCCCGGATAGCCGCATTTATCAAGCATTTCCCGCACCTCAGGCGTTATAAAGCCCAGATCCTCCGCAATGATATTCAGCCTGCCAAGCTTCTCCTCTGCAAGACGAAAAAGCTCATGGTTCGGTCCTTTTTTCCATTCGCCCACAGTTGCGTCCTCATTGCCGAAGTGAATGGTGTAGTAGCTTTCAAAGCCTCTGAAATGGTCAATTCTGACAATATCATAAAGCTCTGTTGCAGTCTTTATGCGGTTAATCCACCATTCATAGCCGGTCTTTTTATGATAATCCCAGTTATAGAGCGGATTGCCCCAGAGCTGACCTGTAGGCGAAAAATCGTCGGGCGGACAGCCTGCAACCGATACGGGACACCGATTCTTATCAAACCAGAAAAGCTTAGGATTCGACCACGCCTCTACACTGTCGAGGGCACAGTAAATCGGTATATCACCGATAATTTCAATTCCGCTGTCGTTTGCGTATTTTTTCAGCTCAGTCCACTGACGTGTAAACTCAAACTGTATGAATTTATAGAAGCCGATTTCATTTTTCAGCTCTTTTTTTACAGCAGTCAGTGCCTTTGCCTTGTGCAGTGCAAGCTCAGTATCCCACTCGTACCACGCTTTTCCGCCGTTTTTTGACTTCAATGCCATGAACAGCGCATATTCATCCAGCCATGACTTATTATTCTCACAGAATCTCCTGTAATCAGGAAAACGTGACGGCTTGAAGCGTGAATATGCAATCCTCAGCACCTCAAAGCAGTTGTTGTAGATGATGCTGTAATCGACCTTATCAGGCTCAGACTCCCATGTACAGGCAGCAAATTCGTGGCGCTCAAGAAGTCCGTCACCCTCAAGGATTTCAAAGTCAATAAAATAGGGATTGCCTGCATTTACTGAAAAAGACTGATATGGTGAATCGCCATAGCTTGTCGGTGAAAGAGGAAGAATCTGCCAGCACTTTGTTCCGCTTTTTTTCAGAAAATCAACGAAAGCAAAGGCATGACGCCCCATTTTGCCTATTCCGTATTCAGACGGCAGACTTGAAATATGAAGCAATATACAGCTTTTACGCATTTTTATCACCTTCCGTAATTATTGCTGCGGCAAAATGCCGTATTCAGCGTAATGTATATTTTTTGAAAATGTGTAAACAATAGCTAAAAACGAAACGAGGTATCTGAAATGAAGCTTTCACAGCACCTTTTTGCTTTTCTTATGGGCTATTTTCTTTACAGTCTGATTGAGGTTGTCAGCCGTGGCTATACACACTGGACAATGTCGCTGACCGGCGGTACAATTCTCGCCATCCTTTATGCAATCAACAACCGGCGCACCATGACTCTGATAAAAAGCTGCTTTATCGGCAGCCTGCTGATTACCGCTGTTGAATTTGCAGTCGGAATCTTCGATAATATTATTATGCACTGGAATGTATGGGATTACTCCGATATGCCGCTGAATATACTCGGACAAATCTGTCTTCCCTTTACCTGCTTATGGTTTATTCTGTGTATACCCTCGTATTATCTCTGTATGCTGATACGGAACAGATTTTCAGACTCCGCAGCAGGAAATGTTGACAGCGACGCACCTCAGTATCCCTCCTGACGCAGATTTTTCACCAGATTGACGTAAAACTCCCTTACGTCAAAGCCGTTGATATTTTCACGCTTGAGGTCAATTGTATCGCCATGACTTATACCTCTTTTATATGGTGGTTCAAGCAGCTGATACGCACCGTGTCTTGCTGATTCCTCCCAGACAAGACCATCGTTTGCACCGTTGAGCTTTTTTATAAGCATATATCCTGCATTCAGCGGAAAGCCTGCGGAGCGTGCCGACTTCATCACCGACATTACGCTTCTGTAGGAAACAAGCGGTGAATCGGGCATTTCACTATCATACGATTTTGCACGTTCAGCGCTGAGATCACGTACTCCTGCCATAAAATCAGGATTTTTATCACCAAGCTTTGAAAAAATCCTGTTATACCGCCCTGCAATAGCTCCGGCAAGCCAATCCGGAAGCTTTTCAAGAAGATAATCAACCATATCACAGCCTTTATGCGGTGTACTGATAGTTGTGAGCGTTGCAACATATTTGTCCATTCCGAGGCAGCTTATTGCATAGCGTGAATCAAGTCCTCCCTTTGAATGAGCGATTATATTGACCTTTTCCGCACCTGTTTCCTCAAGGATTTTTAAAATTGTGTCCCTTATTTCCCTTCCGCCGTCGCAAACCGCTCTTGTAGACTGCTGATTTCCGTAGTACACAACTGCACCGTTGCGAATCAGCGAGGCAGGAATTCTTCCCCAGTAGTTGAATACCTGCCAGTCACGGAAAAATATTCCGTGAACCATAAGCAGCGGATATCTTGTATGGCATATCTGACTTTCCGCACGGGCATTTTCAAGCTCGATACGGTCACATTCCACCACATATTCACGTCTTGCAGTCTGACAGAAATTCCTCAGCAGGATTATATTCAGAATCGGACACCACCAGAGAGTCAGCATAAAAATGTGATTTTTCACTTTAATCTGACGTGAACCGACTGCAATGCAGACAACACCACAAAAACACATGATTCCGATTGCAATTACAGGCATAAGCACAGCAAAAACACCATTGACAATGCTTTCACAGCTTCTGATGCAATATACCGGCAGAATAACTGTTTCAGCAGCAATCGCTCCCAGCGCAAGCAGAACAAGCCTGCTTCCCTTTTTAAGCAGCCTCAGTCTTTTACCGCCGGAAGAATCCTTATCTTTTCGTAAAACCGTCCAAAGGTATACCGCTGAAAGTAAAATCAAAGCTGTTATTTTTATGCCTGTTGAAGCTTTTGCAATACTCCAGAGCGGAATTATGCTGCAAAACACAATAAGCGGAATAAGCTCCGCAAAATATCTCACTATCCTCATAAGCCTCTAAAAAACAGGCTGTTCCGATTTACTCAGAACAGCCCTTGTAATTAATAATTCTTATTTGAATCTGCGTTAAAGAAATTGTTGCTGCTTTCTGTATAATAGTCGTTTGCTTCAAGTGACATAAAGTCCTCGTCCTCAATATCAGGAAGTCTTGCGCCGCATCTTCCGCAGAACTGGAAGCGCTCGTTAACCTCAGCATCACACTTAGGACAAATCTTGTAGCCTCTGATCTGATTAAGCTCAAATCTCATCTTCTTGATTCTTCTGCGTCTTGTATCAATATCATCGCAGAGAACCTTGAGAGCTGCCGGATCCTCTCCGGGATTCTTGTAGTACTTCTTACCGATATCAGTAAAAATCTCAACAATTCTTTCTTCCTCGTAAAGAATCTTTCTTTTAAGGTTGCTTGCCTCAGACATATTTTTTGCCTTTTCGGAAACACCCTTGCTTGCATCATTGAATTTATCGAGAATACCCATTTTTAACCACTCCTGTCAGACAATTTTCTCGTAAAATACCATATATTTTATTATACATCTTTTACGTAAATTGTCAAGCGTTTTCAAAATAAATTTAAATTTACATTGCTACTTTGTGAAACATTTACATTTCAGCAATATCATTTTCGGTAAGCTGGATAATTCCGCCTTTAGTAAGAGAGTCTGCTGCGTGAGCATTATCATCAACTCTGATAACGAAAGATACTGATCTGTCGGATGTTCCGGTAAATGCATAGAGATATTCAAGATTTACGCCCTCTGCGCCGAGAATATCAAGCACACGGCTCAGCTGACCCGGTGAATCCGGAATAGAGATTGCAAGGATTTCTGTAACTGTTACAGCGTATGAATTTTCCTTGAGCGTCTTTACTGCCTTGTCTGTATCGTTTGCGATTATGCGAAGAATACCGAAATCCTTTGTATCAGCAAGGCTCAGTGCCCTGAGATTGATACCGCTGTTTTTAAGCAGCTGCATAACCTCTGCCAGCTGATTTGGCTTGTTATCTACAAAAACTGAAATCTGTCTTACATTTGTCATTATTATTCCTCCTTTTAATTAAATTAATTCATTTTTACATATCCGGGATAATATATTTCTCCGTCATCTGCTATATAGAGCCAAAGCGGAGTATCTATTGCATATTCCGGACAATTCTTTGAATCCTCATCAAGACACATCATGATAAGTCCGGGATATTCCTTACTCTCATCGTATTTGCCGTTGTTGATAAGTCCGCCGTCGGCGTTGAACCATTCCCACTCGCCGTCAGAAAATTCTATTGTTGTTTCAACATCATCACAGTCATATTGGGCTCTGGCAATTTCAATGTTTCTTTGAAGAGATTTGTCTGTATCCTCAAGTCCAAAAAAAGATGATTGTTCATCATTTCTGATAACATCTTCAATATCATGCTTCAGAATAAAATCCTTGCCCTTCTCATACTTTCCATCAAGTTCGATACCATAAGTATCTCCACAGAGGAAATCTTCAATAATGTAGAGCATATTGGGATAATCATAGTTAGTTTTGGGTAAAGGTACATAACGAATATACGGGAAAATTGAAAAACTATTAAACTTATCATTAAAATTCATAGCTGGTGCAACTATGTTTACGTATGAACCCGTTTCATTCAGTTTCTGCATTATTTCAACTGCAGACTGAATATGTAATTTTTGTAATTCCTGTTCTATTAATTCTTTTTTCTCTTCTTTTGATAAGCCTTCTAATTTTTCCGAAGTTCCGCGTGCAATATCCGCATCATATTCTACTTCATCTTTAATATTTATTTTTGAACCATTGCCCGAGAATATACGATTTTCATAAGAAAACTTTATTTTTCCGTTTTTAACAGAAAATGTTCCGTCATAATACATCCAACCATTACCAAGATCATCAATAGGCATAAGAAATTCACCATCTGAGAACTTTATAGCATATGGATTATATTCTCCGTTATTGTCTTTCTCATGATCTTCAACAAGCACTATGCTATATTTTATTCCTTCGTCAATGCCATTTTCAAAAGCTTCTTTTTTTCCATTAAATGGCCTTATAGAAACATATTCGCCGTCGACTTTGGTGGATAATCCTCCGTCTTTTTTCTCATCATCTGCCTTATCTCCGCAGGCTGTAAATGAGACTGTACACATAATGCCAGCAAGAACCGCAGATAGAAATTTTTTCATTCAAATCAACTCCAATTAATCATGAAGCTTTCTTCTGTCGATTACACGTACAGCCTTGCCCTCGCTTCTTGTGATTGATTTAGGCGGTACGAGATGAACCTTAGGATTGATTCCGAGCATAGTCTTCATTGCTTCTGCAAGAGCTCTTTCCTGCTGCTGCATATCCTTTACCTTATCTGAAAGCTGCTCAGGGTTCATTTCGACATTGACATCAATAGTATCTGTATTGTTTACACGGTCAACCTCAATGAGGTAGTTCGGAGTATAGCCCTGCTCAATGAGAACTGTCTCAATCTGTGACGGGAATACATTTACTCCACGAATGATCATCATATCATCGCTTCTGCCCATAGGCTTTGACATCTTGATGAGAGTTCTTCCGCATGAGCACTTCTTTCTTGAAAGCACGCAGAGATCACGGGTTCTGTATCTGAGAAGCGGGAAAGCCTCCTTAGTAATACTTGTGAATACAAGCTCTCCTACCTCGCCGTCAGGAAGAACCTCGCCTGTGTCAGGGTTAATGATTTCAGGGATGAAGTTGTCCTCATTGATATGCATACCGGTCTGCTCAGAGCACTCAAAAGCTACACCGGGACCGCTTGTCTCAGTAAGACCATAGATATCGTAAGCCTTGATTCCGAGTGATTTTTCAATTTCATGACGCATTTCCTCTGTCCATGGTTCAGCGCCGAAGATACCTGCCTTGAGCTTTATATCATCTGTTGTATAGCCCATTTCGTGAAGTGTTTCACCGATATAAGCCGCATAGGAAGGTGTACAGCAAAGAATTGTAGAACCAAGGTCTGTCATGAACTGAATCTGTCTTTCAGTATTGCCTGAGCTCATAGGAAGTGTAAGACAGCCTACCTTATGTGAGCCGCCGTTAAGTCCCGGACCGCCTGTAAACAGACCGTAGCCGTAGCATACCTGACAAACATCCTCTTTTGTACCGCCTACAGCAACAATAGCTCTTGCGCAGCAGTTCTCCCACAGCTCAATATCGTTCTGGGTATAGAATGCAACAACTCTTTTGCCTGTTGTACCGCTTGTGGACTGGATTCTTACACATTCAGAAAGCGGCTTTGCAAGCAGACCGTAGGGATAAGCATCACGAAGGTCAGCCTTTGTAAGGAAGGGAAGCTTATGAAGGTCGTCAACAGACTGGATATCATCGGGAGTTACACCCTTTTCGTCCATGAGATTCTTGTAGTACGGCACATTCTCGTAAACGTGCTTTACCTGAGCCACAAGACGCTCGCTCTGAAGCTTCCGCATATCCTCATAGGACATACACTCGATTTCTTCATTCCAATAATTTGACATTTATGATTCCTCCAGTATATATAAAATATAATTCAATTACGCATTTTTTCCAAGCTCAAACGCTTTTTTGTTAAGCTCAAGGAATTTAGGGGGCACACATTCTTCAATAGCCTTCTGCCAGAGCTCCTCAGGGAAATTCATACGTGAAGCAAGAACTCCCATAAGCACTACATTTGAAGCCTTTGGCGAACCTGCCTGCTCTGCAAGACTGAGAGCGTCAACCGCAACAAGCTCCGCACCTGCTGCCTCAAGCTTTTCAACGAGATTTTCAGGATATTCAGCAGCTCCGGTAATTACCGGCATAGGTGCAATTTTCTGAGTTGATGTAATAAGATGACCGCCTTTTTTAAGGTATGGCAGACATCTTGCAGCCTCAAGCAGCTCGAACGAAATAACAGCATCAGCCTCGCCCTTTTCAATTACGGGAGAATAAACCTTTTCGCCGTATTTTACATATGTAACGACTGAGCCGCCTCGCTGTGACATTCCGTGAACCTCGCTCACCTTTACGTCATATCCCTGTGCAAGAAGCACATTGCCGAGGAGTCTTGAAGCAAGCAGTGAACCTTGTCCGCCTACTCCTACTATCATAATTGACTTTGTTTCCATTATATTTCCTCCAGTTTCTCTTTATTGTATTGCAGGATTATTCCGGAAAAATCAGATTGACTCCATTTCAACCTGTTCTTCCTCCTCTTCCTCCGGAGCTTCAGGTATATCAAATTCAAGCTCCGACATTTCAGCGTCATCATCTTCGTAAACATATGTCTTCTGACGCATACGGTCATATTCCTGCTCCATGTGTTTTTTTATCTCATAATGCTGACGAAGAGCGTAAATTGAGCTTTCATTAAAAAATGCATCATCATTATCTTCTTCAGACTGCTCTTCATTTTTTATAAGAATCCTGTTACCGTTTTCATCCGTTGTAAACTCATACTCGTTGAGCTCCTCTACTCCTTTAAGGAATATTTCTGTTCCGGATTTTGCTAAATATTGTGCCCCAAACAATCTTATAAGTCTTCTGATGATAAGTCTCAGCAATTATCATCACCCCTGTTTTATGGTTATTCTTTATATAAAATTGATATATCTCCGTCAATAAACCCTGCTCCGACTGCCTTTGCAGAAAGAAGAATATTTCTGTATCTGCCTCCTTCAAGGTAAGCCTCTATAAGACCGCCGATAAATTCAAGTCCACGCTCATAATCAGCGTCTTTTTCGTCGGAATGGTCGATATAGAAGATATCCTCCTCGGATGACCATATTTCGGAACAAGCCCAGTCTCCGCCGTCGTCCTCGCTGAATTCGTCAGAGGCTATAAGCTGAACGCCATAAGTCTCGTCCTCTTCCTCGTAGATATTGAAGTTGAAAGCAACGGCAGCCTCTGGCATATCGTTATTTTCAAGCAGATTATCAAGCCATTTTTCAAACTCAAGATATATTTCCATAGTATAATACCTTACTTTATCGCACCGATTTTACACATTTCCTGACAGATTCCGCAGCCTACACACTGTGTATGGTCGATAACTGCTTTGCCGTCCTTCATTGAAATAGCGGGACATCCAAGCTTCATACACATCTTGCAGCCTACACACTTATCACTGTCAACAACTACAGGAGCATTGTGCTTTACGTACTTGAGAAGTGCGCACGGACGGCGTGAGATTATTACAGAAGCCTCGTCCGCAGCAAGCTCCTCCTTGATTGCAGCCTCGGTTTCAGCAAGCTTATACGGGTCAACAACACGTACACGCTTGATTCCGATAGCCTTGCAGAGCTCCTCAAGATTAACGGCAGCGGCAGGGTCACCCTTTAAATTCTTTCCTGTTGTAGGATTCTGCTGATGACCTGTCATACCTGTGATTGAGTTATCGAGAATGATAACTGTAGAGTTGGAATTGTTATAAGCGATATTTACAAGCCCTGTCATACCGCTGTGCATGAAGGTTGAGTCTCCGATAACAGCAACACTGCTGTGCTCAGCCTCTGCACCTCTTGCCTTGTTGAAGCCGTGAAGTCCCGAAATCGACGCACCCATACAGATAGTTGTATCCATTGCATTAAGCGGTGCGGCAGCTCCGAGAGTATAGCAGCCGATATCACCTGATACTGTAACGCCAAGCTTCTTCAGGCAGTAGAACAGTCCACGATGAGGACAGCCTGCACACATAACGGGTGGTCTTACAGGAATGTTATCCTCCAGAGCTGCAAACTCCTTTTTCTCTCCGAGAAGCTTTTCAGCAATTACAGACTGCGGAAGCTCTCCTATGTAGCCGAAGACAGACTTGCCCTCAACATTATTCACGCCGATATTGCGGCAGTGCTCCTCGATGATGCCGTCAAGCTCCTCGATAACGTATATTTTCTCATATCTTGCGGCAAAATCCTGAATAAGCTTTACAGGAAGTGGATTTACCATTCCGAGCTTGAGCACAGAAGCTCTTTCGCCGAGAGCCTCCTTTACATACTGGTATGCGGCACCGTTTGTAATTACACCGAATTCAGCCTTATCTGAGATTTCTGTGCGGTTGAGAGGTGATGTTTCAGCGTATTCTACAAGCTTTTTTGTTCTTTCCTCAACGAAAACGTGTCTGCCCTTTGCGTATGCAGGCATCATTACGTATTTCTGAGGATTCTTTGTATATTCCTTTAAAGGCAGCTCCTGTCTGTCGAGCTTTTCAACAATGCTCTGTGAGTGAGCTACACGTGTTGACATTCTTACAATAAACGGAGCGTCGAACTGCTCAGAAAGCTCAAAGGCAAGCTTTACAAAATCCTTACATTCTCCTGAATCGGAAGGCTCAAGCATCGGTACCTTTGCTGCAATTGCGTGATGACGGCTATCCTGCTCATTCTGTGAGGAATGCATACCCTGATCGTCCGCAACAGCAATTACAAGACCTGCATTTACTCCGGTATACGCAGCCGTATAGAGCGGGTCAGCAGCTACGTTAAGTCCTACGTGCTTCATTCCGCAGAACGCTCTTGCACCTGCAATTGAAGCTCCGAGAGCTGTTTCCATTGCAACCTTTTCATTCGGTGCCCATTCAGCGTAAATCTCCTCGTATTTAGCAACCTCTTCAGTAATTTCAGTTGAGGGAGTTCCCGGATAGCTCGATACTACACGGCATCCTGCCTCGTAAAGTCCTCTTGCAAAGGCTTCATTTCCAAGCATTAATTTTTTCATCTTATCAGATTCCTTTCCGTTTTTATTGATACGCAGTATTCTGCTCAGCTTTCACCAAAGTGATTCTCAGCAATCCATACTGCAACACCGTTTTCATTATTTGATGGTATTATTATATCCGCCGCAGCTTTAAGCTCCGGCTTTGCGTTTTCCACAGCTATTTTCACATCAGCTGCTTCAAACAGCGGTATGTCGTTGAAATTATCTCCGAAAGCAATTATCTCGTCAAAGCCGTATTCCTCACGAAGATACTGCACTCCGCTGTATTTTGAGGCTTTTTCAGACGAAATCTCAAGATACCATAATTCTTCATTATAAATATCACGGTAATATTCATATCTCAGACCGTCAATCGACTCCGCCGCCCTTCTTACAGGCTCAAGCTTTTCCTGAGTATCGAGAAGCGCAAAGTAGATAACCTCATCCGTAGATGCAGACAGGAAGCTTTCAACCTGCTCAAAAGGCTTGTCATAACGCTTTTTGCGCATTTCGTAAAATTCCCGCATAGCAGCATTCCCAAGTCCCGTATGTTCACATGAGAGCTTTCCGCCGGTGACTTTATACATAAAGGCACACATATCATGCTCATCTAAAAACTGTGATATCTCTCTTGCTTTTTCAGCAGGAATATATTCGCAGCGGACATATTCACGCTTTTGCAGGTCATAAAGACATACTCCGTTCATTAATATGCACGGCACATTCACAGGAACAGTCTCCATTATTTTAACTGCTGAGGCTGCTGTTCTTGCTGTTGCAAAGGTAAAGTATCCTCCGTCTGCTATGACAGAACAGAGAATTTCTGACGATTTTACGGATATTCTCTGATCAGCTCCGAGAAGTGTACCGTCAAGGTCAGATATATAGAGTCTTTTCAAGAAAATTTCACCTCCTGCAAGGCTCACATATAATAATATTATATCATATCTGTTAAAAAAAGTGAAGAAAATATTTTTTTCCTGACGAATATTTGTATATCATAACGAAAATTTATAGATAACAATGTTAATCCTGCATAAACATATATTACAAACCCACCAGCATCTGACATACTTCTGTTTGACGTCTATACAGATATTCCCTCCTGAACGCTTGCAATTTTTCTTTAAATAAGCTATAATATCTGAATAGACTATATCAAAGCAAGGAAAGGATTAATACAATGAACAAAAAGGAAACAGCTGAAATAAAAAAGAATTTCTCCGATAAAAGCGGATTTTTTATCATGGAACGTATACTCACAGCTTTTGTGGACGCCGAGAAAAATCTGCGCTATCATAACATCAACTCCTGCCTTACCATGCCAGTTGCTGAGCATGATGTCTACGACGAAACCCTGAAAAAAGTCCTCAATACCAACGTAGGAAAATCATTTGTGGAATATGAATTCCCCAACGAGGCTTATGAGGAGGGCAAGCCGCAGAATATCCTCTACTCACTGCTTAAATCAGAGCTGAAGGACGAAATGGTCTGCGAGGACTTCCTCAACCATATCGCCAATAATATTACATATGAAGGTCCGTTTGCAGTTATCACCGCATACTGCTGCTATACTATCCGAAAAAAAGACAAAAACGACGAATTTGCTGAGGGCGAGGACGAAATCTACCGCTATCTGCTGACTGCAATCTGTCCTGTAAATACAAGCTCCGACGGCTTCGTTTTTGACTCCTTCAATAACGAAATCACCAAAAAGCTCAACACCGAGCTTATTATAAGCAAATCGCCCTCCGACGGCTTCCTTTACCCTGTTTTCAGCAACCGCAGTACGGATATAAATCACGTAATGTACTACACAAAATCGGCAAACAAGCCTAATATTTCAATTGTTGAGGATGTTCTCGGCTGTACGTTTGTGATGTCAGCTGAAAATGAAAAAGCAAGCTTCCAGAATATCCTTAAAAGCGTAGTCGGCGATGACCTCGATTATATGCTGATTAAAACTGTCAACGAAAAGCTTCAGGAGGTCGTTGAAGAAAACAAGGATGATACCGATAAAACCGTTATCGACAACTCCAGACTCAAAACAATCCTCAGCGATATCGGAGTGCCCGAAGAACGTGTACAGATGGTGGAACCTGTTTATGAAAAGGTCTGCGGTACAGCCCCGCTTACAGCGGCTAATCTCATAGAAACCAGAACTGTCCTGACCTCTCCGGGAATAACTGTAAACATCAAGCCCTCCGCAGCTGATAAGGTACGTACAAGCGTTGTTGACGGCAGAAGATGCCTCCTTATTGATATCGACGACCCGACAATCGAAATCAATGGCCTGCCTGTTACCCTGAATTAGTGCTGAACTGAGCATACCTTTGTAAAAAAATATATAAAAACGGGCGACCAATGGTTCATGGTCGCCCGACTTTTTTATTTAAAATCCGGACACGGTGCGCCGTGTCTCTACAAAAAGGCTTACACAACGCAGCGCTTATCCGCAGTAAACAACTGCAATAACAGTTACATTATCCTCTGAACCATTTTCAAGCGCTTTCTGCACGAGCATATTCAATCTGTCGGACAGACTTTTCGGCAGCTCAAGGACTTCCTCCATATCAAGCGACGAAACATAGTCCGAGAGCCCGTCCGTACATAAAAGCAGCACGTCACCGTATTCCATTCCGCCGTCTATCGGAGCAATATCAATTTTGGGCTTTGTAGTCACATTGCCGAGTGCAGGGAAAATAATATTCCTGTGGACATGAGTACGTTTCTGCTCAAGGGTAATAGTCCCCTCCTCGTAGAGAAGCTGAACAAGAGACTGGTCACGGGAAATCTGGTTTATACGCCCTTCCCTGAATCGGTAAAGACGGGAGTCTCCCACGTTAAAGGCAAGAATCCTTCCGTTTTCGTCTACAGCAAATCCGCACAAGGTGGCCTGCATATTATGATTCTCAGGATTTGCAGAGCCATACTCAACAAGCTGATTGTGAACTCCGTGCAGTCGCTGTTCAAGTCTGACCTTACTGCTGTAAGCAATATCACTTATAAGCTCAAGACACATTTTTGACGCAAGCTCGCCGGAGCGCTCACCTGAAACGCCGTCCGATACCGCAGCAATAAACGGAGCTTCGGTATTATGTTCATGAAAGCCCGCCTCTATAACGCTTCCGTCTATGAGCATAGCATCCTCGTTATGAGGCATAACACCTTTTTCGGTAATTCCGCAGCAATAATACATATGAATCAAACCTCTTGAATGTTATAGAACGTCATGGCGTTTTTACAGGTAATATCCAGCAACTCCTGTACAGAAACGCCCTTTATTTCTGCCGCTTTTTCAGCGGTATATCTTATCATGGAGCTGTCGCAGCGTTTTCCTCTGAACGGCTCCGGAGCCATATACGGACAATCCGTTTCAAGAAGCAATCTTTCCAGCGGAACAGCCTCCAGCGCACGAAGCGCTTTTTTTGCATTTTTAAAGGTGAGAACTCCGGTAAAGCCAATATACATACCGATTCCGACAATCTCCTCAGCTGTTTCCGCTGAACCGCTGAAGCAGTGAAGGACACCTCCCGGTCTGTACTTTTTCAGTATATTCACTGTATCCTCGCAGGCATCACGGCTGTGAACGATAACCGGCAGAGCAAGCTCCTGAGCCAGCTCAAGCTGACGGGTAAACAAAGCAATCTGCTTATCTCTGTCGTAGCCGTCGTAATGATAATCAAGACCTATTTCTCCGATAGCCTTCACCTTCGGATTTGAAATGGCTGTCTCACGGATAATATCAATGTAATTATCGGGAGTTGAATCAACGCTTTCCGGATGTACTCCGGCTGCGGCATATATGTATCTGTATTTTTCTGAAATTGCTGAATTTTCTGCAGTATCCTCCACTGACGAGGACGCAAGCATAACATATCTTACGCCTTCCTCAGGAAGCCTTGCCAGAAGCTGCTCGCGGTCGCCGTCAAAAGCTCTGTCTGCATAGTGGGCATGGGTATCAAAAATATTGTTCATTATATCGCCTTTCATCTGTTGCTGTTTATCAGAGTTTAATATCACTGATCTTCAAAGTACTGGTCGGGCAGATTTTCAATAAAGCTGCTGCTCGGAATGAAATCCTTTTCAGATATTGTGCCGTCCATCAGCATTGCAATGGATAAAGAGCTGCCGTATCTGAACATATCCTTGATGGCAGGACCCCTGTTTTTCTTATCAACAGAGGTAATATCGGAAGTAGTCATATTGATGATTATATCGAAATTACGGTCAAAGCTGTCCGCAATACGCTCACCGTCCGTCTGATTTATCATGGACGAAATGACTGACGCTGCTATAAATGCACGCTCGGATTCACCATCCTTGAAAAGCGGATATGTTATAAAGTTTTCTATCTGAACACTGTTCAGCTGCTGCGCCTGTCCCTTTCTGATACCTGCAATATCCACGTCTACAGGATATGTAACACCGCCGAAAATATCGCACAGCTTCTTGAACGAATCCGAATCAAACTTCATATATCTGTCAATGCTTACTCCGAGAGCTTCCTGTACAAAAGCCACAGCGGCAGGCGCATCACCTCTTTCATATGAACCTGAAAGGCTCTGCTGCTCGCCATCAATAACTGAAATTGTATTCGTCGGAATTCCTATGAAAAGCATTTTCTTTTTCATAGGGAGTGAACGCATGAGGACAAAGGTTGAAGAACAATCCTTATCGGGCTCATTGAGAATAAAAAGCACGGTATGATTATCCTCTTTTGTTGCTGTGTAGGTATTTCTCGCAGTAGGCACAGGCGGCTTTTTTTCCTTGCCATAGTCCAGATAGTTCCAAAGCCAGAGCGCAAAGCCTCCGATAATAATAAGTCCAACAAAAATAGTTACAAGAAAAGGTACGGCTATACGTCCGCTTTTCTTGGCTTTTTTCTTTTCTGACATAATGCTGATCTCCTTTCAGGCTGTTTTAATTCATGGTTTAGTTAAGACAACAGATCTCAGATACCTTTTGTACAAAATCCATCTGTCGCTTTTATATAAACTTTGTGTAATTTTACATCATCATAAACTATTCGTATAAAGAATAATCATGAAAATATCCGTCGGAAAATGAATAAAAATAATTTTCCGTAGTGAAAAGTTAAAAATCTTTGGCTTAATACCGTTTATCAACATCGTTTTCAACATTTTCAACAGCTTGTGAGTATTAAAATGTGTTTAAACATCGGATTCAACAGTCTGTTGAAAACGAACAGCTGTTTTTTAAAAATATATTACCCACAATATATAATATTTCTCAATTCAGGAATTTTTGTGCAATAAGGACTTAATCCTGCTCTTGCAAAATTCTGCATTTGTGGTATAATAGATAGCATGAGCATTCATGGAAGCTCATCAAATGCATTTCCGAGAAATGCTATTTCCCTGCTGATACTCCTGATATCCGCACCGGCGCTGTCGATTATTCCGTATACATCGTCCATTCCGAAGCGGCAGATTTTTCGTCCGGTACGATAAGCGTAGCTGACTGTCTGACTTGTTCCTGAAAATGTGGTACCGCTGTTGAAAAACGCTATCACCGCCGATGAACGGTCAACCATATAGTAATTACGGTCCCGGTAAAGATTTTTCCCTTCCGGACTTTTATTGTAAATAATATCAGGGTCAGCATTGACTGTTACAAGATAATCCGCACCCTTTTCCACATCTGCAAGAATCCGTTTATAATCTGCCGGAAAATAGTCGGCATGACGGAGATACGGCATTGCTCCGATAAGCTTTATACTGCTGTTATGCTTCTTCTTTTCAAGGATATATTCAGCTGCCCATAGGTCTGTGCCTGTGGCAAGTCCGCTTATGAAGTAATCAAAGCCACGCTCCGCAGCCATATCAATATATCTGTAAAGCATGAGCTTTACCGCAGAAACGGTAATTTCTCTGAAAATCGGATTATCATCATACGGAATGATGCTTTTTTCACGATGTCCTGTAATACAGACTGTTTTTTTCGGGTCCGGAGTAATCTTATCCTTCGTATATACGGGAACTCCGGAAACAAGTGAGGATAGCATAAAAACACCTCCGTCTGACTGTATCATACAATAAATAATTATATCATATCATATAATATATTTCAAGGCTTTTTTAAGCTGTAATTAAATTTTAATAAACCGGTGCAAGCCGTACAGAATGAAAGGAAATGGTAGAAAATGAAACCGTATCTTAAGAGAGCATGGGCAGAGGTATCACTCTCACAGCTTAAAAAGAATGTCGGGCTGATAAAGCAGCTTAACTCGGATAATACCGAGGTCATGGCTGTTGTAAAGGCTGATGCATACGGTCACGGCTATGAAAAAGTCTGCTGCTGTCTTGCCGAAGAATGCGGAATTAAATTTTTTGCGGTATCAAATCTTGATGAGGCTATATCCGTAAGAGGCTTCTGCCCAAGTGCTGAAATACTGATTTTAGGCTATACTCCGCCTGAATATGCTCACGAAATCTCACAGTATAATATTATTCAGGGCGTTGTCTCAACCGACTACGCCAAGGCTCTCTGCGAAAAAAGCAAAGAAAAAATTCGCTGTCATGTCAAAATAGATACAGGTATGGGCAGAATCGGTCTGAAGCATGATACTCCCCTGTCGTGTGCGGAGGAAATTGCTGCTCTATGTAAAATAGAAGGGCTCTCCATTGAGGGTATATATACCCACTTCTCCGTTGCCGACAGTGACAACCCCGACAATATCAGATATACCGACGCTCAGGAAAAATTCATCACAGATACATACGATACGCTTGTTGAAATGGGAATAAGGCTTCCGCATATGCACTTCATGAACAGTGCGGCTACCTGCTACAGAAATAATCCAAGAAGCACACTTTCACGTGCCGGAATCATTATTTACGGACTCCATCCCGATTACAGTCTCGCTATTCCTGAGGGGCTTGAGCCTGTTATGGAGCTTAAAGCTGTAATTTCTCAGGTGAAAACAGTCAGCAAGGGTGACTGCATAAGCTATGGACGCACCTTTGTCGCCGACCGTGAAATGAGTATCGCTACGGTTACTATCGGCTATGCTGACGGATATTCCAGACTCCTTTCCTCAAAGGGTGAAATCCTTGTACATGGAAAACGCTGCCGTATAATCGGCAGAGTATGCATGGATCAGCTGATGATTGACGTCACAGATGCTGAGGCTGAATCAGGCGATATCGTCACTCTTATCGGAAGAGACGGCGATGACCGTATTACCGCCGATGAGCTTGCTGCTCTCTATGGTACTATCGGCTATGAGGTCGTCTGCGGAATTTCAAAACGAGTTCCGAGAATTTATGTTGATTAATACGGAGGTATAATTATGAAAAAAGCAATGACAATTTCCTACGAAATAGGAACAAAGCTCTATATAAATCTTACAAACAAATGTCCCTGCGCCTGTACGTTCTGCATAAGAAATAATTCAGACGGCGCATATGGCTCTGACCCGCTGTGGCTTGAGCACGAGCCTTCAATGGAGGAAATCAAAGCAGATATTGACTTGCGCAACCTTGCCTCCTATGAGGAAATCGTGTTCTGCGGCTTCGGCGAGCCTACCTTCCGCCTTGCAGAGCTTATGGAAACGGCTGAATATATGAAAACAAAGGAAGGCTGTCCGCCTCTGCGCCTTAACACAAACGGTCTTGCCGACCTTATCAACGGAAAATCTGCCGCCGATGAGCTTTGCCGTATATTCGACACAATCTCTGTCAGCCTTAACGCAGGAACAAAGGACGAATATATGAGAGTTACCCGCCCAAGATACAGGGACGCTTTCGAGGCTATGCAGAAATTCGCCTCAGACTGCGTAAAAACTGAAGCTGCGGAGGTTATAATGTCAGTCGTTGATGTTATTCCAAAAGAGGAAATCGAGGCTGCACGTGAGCTTGCAAATAAAATCGGTATCACGCTCCGTGTCCGTCCTTACGACTCGTAATGTGCAGACTGCACTATTTCGCACCTTCGGTTTTGTGTATTTTTTCACAGAAAAATTTTTTCAATTCTCTGGAATTTCTTACGAAAATGTGTTATAATATTCTGTAAGCAGCAACTATGTATGCATTTTATGATGTAAGGAGTAAATTATGGTAAATAAAAAGCTTATTACAGCTGCTGCGGCTGCTACAATTTGTGCAGTCGGTTTCACAGCTGCTGCGCTTGTAATCTGCAAAAGGCTGTTTGAGAAAAATTATTTCTCAGTCAACAGCTGAAATAATTGAGAAGCAATTCTCAGCTATATTTTATTAAAGAAGGATGAATAATATGGAAATCAAATTCATAAAAGCAGAAAACCTCAAGGCTAAGCCTCAGCCGGGTGATAAGCTCGGATTCGGTCACATCTTTACCGACTATATGCTCGTTATGCCATATGACGAGGGTCAGGGCTGGCATGACCCTGAAATCCGTCCCTATGCTCCTATTGAGCTTTCTCCGGCAGCTATGTGCCTCCACTACGGTCAGACCGTTTTTGAGGGTCTCAAGGCTTACAGAACTGCTGATAACAAAATCCAGCTTTTCCGCCCCGAGGAAAACTTCCTGAGACTTAACAAGTCAAACGAAAGACTCGTTATCCCTGAGCTTCCTGTTGAGCTCGGTATGCAGTGCCTTATGGAGCTTCTTAAAATCGAAAAGGACTGGGTTCCTGCAAATGACGGCGAGTCACTTTACATAAGACCATACATTTTCGCTGTTGATCCGTTCCTTGGTGTTAAGCCCGGCGAGCATTACCTCTTTATGATCATTCTCTCCCCTTCAGGAGCTTACTACGAAAGCGGTCTTAACCCTGTAAATATCTACGTTGAAAATAAGTATGTCCGTGCTGTAAGAGGCGGTATGGGCTATGCAAAAACAGGCGGTAACTACGCTGCTTCCCTTATCGGTCAGGACGAGGCTCATAAGCAGAACTATTCTCAGGTTCTCTGGCTCGACGGTGTTGAGCAGAAGTACGTTGAGGAAGTAGGCGCTATGAACATCTTCTTCGTTATCGACGGCGAGGTTGTAACTCCTATGCTTCAGGGCTCTATCCTCCCTGGTATTACAAGAAAATCAGCTATCGACGTTTGCCGCAGCAAGGGTCTCAAGGTTACTGAGAGAAGAATTGATATTCAGGAAATTGCTGACGCTTACGATAACGGTAAGCTTGATGAGGTTTTCGGTACCGGTACTGCTGCTGTAATTTCTCCTGTAGGTCACCTCAAGTGGGGCGATAAGGTTATGGAAATCAATGGCAATAAGATCGGAAATATCTCACAGATGCTCTATGATACAATGACAGGCATCCAGTGGGGCAAGATTGAGGATACATTCAACTGGACTGTTGAGGTTAAGTAATCGTATAATATCAGAATTCAAGGCTTACCTTTATGGTAAGCCTTAATTTTGTAGTAAATCATAATTTGAGAACGTCGAGGACGCCGTCCCCTACAAATATACTGTATATAACATGAAAATTATAGGGACGGTTTTTCCGTCCCTTTTCTTTACAATATAAAACAGATAAGTCCGCTGCAGCCGTCGTTGATTACACGCTCAAGGGTCTCCTGAAGCTTCATGCGTGCCTCAACAGGCATTTTATACAGCTTTGTATGAAGCCCCTCGTTTACCAGCTCATGCAGGGACTTTCCGAAGATATTCGACTCCCATATTTTGGTCGGGTTATCATCATAGCCGTCCAGCAGATACATCACAAGCTCCTCGGACTGCCGCTCTGTTCCGACAATCGGACTTACAGTAGTATTGATATTCGCCTTCATCATGTGAATGGACGGTGCGGACGCTTTAAGCTTGACTCCGTATTTACCGCCCTGCTTGATAATTTTAGGCTCCTCAAGCGTAAGCTCGTCAAGCTCCGGCATTACTATGCCATATCCTGTAGCCTCAACCTCGTCAAGAGCGTGCTCGATACGGCTGTATTTTCTCTTGATGTCATTAAGCTCCATAAGAAGCGGCATGAGATCGCTTTCACTTTCAATTTCAATGCCGGTTGCCTCGCCGAGAATCTTATAAAAGAGACTGCTGTCCAGCTCGGCATTGATAGTGACGGAGCCTTTCCCGAGGTCAATTGAGGAAATCTCAGCCTTGATTATATGCGGACACTCTGACATTGCCTCAACAGCAATCTCAGCTTCACGCACAAGCTTGATATCCTTTGCAGCGCTGCGGATACAGTCGAGGATGTCAGATTTCAGCCAGTGCCCCTTTTCAAGAGAATTTATCCAGCGTGATGTGCGGATATTGATCTCCTTGATAGGAAACGAAAAAAGAATCTCCCTGATAATTTCACGGATATCACTCTCACCAAGATCAAGACAGTTCACAGGAACAACCTTTGCGTCGTAACGGTTGGTAAGCTCAGCAGCAAGCGACTTTGACTCCGCAGAGTTCGGATTTACTGTATTGAGAATCACGATAAACGGCTTTCCAAGCTCCTTCAGCTCACGGATAACACGCTCCTCGCATTCCTCATACTCCGCACGGGGAATATCGGATATCGAGCCATCGGTGGTGATTACAAGACCGATTGTTGAATGGTCGGTAATAACCTTCTGTGTTCCGATTTCAGCTGCCATATTGAACGGAATTTCCTCATCAAACCACGATGTCATGACCATTCTCGGCATTTCGTTTTCTATGTAGCCCAGTGAGCTTGGTACAATATAGCCTACACAGTCAATTAGGCGCACACTGAACGCTGCTCCGTCACCGAGGCTTATCTCAACCGCTTCCTCAGGAATGAATTTAGGCTCTGTTGTCATTATAGTCTTTCCGGCAGCCGACTGCGGCAGCTCATCAAGTGCACGCTCACGCTTGAATTCACTCGAAATATTCGGAATTACAAGTGACTCCATAAAGCGTTTGATAAAGGTGGATTTACCCGTTCTTACAGGTCCTACCACGCCGATATATATATCACCGTTTGTTCGCTCGGCAATATTGCTGTAAATGTCTTTAACCATCGATTTCTCCTCATCACACTGTACTTGGACCGACGTGGGTGCCGGTCCCTGCTTTTTATCAGAATATTTCCATTTCTGCGCTGCGATACCCACATCGCACTCATTAATTATTTTTTATGTAACAATCGGAATCAGCAGCATACCGCCGTTTTCAAGCTTTTCACCCGGAAGCTCATTTTCCTCCATTATTGCATTTACACCGGTGCTGTAGCGTTTGGCAATGTCCCATACCTCCTCATTCGGTACACCGTAGTAAAGCTTGATAGCATAGTCACCGTCACGCTGCTTTTTTTCAGAATCATCAACGGCAATATCTGTAAGCGCTTTTACCGAACTGCAGCTGAATACGGATATTCTCGCTGAAATATCAGCCTTTGCAGTCAGAGCACCTTCAGGTGAAATATTATATGACACCTCCCTGACGGTAATTTCTGCTGATACGCTGCAGCCGTCAATATCGTCACCGAGATTAATAGTCTCCTCAAACGCTTCATCCTTATCAGGCATAACAATCATTCCGCCCATATCCTTTGCCGCCATGGAATAGGTAAGCATACCGCTTATAATAACAGAACATCCGTCCTCTGCAATGCGTGTGTTGATATTTTTAGGCGTACACCACATAGCATAAATTGTCTGCGGAACATTCTCGCCCTCCGCTATTGCTGCATTGCTGCGGAAGCCCTCGCTGTATATTAAGGGAAGCTGTTCAACACGGACCTCAGAAGCTGATACCTCGCAAGGATAAACTGTTGAATAAGCGTCCGTTCCAAGCATAACTGATGCAGTCTTTACTGCACGGCACTGTAATCTCAGCTCAATTTCACATCTGAGAACACGATTTTCGCCGTTTTTGCCTGCCGACGGAGTAATATCACAGCATATAACCTCAGGAACCACACTGCATTCAAAAGAATCATCTATATCGTCAATATCTATAATTTGACTGTATGGCAGAGTGAAGCTCACAGGCTCAATAGCTCCCTCTCCCTCCTTTTCACAGGAATACAGCAGGTTTACATTTACATCTCCTTTCGCAAGGAGCTTACCCGAAATCATCTTCTTTTCACACTCCGCAGTGCTGCACCGGCAGCTTATAATGTTAATCACATTCGGCTGGACTGCTGCAAGCTCGGTTTCTTCTGAAATCTGGAGGGTTTTATCTATATAAACCTTCTTTGCCGCAAAACGGACCGGCATCTTCTTCATCTGAATATTCATACCGAAGGCATCTGAGATAATTTCCTGATTTTTATCGCCGGCAATATGAATCTTTACAGAAACAGCGCCTCTGAGGTCAAGTCTACGCTTATTTACTGCACGGAAATTCACGTGGTCGGTTTTGGGGGTAAGCGTAATCTCAGGCGTCTCACATGACTTGCCAAGCTCCACTGACTTTGAAAAGCTCTGACGCTGACTTACACACTGGAGCAACGAGCCGCCCTCACTGCAATAGAGGATTCTGATATCACACCTGAGTTCATAATTCAGCCGGTCGCTGCTGACGGAATATCCTGTGATAACAGGTATAATCTCACAACGCACAAGTCTGAAAATATCAGGATAATAGTCAGGAAGAATGTAATCAAGCTCCACGCCCTGCTCCTGTATGCCGTCATAAATACATTCAGCTGCAGGAATGGTTTCTCTGTTGAGTTTAAAATTCATAGGGGAACCTCCTTGAAAAATTGCTTTGTACAATGATATTCACAAGCAAGTACAAGTATTCATACCCATGAAAAAAATAAACCTGACTTTGATAAAAAATCAGGACTGTGTTTATGAGAATTTTTTCATTTTAACATTTCTCAAACATTTCAAAAACATCTCATAAACACAGCCCTTGTATAATAAAACCATAATCTTAAGGCAATACCGCACAGAGCTTGTGCGAAAGATGCGAAGTCAGATTGTTTAGAAATTTTGCAGTCATACTGATGTACTGTGCGGGATGACGGAAAATATACAAGCAGATTTCGTACAAAGCCGTATGGTATGCTTTGTGCGGCGCCGCCTTAAACAACAAATTCAGGAGGACTTTATTATGAACAGAAATGATACAGAATTTATGGTGCAGAAAATCCGTACACAGTATATGGAAAAGGACAGCAGTGAGAAAAATCTTGACATGCTTCGTGAACTCGACGCAGAAGTAAAACGTCCGGCAAATATATTCGGTTATGTTTTCGGCTGCATTTCCGCAATTATTATGGGTGCAGGAATGAGCCTTGTTATGACTGACATCGGTCAGCAGCTTGGCATTTCAAACACAATGCCTCTGGGTATTGTAATTGGTGTTGTCGGAATGCTTATGGCTGCTGCAACATACCCGATATATAAGAATATTCTTGCTTCAAGAAAAGAAAAATACGCTGACAGAATCCTTGAACTCAGCGATAAAATTATGAATGAGGAGAAATAAAAATGAGCAGTGTTAAAGAATTTTTCAAAAATGCATTCAAGGATATGAAGGAAAGTACAAAGGCACAGCATGAGGTTGACAAAGCAAATTTCGCCGCAGCTAAGGCGGAGTCAAAGGCACAGTGGGAAGAAGCTAAGGCTATGAGAAGTCCTGAATACACTAAAAAGAAAATGCAGGCGGAGCGTGATAAGCAGATTGCTGCTGCAAATGAAAGAATTGCCAAGGCTCAGGACCGTATTGACAAAACAAAAAAGTAAAAATACAGGCAGTCTTGTTCCGAACAGGACTGCCTTATGCCTTTTGAGGAGAACGTATGAAAAAGAAAATCACAATTCACGACCGATACGGCGTTAAGGAAAAGGAAATTGACTATATTCCCGTGCGTTTTATTATCGCAATACTGCTGATTATTTTTGAAACAGCAGCAGTAATTGCAATCACCATACTTTGCGGTGCATTTATTCCGTATTTTTATCTGGCAATGTGGGCAACCGAAATTTTTTGTGTTCTGCAAATAATCAACTCAGAAGAAAATCCTGACTATAAAATTCCATGGCTGCTGTTGACTCTACTTATTCCAATTGCAGGCTTTATGCTGTATTTTATGTTTTATAACAGAAAGCTGTCTAAAAAACAAATAAAACGTATCAGCAAAATTTCAGAACAGCAGAACTACTACAATGACGAAAAAGTATTTGCCCTGCTTGAAAAAGAGGACAGAAAAGCATATTTACAGGCAAAGTTATTATGCAAGCTGTCAGACAGTCATATCTACCGCAACACAAAAGCGAAATATTTTCCTATGGGCGAGGATATTAACAAAGCTATGCTTGAAGATTTGCAGAAAGCTGAAAAATTCATTTTTCTCGAATACTTTATAATTGAAGAGGGTATTTTCTGGAATGGTATCCTTGATATTCTGAAAGAGAAAGCGAAGCAAGGAGTTGAAATCCGTGTCATTTATGACGATGTAGGCTGTATGCTGACACTCCCCGGAGATTACTATAAAACACTTCAGAGCTATGGTATCAAAGCTGTCCGTTTCTCTCCGCTTAAAGGTCAGGCGGACAACGAATTCAACAACCGCAGCCACCGCAAGATTATGGTTATTGACGGCAAAATCGGTTACACAGGCGGCGTTAATATCGCAGACGAGTACATTAATGAGAAAAAACTTTTCGGCAAGTGGAAGGATGTTGGCATCCGACTTGAAGGTGAGGCTGTTAAACAGCTGACTTCGATTTTTCTTGCAGATTATGAATTGAACGTCAAAACACCTGTTGAGACTTTTTCACCTTATTTCAAGGAAAGCACATCCATTGCAGACAAAGGATATGCAGTACCGTTTGGTGATGGTCCAAGACCTATGTTCAGGCATCGTGCAGCTAAGACAATGATAATGAATATGCTTAATCAATCGCAGAATTACGTTTATATGATGAGCCCGTATCTTATCATTGATAACGAGCTTTGTCAGGCTATGGAGAATGCGGCGATGCGTGGTGTTGATGTAAGAATTATCACACCTCACATCCCTGACAAGAAGATTGTTTTTATGATGACTCAAAGCTATTACAAGAGACTTACCGAAGCAGGTGTGCGTATCTTTGAATATGAGCCTGGATTTGTTCACGCAAAGGTTTATCTTTCTGATAATGAGTACGGAATTGTTGGAACTGTAAATCTCGACTACCGAAGCCTCGTTCACCACTTTGAAAATGGTGTTTGGCTATATAAACATGATGTTCTTGCTGAAATCAAGTCGGATATAGCAGCGACCATGTCAGAATCAATTGAGATGACAAAGCAGAATATAAAGAATAATCTTCTTCACAGACTTATACGAAGCATTGTAAGAATTTTCTCTCCTATGCTATAAAATCAACCGTGCTGAAAATCAAATCAGCACGGCTTTATCATTTCACAAGTTCATCTTTCAGGTGCACTTTTACAATTGCTTGTATCCTGTACAGAATTTATACGGTAATTTTATGGCTTTCTTTATTTTCGATGCGGCTTTTTATATCCTTTGCAAAAATCAGCTTGAATATTGTCCTTACAGCAGGCTGAATAAAGAAAAGCTGAGTGAAAAATGCAAAGGGGAAGTTATAGCATATAAGCTTGAGCCATTCGGCAAGAAGTGTGAATATATTGAATCCGCACTGATAATCATAATAAAGAAATGCAGCTATAAGGCTCATCGCAGGACACATTATCCCTACTGTTGCACAGATAATTGCTGTTTCAAAAAGCACAGGATGCGTTTTACAGGGGTCAAAGACTTTGCTTGCAAGCTTAAAGGAAAGCGGCGAACCTAAAAGATTTTCAAGAGTGTACGCAAGCACAAATTCAATAAGTACAACAGCCCATATCGGAACAGGCTTTCCGAATACGGGAACACCGCCGAGTTTGTTGATTGCCGCAAGCACACTGCTTTCTCCTGAAAGCTCCATAAACATTCTTCCGTGAATTACGTACAGGCTGTAAAAAACATAGGCATGTACGGTTATCACTACAGTAATGAGTGCGAATATCATTCTTTGAAATTGATTTCTTGGCATAGATAAATCTCCTTTTCGGGCAACAAAAAAACACACGTATAGTAAACCTGTACCGTAATCAGATTTACGCACCGTATGGTGCAACGTGTGTCGTTGTTAGCCATATTATTTTTATCTTATTATATCAGAAATTCGGATTAAATGCAATTCGCAAAGTTTATGAAAGTTCTCGATATTACAGATATAGGAATTAGCAAAAAAGATAATGCGTGCAAAATCGCATCTGCACGCATTTTTCTTAATTAAGGTAATCTCCTACAGGACTCGTATTATACTGCTTGATTATTTTAATAATTACCGAGCCGTCATTCTGAACTGCTTCTTCGACAATTTTATGCTGAACTCTGTTCTTTTTGAGATAATTCTTGTAATTCTCAACCTCTGCATTAACCTGTCGCTTATTAATTTCCTCTGATACGCCATCCTTGAACATAAAATGAATTGTCTGACATATACAAGCCGATTTGATACGTTTCATCTGCTCACCTCCTTTTCACCACTGCGGCTTCCTGAAGCGGTTATGGATTACAAAATCATAACACTAAAAAATGTGCAGCTTCTGATTGGACTTATGCCATAAAAGCTACACGTCATAATATTATTTTAATGCTTTTTTTCTATTTTGTCAAAGGCGATTTTAACCAAAAATTCGGTGTTTTATATTGACATTTCATTTCATCAGTTCGTCTGTCAGACGTATAATTTCAGGAGCGATTTTTTTACGTTCCTTTTTTGTTACACAGCTGTAAAGCGGATATGCGGCAGATACCATTACAATTCCGACAATACCCACGATTATCCCCAAGACAAACAGCTCTGTCCATACCATACACATAGACATTCCCGTTCCAAGAACGAGCGCACCGATAATTCCGACAACAAGCGAAATTACTGTACCTTTTTTTGTCACGCTTTCATCAAGACGGCGGAGCTGTTCCATTTTATCGACTTCTTTCGGTACATATTTGTCACGGATTTTCCTGATTTCTTCCTGCTCCTTTGCAGAGTAGGTATAGCTGAAATTCTCTCTATTCATAGTCGTTCTCCATAATTTTCTTTATTTCCTTTGAGTTCTTTACAATGCTGTATACCGACATTGTTACTATAACTATGCTTACTCCCGCACCCGTCAGCATGATCATAAGCCTTTGATTTTCAGCTGACATATCCTTGCCGAACTGCGAAAACATTGCCGTTTCCAGCGACAGCATTGAAACCAGTGCCGCTGCCATATTTATGATTTTCGCCATTGACATGACCGGACTGCCGAGCTTTCTGTATCTTATAAGATTAACAATTGCAAGCGTTGTAATGTAGAATGTGTATAACGCCATAACGTAAATCAGTATGCCGTTATATTCAAAGCCCTTATTCTGATATATAATCATAAGTACCGCACCAGATAATGCAAGATTTACAGTCAGCAGAATGTATCCGCAAAGCCTTGAACGCCGAAGCTCCTTGAAACGGCTTTTACCGATACCGATGCGGTTTACAAAGCGCAAAAGCAGAAAACGCATTACGGCTAAAATTGTGTAGTAAAATGCAAATATGAAAAACCATGCAGTATGATATACAAATCCTGAAACTGCATTAAATACAACATACAGAAAATTTATTGCAAGCGAACCGTAAAGTGAAACGTGAGTGCGGAATTTCATATCGGTCATAATGCGTTCGCCAACCGGATTTGCATAGACTCTTTCCTTTGCGGCACGATACTGCTTTGGAACGACCTTAATGCATCGCATAACAACAGCAGTCAGCGTATAGAATGACAGTACATAGGTGAAGTAAGCAACAGGATGCGCTTCGTAGCCGCCGATAAAAGTATATATAAGAGCCGCTGTGCATATCGGAACAAGTAAAGCTATTGTCCATACCGGAGGATACAGAAGTCTAATCAGCTTTTTCCATTCCATTGCTGTCACCTCTTTTCAGACTGACGGTAAATGTACTGCCTTTACCGACTTCGCTTTCAACTGTGATTTCACCCTGCATAATATCAACCACACGCTTTACAAGGGCAAGACCCAGTCCATTTCCCCGCATAGCATGAGAGGTATCGCCCTGATAGAATTTCTCAAAGATGTGTTTGCCTGTTTCTGCTGAAATTCCACAGCCTGTATCAGAGATTTTTACTGTTGCATACTCATCATCAGCGGAGAGTGAAACGTAAACAGTACCGTTGCTTTCCGTAAATTTGAAAGCGTTTGAAAGAAGATTATTCCACACAAGAGAAAGCAGTTCCGGGTCGGAATTTATATAAATACTGTCCTCTATGTCTGTTTCAATGTCAATGCTTTTCTGCTCCCATATTTCCTCAAACTGCAAAAGCGACTGACATAACTGTTCACTTAAATCAAATCTGTTGAAAACAGGAAAAATCTGCTGATTTTCAAGCTTGTTGAGCTTCAGTATATTTGTGATAAGACTTGCAAGTCTGCGTGAATTGTCGGTAATTCCCTTAGCATACTCTATACGTTTTTCGTCAGGCAGATCAGGCGCCTGAAGCATTGTACCATAGTTCTGCATTACAGCAAGCGGAGTTTTAAGCTCGTGGGAAACATTGGCTATGAAGTCAGTCCGCAGGGTTTCAACGCTGCCCAGCTCCTCTGCCATTTTGTTGAAGCAGTCAATGATACTGTTGAAGCTTTCGTATACATAATTGTCACCAAAAGGCTCAATGCGTACGGAAAAATCCCCACCTGTGATTTTCTCACCTGCGGAAATAATACGCTTTGTGGGACGCTCTACCATAAGCTTTCTGCGTACTGCGTCAATGGCTGTAAAAAGCAGACTTATCAGAATTACATTGCCGA
>JAGBIH010000028.1 GCA_017935095.1 Ruminococcus sp.
CGTGCTTCATCAATAAGGATTGAGTCAACCTCATCGACGATTGCAAAATTAGGCTCACGCTGAACACGCTCCTCCTTATGAGTAACCATGTTGTCACGGAGGTAATCGAAGCCCAGCTCGTTATTGGTAGCGTATGTAACATCGCAGTTATATGCCGCACGGCGCTGTTCATTTGTAAGACCGTGAAGAATACAGCCTACAGTAAGACCCAGCCAGCGGTGAACCTTACCCATTTCCTCTGCCTGAGTTTTAGCAAGGTAATCGTTTACTGTTACAACGTGAACGCCCTTGCCTGAAAGTGCATTCAGATAGGAAGCAACGCAGGCTACAAGAGTTTTACCTTCACCTGTTCTCATTTCGGCAATACGTCCCTGATGAAGAACTATTGCACCTATGATCTGTACAGGATAAGGCTTTTTCTCAAGAACTCGCCATGCTGCTTCTCTTACGGTAGCAAGAGCCTCAGGGAGCACATCATCAAGAGTTTCACCGTCTTCAAGTCTTTCCCTGAACTCTGCAGTTTTAGCTTTAAGCTCTGCATCCGAGAGCTTCTGATATTCCTCATCGAGTGCGAGGACTTTATTTTTAATAGGCTCAATCCGCTTCAGCTCTCTGTTGCTGTAGCCGTTAGAGCCGAAAATATTTTTAAACAAACCCATTTGTATACCGCCTTTATGTTATTTTTGTATGAGCTGAGTATTCAGAAATACATATAATATAATTTTACATCAATTGCAGCGGTTTGTCAATAGTTATAAAAATAATTATCAAAGAAACCGTGGATAATTATAAAAAACAGCCCATTCTCACTTCTGCCGCATCAATTATTCCCCGAGAATTATCCTTGTTATATCCTCCGGAGTCTCTGCAATGAAGCCGGCACCGGCAGCCTCAAGCTCCTCACGTCCCCTGAAGCCCCAGACACAGCCAATCGTGTCGATTCCGGCATTATTTCCTGTTAAAATATCAACATCGCTGTCGCCTATCATATAAACCTTATTTTCCTCATCGGGAAGTGCGGCAAGGATTTCGACCAGAATCGCCGTATCAGGCTTTCTCGGACGCTTCTCATTACTGCCGAGAATTCTCACAAAATCAAACTCAGTCAGCAGTCTGCAGACGATTGCCGTTGCATATTCCTGAGGCTTGTTTGTTGCTACAGCAAGCTGTACTCCGTTGTCTCTCAGCTTTGCAAGAGCTTCTCTTATTCCGCTGTATAAAGCTGTTTTGTCGAGGAAATGCTCATTGTAATACTCCCTGAAAAGTTCAAGAAGCTTTTCTGTCTCATCTTTTTTATCCTCAGGCAGTGCATTGAAGCAGAGTCTCTGCACACCGTTTCCCACAAAGTAATTATAGCTTTCATAAGGATGCTCAGGATATCCCAGACGCTTCAGTCCGTAATTGACAGCGTCCGCAAGGTCGGTAAGAGTATCGGCAAGAGTGCCGTCAAGATCAAATATTGCAGTTTTCATACCTGCTCCTTTCAAACTGTTAAGGCAATACCGTGCAAAGCCGTAAAACGGGCTTTCTTTGTGCGGTGTTGCCTTTATATTCTTGTTGCAAGCAGCTCGGAATATTTTCTGCGGAACTGCTCAAATGTACCGTTATCTATAGCGTCACGTATTTTTTCCGTAAGTGTATTGTAGAAGTACAGGTTATGCTGTACAGCAAGTCTGCCTGCAAGCTGCTCATTAGCCTTGAACAGATGACGTATATATGCACGTGAAAAATTACGGCAGGTCGGACAGTCACACTGCTCATCAACAGGACGTGGGTCAGTCTCATAACACTTGTTTCCGAGGTGCATTATACCGCTCCATGTAAACACAGTAGCATGGCGGGCATTTCTGCTCGGCATTACACAGTCAAACATATCAACGCCTCTTGCAACAGCCTCGATAATATTTGAAGGTGTTCCGACGCCCATGAGATAGCGTGGCTTGTTTTCAGGCATAAAAGGCTCTACTGCCTCAATAATGCGGTACATATCCTCTGTCGCCTCACCTACGGCAAGTCCTCCGATTGCATAGCCGTCAAGGTCAAGCTTTGCTATATCCTCCATATGCTTTATGCGGATATCGTCATAGGTCGAGCCCTGATTGATTCCGAAAAGCATCTGATGCTTGTTTATTGTGTCAGGAAGACTGTTAAGGCGTGCCATTTCCTCCTTGCAGCGGTGCAGCCAGCGTGTTGTACGCTCAACAGAGGCTTCTACGTACTTGTATTCCGCAGGATTTTCTATACATTCATCAAATGCCATTGCAATAGTTGAGCCGAGATTCGACTGAATCTGCATACTCTCCTCCGGCCCCATAAAAATACGTCTGCCGTCGATATGAGAAGCGAAGTACACGCCCTCCTCCTTGATTTTTCTCAGCTTGGCAAGCGAAAACACCTGAAATCCGCCGCTGTCGGTGAGAATAGGCTTGTCCCAGTTCATAAATTTATGAAGTCCGCCCATCTGCTTTACAACATGGTCGCCGGGGCGCAGATGGAGGTGATATGTATTGCACAGCTCAACCTGTGTTTTGAGCCCCTTTAGGTCTATCGAGGATATTCCGCCTTTTATTGCGGCTGCCGTACCTACGTTCATGAAGCACGGAGTCTGGAATGTGCCGTGAACGGTCTCGAACTGACCTCGTCTTGCTTTGTTATCAGTTTTAAGTAATATAAACATAATGTCTCCTTATCTTATATACCTATATGGTTCTTCAGTCTCAGGTGTCCGATATTCGTGCTTTTCATAGTAGCCGATAAGCTTGCCGCTTTCACTGCGAAGAGCGATCATATAAACATCCTTGTTTTCTATGTCATTATGAAATGTAAATACCCTGTTGTTGTCACAACTTTCTTCAAACCACCTTACAACGTCTTTTATCTTTTCATTTGATTCTCCGCTATGGCACTCAAGAAGCGACCTGCCGAGAAGTCCTGCTCCTCCCATTTTCGCATAGCGTTCAACAGCCGAGGGATTCATATATGTGATTATATGTTCAGTATCGCAAATAACTATCGGCGCAATGTCCGAATCGACAATGCTCTTAAAAAAAGCTGAAATATTCATATTTATCGCTCCTTAAAGAATACACATACTGTCTCCGAAGCTGAAGAAGCGGTATTTCTCTTCAACAGCGGTTTTGTAGGCATTCATTGTATTTTCGTAGCCCATAAATGCAGATACAAGCATGATGAGCGTACTTTCAGGCAGATGGAAATTTGTGATAAGACCGTCAATGCACTTGAATTTGTAGGATGGATAGATAAAAATATCAGTGTAGCCGTCATGCTCCTCGATTTTATCATAGAAGGTAGCGACGCTTTCAAGCGTTCGGCAGGTTGTAGTGCCGACCGCAATTACACGACCTCCATTAGCCTTTGTCTCATTGATAAGGTCAGCCGTCTCCTTCGGAAGGTAATAATGCTCACTGTGCATTTTATGGTTGAGCACGTTATCCTCCTTGACGGGACGGAATGTTCCCAGTCCCACATGAAGCGTAACAAATGCGGTTTTTACACCCTTTGCACGAAGCTCATCAAGCATTTCGGGAGTAAAATGAAGTCCCGCAGTAGGCGCCGCCGCTGAGCCGAGCTCCCTTGAATAAACGGTCTGATAGCGTTCTTTGTTTTCAAGCTTTGCCGTAATGTACGGAGGAAGCGGCATTTGTCCGACATCTTCAAGTGCAGTAAAGAAATTGCCCTCGCACTCAAACTGCACTATACGATTGCCGTCATCCCTGACCTCGACCACTTCAGCAGTAAGACGTCCGCCGCCGAATGAAAAGCGTGTTCCGACCTTCGCCTTTTTTCCGGGACGGCAGATAATCTCCCAGAGCTTGTCACCCTTCTGCTCAAGAAGCAGGAATTCGATAAAAGTACGGTTATCAATTTTTTCGCCGTAAAGCCTTGCAGGGATAACTCTCGAATCATTCATGACGAGCAAGTCACCTTCCTGCAGGTATTCGCATAAATTATAGAAATGATTGTGGCTGACCGCTCCTGTAGTGCGGTCAATGCACATCATTCTCGATGCATTTCTCGGCTCAACGGGAGTCTGTGCAATAAGCTCCTCGGGCAGGTCATAATAAAAATCTGATTTAAGCAATTCCATTATATTACTCCTCAAAACTGGTAATAAAAAATTTCAAAAACGTATTGACATAATAAAAATTAAGTGTTATTATAGTAAACAAGGTAGAGGTGCAGCTGAGAATAGTACCTGTGCATGGGATAACCAATCCGATGATGTACAGCGAAAGGCAATGCTGCCGAAGGACTGTTTCCGGTAAATTCAGTCCTGGTCACCGGCTTAACAGGTCTGTGACTGTCATCATACAATGATGGAGAGCTATCGGCATACGGTTCATCTGATATGTCAATATTTCTATTATAACATATGATGAGCCGGTTTGCAACCGGTTTTTATTATTTTCTGCAAATTTTTATTTAAGGAGAAATTTTTATGAAACAGTACAATGTAGGTATTATCGGCGCAACAGGTATGGTTGGCCAGAGATTCGCAACTCTTCTTGAGAATCATCCGTGGTTCAACGTAAAGGTTCTTGCAGCTTCACCACGTTCTGCAGGTCAGACCTATGAGGAGGCAGCCGGCAGCCGCTGGAAGATGTCTGTTCCTATGCCTGAATCAATGAAGGATATGAAGCTCCTTGACGCTACTTCAGATATTGAAAAAATTGCAGGCATGGTTGATTTCTGCTTCTGTGCCGTTGATATGAAAAAAGACGAGATCAAAGCTCTTGAAGAAGCTTATGCAAAGGCTGAATGCCCTATCGTATCAAATAACTCGGCTCACCGCTTTACTCCAGACGTTCCTATGGTAGTTCCGGAAATCAATCCTGAACACATTGAAATAATCGAATCACAGAAAAAGCGTCTCGGCACTAAGAGAGGCTTCATCGCTGTTAAATCAAACTGCTCTATCCAGAGCTACGTTCCCGCTCTTCACCCGCTCAAGCAGTTCGGCCTCACAAAGGTTCTTGCTTGTACTTATCAGGCTATTTCCGGCGCAGGCAAAAACTTTGAGACATGGCCTGAAATGGTTGATAACCTCATTCCGTTCATCGGCGGCGAGGAAGAAAAATCAGAGCAGGAGCCGCTCAAGGTATGGGGTACTATCGAAAACGGCGAAATCGTAAAGGCAACAGCTCCGCAGATTACCACACAGTGCCTGAGAGTTCCTGTTTCAGACGGTCACACTGCTGCTGTCTTCGTATCATTTGAAAACAAGCCTTCAAAGGAAGAAATCCTCAAGCTCTGGGCTGACTTCAAGGGCGTTCCTCAGGAACTTGAGCTTCCATCTGCTCCGAAGCAGTTTATCCACTACTTTGAGGAGGATAATCGTCCGCAGGCTAAGCTCGACAGAAATCTTGAGGGCGGTATGGCTGTTTCAGCAGGTCGTCTCCGTGAGGATACACAGTACGATTATAAGTTTGTATGCCTCTCACATA
>JAGBIH010000029.1 GCA_017935095.1 Ruminococcus sp.
CCACCACTACAACGACTACAACAACAACGACGACTACTACAACAACCACTACGACAACGACCACAACCACAACAACAACGACGACTACTACAACAACCACTACGACAACGACCACAACCACAACTACAACGACCACAACCACAACTACAACGACTACAACAACAACCACGACGACTACAACAACAACGACGACTACTACAACCACAACAACTACTACATATCCGCTTGGAGATATTAACGAGGACGGAAAGGTCGATGCAAGAGATGCCTCATCAATTCTGAGCCTGTACGCTGATATTTCATCAGGAGGAAGGGTGTTGACGGAAAAAGAAAAGTCAATATGCAATGTTAACAGTGATTCCAACGTGGATGCACGAGATGCTTCAATAGTGCTTGCGTATTATGCAGATTTGCAGTCGGGCAACGATATAACCATAGAAGAGTTTCTGAAAAAGGATAACTGATGAAAAAGTTTGAGTATGTCATATAAAAATGAAAAAGAGGTTTACCGGATTGGTAAACCTCTTTTAATTACATTCCTGCTTCTGTAATGACGTTTTTATCTCAGATTTTTAATGATTATGGGTGATTATGAACGTAAGGTTGATTGTTTTTTAACAATTTATTGATAACACAGTTAAGTTTTGTAATGCATAATGCAGAAATTGTCAAAAATAGGTGACAAACACATTTATATATAGTATAATGAGTATGCAAATATTCAAAATGTAAAATTTGAATATGCAATCATGATGACGCTTAAAGGTATCTGACGGTTGCGGTAGCTTGTAAATTCAGCTTAATAGTGAGGTTATTCTGTGAGTACATTCAGACGTGCATTTCTTTTTAATGGAATAGGAACAAAGCCCGAGAAACTGCTTAATGTGATGACTCCTCAGATGCTTGAAAAGTTTCTGAGTTACCAGCATGACGAATTCAGGAGACTGGGGCTCTCCGAAGATCTTTCCGAAAATGCTCCGATGGACAGAATTGCAGCAGAATGGCTTATTTCCCTTATTTCCGACCGTGTGGTGTATGAACACTACATTGAAAACGGAATTATTCCTGATATCGGAATGGGACACAGCTCAGGCATTGTAAGCATCAGTGCTTGTTTTGGTGCTGTAAGTCATGAATTTGCACATGAAATCATTATGATGAACCGTGCAACAATGCGTTCACTCAGCGAATCCGGTGAAAAGCAGGATATGGGTACAATCATCGGAATGAGTATTGATGATGTAAATGAGCTTATTGCGGAGAAGCATTTTTCTGCCGATGATGTAATGGTCGGCAGTGCTAATTCGAGAATCTGTACCATGATTTCAGGCAGAGAAGATAAGGTTACAGAACTGCTTGATGCTGCACAGGAGGCGGGTGCGATAAAGGTAATTCCTTTTAAAATCGGACTTGCTTACCATCATCCGATAATTGCAAAGCATTCCGACGAATATGTCAGATTTTGCGGAAGCGGAGAGTATCATGCTCCGGAGTACCCTGTACTGTCCATATTTGACGGACGCATCATGACTGACGGAGAGGATCTGAAAAAGGAAAATCAGATCAATATACTTAATCCTATACGTTGGGATCTTGCTTTGAAGAAGCTTGAAGAGCTTGGCGTAACGGAGTTCTATGATGTAAGTGCGAATGGTGCGATTGGCAAATTCTCACGTATCAACAAAAGAAAAGGCAGAATTTACACGTTTGACGAGATTTAAGGCAATACCGCACAAAGATTGTGCGAAAGATATGCAAGAAGATTTCGTGTAAAGCCGCCAGACGGGCTTTGTACGGAACCGACCTAAGATTATAATAGCTTAAAGGCTGAAAAGGAGGAACTCTCAATGAGAGAAATTACAGAGGAAATCAGACAGGAAATACAGGACATGGTACTTGATTACTATGCAGATGAATGTGAAGTTGACAGAGATGAAATCACAATGGAATCAAATCCGCAGGAAGACCTCGGAAGCGATTCACTTATGTTTGTTGAGCTTATCGAAATGACAGCAGAGAAGTATGATCTTGATGTCAAGCTTCAGTCAATCGGAAAATATATGCTCAAGTCACCTATGGATACAATGAAGGACGTAATTGATATGATCTGCAAGATTTATCAGTACGGCAACGACATTGTAAATCTTTAATGAATACGGTAGCAAGTAATATTTCTACCCTTTATGCGGATGGCAATACGGCGGTTCTCACTCTTGAAAACGGTGCGAAAAACTTACTCACAGAGCCTGAATTTATCGAAAAGGAAGTCCTTCTCGGATTTTTAAAGGAGCATCCTGAAGTAAATGCACTGGTGATCACGGGCAAGGGTCGCCATTTTTCGCACGGTGCTGATGTTTCGCTGTTTTCAGATTCATCCACAGGAGTTTCTATTACAGAAAAGCTTGAAAGGGCACGTGACCTTCTTCGCACAATAGAGCGTCTGCCGATTCTCACAGTTGCTGCAATCAACGGCGGTTGCTTCGGCGGAGGGCTTGAAATTGCTCTCAGCTGTCAGTTCCGCATTGCCTCGCCAAAGGCATTCCTCGGTCTTACCGAGATTATGCACGGCGTAGTTCCGGGAATGGGTGGTATGGAGCGCCTCCAGAGACTTCTTGGCAGACAGACAGCTATTAAAATGTGCATGAACGGTGAAATGCTCACAGCGCAGCAGGCGCTTGAATGCGGACTTATCACAGATATTTCTAAGGAAAAGGACGCATTTCCGGAGAGTGTTGAATTTGTGCGCAGTCTTGCAGAGGGCAAATCCGCACTCCAGATAGAGTGTATTCTGCAAACAATGAATAATGCGCTTGATGGTGTTGAAGACCCCTCAAAGGGTCAGTTTGAAAAGGTACTCGCACAGATAAATAAAGGGTAGAAAATGAAGAGTACATATAAACTGACAGTCCGTGGATATGAGCTTGATTCTTTCGGACACGTGAACAACGCTGTTTATTTACAGTATGCGGAAGCAGCAAAATGGGACTTTTTTCAGAAGTGTGGAGTCCTTGCATTTCTGCAGGATGAAAAGCTGTTTCCTGTAATTCTTGAAAATAATATACGGTATATGAACGAGCTGAAACTCATGGAGGAGGTCCTTGTTACGACCGAATGGGAATTTTCTCAGAATATCATAAAATTCCGTCATATTATTTCAAGCATGACAACGGGAAAGCGCTCCTGTAAGATTACAGGAAAGCTTGTGTACGTTGACGAAAACCGCATGATTTGCAGCATTCCCGAACATATAACAGACATGATGGAGCGTGGTTCAGATGATAATTCAGAAACATAAATTGTTTACAGAAATAATCGGCTGTAAAGCTCTTGGTGAGCTTTACAGCGAGAAAGAAAAGCTTGACGGTATATCCGTACTTCTTCTTCATGGAGATGACATGGAGGAAGCACCTGATGATGCTGTTACCTCATGGCTTTCGGCAGTGGATTTTATCACTGTTTTTGCAGCAGAGAATATTTCACGTTTTTCTTATGAATTCCTGTCGAAATTTGACGTGCGTCTTGGCGGTGCGGAATATCCTGCCTCGTCAGCAAGAGCAGATGACAGGTACAGACTGCTTTGCGGTGATATGGCATATGAAGTTCTCAGCAGCGGTACATCTGATACTGCTCCCAATTTTGTGACAGTTCTTTCGGGGGAGGAATCCTTCGACGCAAAGGCTTTGGCGTATGTGAATAGGGTATGCGGCGATAAGACGGAAGCACAGATGAAAATTCTTACACGCTGCCTTAAAGCGGCAGCAAATGACAGTATAAAAGCTGTCCTTACAGCAGAATCAGAAGGATTTTACGCATTGATGGCACAGAAAACGGAGGATGCGGCAGATGAATGAGCAGGCATTTGTTATAACAGAAGAAGAAGGCATTTTGATTCTTACGATGCAGGCTGAGGGCAATAACCTCATGACTGCGTCGTTTTTTGAGGGATATGAGGCTGCGATGGCAGAAGTTGAAAAGCGTGCTGAGGAAAAAGCACTTCGTGGAATGATAATCTGCGGAGGAGGCAGACATTTCAGTGTTGGAGCCGATGTTGACGCACTCAGTGAGCGTTCAGCGAAGGAGCTGCCTGAGCTTCGTGAAACAGGCAGAATTCCCGAGGGACATTTCAGACAGAAACACTTCTTCACCTTTCTGAATGAGCTTCCGTTCCCCGTTGTAAGCGTAGTTACAGGCTTCTGTATCGGTTCGGGAAGCGAAATTGCAGCTAACAGCCATTTCAGAATTGTTGAGAAGAATGCACGTATCGGTCAGCCTGAAAGTACATTCGGCATTCTTCCTGCATTGGGAGGCATTGCACGAAGCATCGTTCATACAGGAATGCAGAATGCCTTTGACGTTGTTGTATCGGGAGAGCTTTTCTCTGCCGACAGAGCTGCGGAAATTCTCTGGGCAAACGAGATTGCAGGCAAAAAAGCAGGCAAAGAACGTGCGGTAAAGCTTATTGATTTCATTACAGGCACAGGCGAGGAATATACAGCAGATAAAGCAGCGTATTTTTACAGACGTTTTCTTGAATCGGAGGTAGTGTAATGAAGCTCGGACTTGTAGGATACGGAAAAATGGGAAGCGAGATTTTTTCACTTTTCTTCGATTCGCTGAAGGATGCGCAGTTCGTAATTATTTCCCGTCATGATAATGAAAAAAACTGTGAGGGTGTAGAAAAGCTTCTTGCCAAGCAGCTGAAGCGCAAGAGACTTACACAGGAGGCGTATGAAGCTAAATGCAGCTCCTTCCGGTTTACTGATGATTATAATGAGCTTTGTGGCTGTGATGCAGTCATAGAGTGCGTTTCGGAGGATATGGCGCTGAAAAAGGAGCTTTTTGCAAAGATTGCAGGAATTGTTTCGCCGGAAACACTGCTCCTTACCAATACCTCATCACTGGACATTTCAGAGGTGTTCAGTGACATACCTGAGGCTGCACGCTGTCTTGGAATGCATTTCTTCTATCCTGTAAAGCTTTCAGGCTTTGTGGAGCTGAATTATCTTCCTGAAAATACACTTGAGGTTCTTGACCGTGCTGAGTCACTGATTACGGCAGCAGGCAAAAGAGCACTTCGTTTTGCAGGGGATTATCATATTTATCTTAACCAGATTCTTGCAATGTGTATTTCACATTCAATCTATGTTTCTGAAAGCACAGGAGTATCCGCAGAGCAGTTTGACGCTGCTGTCAAGGAAATATTTCCTTATGCGGGACCATTTTCAATACTTGATACAGTAGGTCCCGGACTTATGGCGAAGAATCCCGAGGGCTTCAGAATTCCGAGGAATGCAGCTCTCCTGAGATACGGAAACGGAATATTGAATACATGGATTGCTGAGGGATGCCCTGTTGAAAGCGGCGGCTTCCTTGACTACATGAAGGAAAAACAGAAGCCTGCTGATAACTCTGATACGAGCGGATTTAAAGATGGCATCCTTGCAACGGTGCTGAATGCAGCTGTATTTGCCGCAAAGGAATCGGGCTGTGATAAGGGCGCTCTTCTTGACGCAATCGGTGATGTGCTGGGACTTGCAGACACACTTCCTGCATATTATCATGCTATGGGATATGAAAGAATTACAGCTGTACTTGAACGCTTTAAGTCGGATACAGGCTATGAAACATATGAAGCAGCCGCAAAGGCTGATTATGAGGAAATTTATATCTGATCGCAGTGCGATCATTCAGAACGGAGAGAAGTAATATGAAAAAAGTTGTAGTTACAGGTCTCGGTGCTGTAACAGCTATCGGTGCAACAACACCTGATTTCTGGGATGGTCTTGTCAGCGGAAAGTGCGGCATGAAGAAGATCACAAGAATATCAGTTGAGGAGCATGATACCACAGTTGCGGCTGAAGTAGATGAAGCATTTGAGACAGAGGTATCAAAATACTGGAAAAAGCGTCAGCTTGGCGTAACAACTGCCACAGCACGTTTCGGACTTGCATCTGCAGGAGAAGCGGTAACAGACTGCGGTGTTGATATGACAACATATGACGGTTCAAAGGTCGGCGTAATCTTCGGTGTTATCGACACAGTTTACGAGGATGCCGAGCTTGAGAAGAAGAACAATTTCACACTGAAGAATATGCCGAACGGTATACCTGCACTCATTGCGCTGAAGTATGGCTTTCAGGGTCCGAATTTCAGCCTTTCAACAGCCTGCGCATCTTCAGCATATGCAATAGCTCTCGGCAAGCAGCTTATTGAAAGCGGTATATGTGACATGGTTGTTGCCGGCGGAACATCAGGCGCTGTTTCTCACGATACTATTTCAGGCTTCAACCAGCTTCTTGCAATGTCTGTAAACCCTGATCCCGAAACAGCAGCACGCCCCTTTACAAAGAACCGTGACGGATTTATCATGGGCGAAGGCGGCGGAACAGTAATTCTTGAATCAGAAGAATCAGCAAAGAAGCGTGGCGCAAGAATTTATTGTGAGCTTGCAGGTGCTTCAGCAACCTGTGAGGCATTCAATCTTACAGCTCCCCAGACAGACGGTATCGGTATGGCAATTTCAATGAACAAGGCTCTTGAGGATGCAGGAATCGCTCCTGAAGAGGTTGACTATATCAATGCTCACGGTACTTCAACATCACTCAATGACCTTTATGAAACAAAGGCAATCCATAATGTATTCGGAGAGCATGCGAAGAAGCTTGCAGTTTCATCAATCAAGGCTGCAATCGGACATACTCTCGGTGCAGGCGGTGCACTTGAAGGAATTGCCTGTGTAAAGGCAATTGAGACAGGAATTATTCCTCCTACGCTTCACTACGATGAGCCTGATGAAGAGCTTGACCTCGATTATGTTCCGAATGAGTCAAGAAAGGCAGAGGTAAACGTAGCGATTTCCAATTCCTTTGGATTCGGCGGTCACAATTCCACACTTGTATTCCGCAAGTATAATGGTTAAGGAGCAGTGATAGATATGCCTATATGTCAGCTGAAAACAAATTACAGAATGGAGACGCAGGAAAGAACTGCCTTCATGAATGAAATAGCAGCCGCAATGGCTGAGCTTATTGAGAAGCCGCTTCCTGCGGTTATGGTGATGCTCGACGATTTCCACATGGTTATGAATCGTACAGAGGATACAGTATTCTTTGCGGAATTCCGTTATCTGAAGGATTTTTCTGACAATGAAGAAAAAAAGCAGTGGCTTGAAGAATTTGCAGATAGAATGCTGGAGATAATTCAGCGATGCACCAATGTTGATCCATACCGTATATATATGCAATTTACGGAAATGACACGTGAATCTGCATGGAAATATACTCCGTCCCAAATAAATTAACAGAAAGAGAAGACTTGATATTTATGAAATGGTCAATCAGAGATTTACTTAATCCCGTTACAACACGTTCACTATTATTCGGCGCAAATCCTTTCGACCTTGAATATATCCTCAAGAAGATTGATGCAATCAAGGTTAAAAGCGGCAAGCAGATTCAATCGGTATGGCTTGGTGAATGGGCGCAGAAAATTGAAAGATACAATGCTCTCGCTGAACAGGCAGAGCAGAAGCAGAATCATATTTCAGCAAGAGCTTACTATAAGCTTGCTATGCAGTGTCACTATGCCTGCTTTATGATAAACACCGATGATATAGAAAAGAAAAAGGAAATCTATACAGGACTCGTTGAAAGCTACCGCAGATATATCGCAGCTTGTCCAAACAGAATCGACTATATTGAAATTGATACAGAATACGGAAAGATGCCTGCATATCTGCATTATCCTGACGACGGAAGCAAGGGAAAATATTCACTTGTTGTCACATATTCGGGAATCGGCAGCTGCAAGGAGGAGCTTGAAATGCTTGCAGAGCCTATGAATGAACGTGGAGCTGCTGTGCTTTGCGTTGATATGCCCGGAGCAGGCGCTTCAGTAATATGGAACGGACTCAAGTGCTGCGGTCCTCAGATAGAAGCCGCATTTGAAGCTATTTCACGCTGGATAGACAGCCGTGAGGATATCGACAGTGATAATGTTGCCGATTTCGGACTCTGTATGGGCGGCGGTTATGCATTCAGGGCAGCTGTAAAGCGTCCCGCAACAAAGTGCTGTGTAACACTTTTCCCGCTTCTTATGGGATTTGCTGATATGGACTCAATTCCGATCTGGATGAAGCGTGGAAAGTGGGCGTCATCTCAGTATGGCGACGATTTCCTTAACAGTATGAATGTTCTTCTTGATGGCAGTCTTAATTCCGATTATCTTCTTGTCTACAGTCCTGATGACAACTGGATGGATACAGATGCATCAATGCGTCTGTACGACAGAGCTGCAGGATATCGTGAGAAAATATTTGTGGACGAAAAGCCTGCATACGTTTCTGAGGAAACAATCATGCACGCAATGCCGGTAGGTGAACAGTTCCACTGGGTAAAGCATATTGCAGCCGATTTTATTGCAGAGAGAATACTGAAGTGAGGTAACAGCGTGAAAAAGACTTTTTTTGATTATTACCGTGAATACGCAGAAAAGGATCCCGACAAGGTGCTTCTCCGTATTGATGACAATACTCTTACATACGGCGAATTCATGAAAAAAACAGCGGTAATTGCTTCCGGTATGCAGAAGCTTGGCATCGGTGCAGATGACAAGGTAGGAATTGTCATGCCTAACAGCATTGATTGGTATCTGGTATTCTGGTCGGCAGTCCGCATCGGAGCTCAGCCAGCACCTATTGACCCTCAGAGCGGTACAATGGAGCTGCTTCAGCTTCTGCCCTCAACAAAAGTAAAGGTATGCTTTGCATCTGAAAAGTACCGCAGCAATAATATCGTAGGTGCAATGCAGCAGGTCGTTCCCGCACAGGTATCCCTTGACAAGGTTGTATGTTTTGTTGAAAATTCGCTTGAACTTACAGAGCCGTTCATTGCATCAGAAGCATTCTTTGCTGAGTATTGCGGAGAGAGCTGTGACGAATATGTTCCTGATGATGACCATGTAATGTCACTTGCGTGTACCTCCGGCAGCACAGGCAACCCTAAGATTCTTTCAGTACCTTATTACGGATTCCTTGAAACACAGGACGATATGGGAACACACCTTGGCTTCGGAGAGAATGAGGTAATGATGCTGGGAATGACGCTGTATCATCAGGGCGGCTTCGGTATGGGACTCCAGACAACTGTAAAGGGCGGTACTGTAATGTATCAGCCGCAGTTCAATCCTCAGACTTTTCTTGAGACAGTACAGAAATACAAGGTAAGCGTAATCCAGCTTACTTCAACACTTGCAAAGGTTCTTCTTTCAACTCCTGATTTTGATAAATATGACCTTTCAAGCGTACATACAAGCTATTTTGCAGGAGAGGTTCTCCCGAAGGAAATTGCGGATGTTTTTGTAAAAAAGCTTGGAATCCGTGTTATCAATGTAATCGGTTCCTCAGAGACTACTACAATGGTTGTATGGGATTCCGCAATTGACGGCGATAAGGATCCGAGTGATTTCAGAAAGCTTCCGTTTACGGACATCCGTGTTCTTGACGAAAACGGAAATGAAGTTCCGGAGGGAGGTACAGGTGAGCTGTGTGTATATACTGCAGGAGTTATTACGGAATATTTCGGCAATCCTGAGCTTTCCGCAGAAAAGATTCATACTGATGCTCAGGGACGCAGATGGTTCTCAACCGGCGATCTTGTAAGCAGACTTCCTGATGGAATAGTGCGTTTTGCCGGAAGAAGCAAGCGTATTATCAAGCGTGGCGGAAATCTTGTCCATGCCGAGGAGGTTGAGGCATGTCTGCTGACATACGAGAAGGTTGCAGCTGCAGCTGTAACGGACGAGCCTCATCCGGTAATAGGACAGCAGATTGTTGCGTACATTCAGCCAAAGGGCGAAGAAAGAATTACAAGAGGAGAGATTGCAAAGTTCTTTGATGGTAAGCTTTCAGCATATAAGGTTCCCGACAAGATTGTGCTTGTAGAGGAGCTTCCGAAGGATGTAGGC
>JAGBIH010000030.1 GCA_017935095.1 Ruminococcus sp.
AAGTGCTCCTGTATCCGAGCTGAATGGCTATCATTCGGAGATTATCGGATATACGAAAGGTAAGGGACGACTCAGCTGTACTGTAAGCGGATATCGGGAATGCCATAATTCTGATGAGGTTATTAACAGGATTTCATACAATTGTGATGGTGATACAGAAAACAGTGCTGATTCTGTATTCTGCTCACACGGAGCGGGCTTTACGGTGAAATGGAATGAAGTACCGGAATATATGCATCTGCCATCTTGTATGGATAAAAAGAGCGATGAAGAATTACAGGTGCGCATGAGTAAAGCACGGCGTTTTGTTGAGAGTGCAGTTTCGGACGATGAACTTATGGAAATCTTTGAACGTACTTACGGAAAAATAAACCGTGACCCACGCAAGGCATTTAAAAAGACAAAGGCGGTTAGCGTTGAAAACAAGCCGGTAAAGCTGCCGTCATACACAGGTCCGGATTATCTTCTTGTAGACGGTTACAATATAATTTTTGCGTGGGAAGACCTGAAGAAAATTGCAGAGGAGAATCTTGATGCAGCCCGTGCAGAGCTTATAAACAGAATGTGCAATTATCAGGGCTATACAGGCTGTGAGCTTATCCTTGTATTCGACGCATATAAAGTAAGCGGCAAGCACAGGGAGGTTGAAAGGTACTGTAATATCAGTATAGTTTATACAAAGGAATCAGAGACTGCCGATACGTATATCGAAAGGGTTACACATGAGCTTTCCAGAAATCACAGGGTACGTGTAGCGACCTCAGACGGTGTGGAGCAGATTATTATTCTCGGTAATGGAGCGATGCGTATTTCTGCTGAAGAATTCAGGAAAAGATGGAAATCAGCGGAAGCTTCGATAAAAGAATTCATAGAAAATATGTAGAAAAAACAGCCTTATCAATTTTATTGATGAGGCTGTTTTTGTGCGGAGTTGGTTTAATATAAAAAATAATAGAAAAATTCAAAAAAACAGTGGAATTTTTTTTTATAATATGTTATAATTATTTTGATTGGTGAATTTTGCATTTATTTGCATATTTAACCTTTTGCTATTATTTAATAATAGTTCTAAGTATATTTTTCTGCTTTGCAGATATAATTTTGAGGAGGATTGTACATGAAAAAAGTGCAACTGACAGAAACCGTTTTGCGTGATGCCAACCAGTCACTGATGGCAACACGTCTGCCATATTCCGACTATGAGGGGATCCTTTCCGACATGGACAAGGCAGGTTACTATTCAATTGAATGCTGGGGCGGAGCAACATTCGACTCATGTCTTCGTTATCTCAACGAGGATCCGTGGGAGAGACTTCGTAATCTCAGAAAAAATCTCCCGAACACTCGTCTCCAGATGCTTCTGAGAGGACAGAACCTTCTCGGCTATAAGCACTATCATGACGATGTTGTTGAGAAGTTCATAGAGCTTTCAATCAAGAACGGTATTGATGTTATCCGTATTTTTGATGCTCTCAACGATTTCAGAAATATTGAAACAGCTCTCAATGCAACAAAAAAATATGCAACAGCAAAAACTATTGCATCCGGCTGTATTTCCTACACACAGAGCCCTGTACATACTGTTGAGAAGTACATTGAGATGTGTAAGGAGCTCAAGACAATGGGCTTTGATACTATCTGTCTTAAGGATATGGCAGGAACAATGTCACCATATGAGGCAGAGCATCTCATCAAGGGTATCAAGGACGCTATCGGTGATATGACACTTATCCTTCATACTCACTGCACAACAGGTATGGCTTATATGACTGTAATGAAGGCTATCGAGTCAGGTATTGACGTTGTTGATACCGCTGCTTCATGCTTCTCAGGCGGTACATCACAGCCATCCACTGAGACTATGTATTATGCTCTTCAGCAGTACGGTATTGATACAGGTCTTGATGAAGGAATTATCAACAAAGTAAATGACTATTTCAAGCCTGTCAAGCAGAAGTATATTGACGAAGGCGTTCTCAATCCAAAGAGCCTTGCAACAGATGCTCAGGCACTTGTTTATAAGGTACCCGGCGGAATGCTTTCAAACATGATTGCCAACCTTACAGATATGCACGCAATGGACAAGTTTGATGAGGCTCTTGCTGAAATTCCGAAGGTTCGTGCTGATCTCGGATATCCTCCGCTTGTAACACCTCTTTCACAGATGGTAGGAAATCAGGCTGTAACAAACGTACTTATAGGCGAGCGTTACAAGAATATCTCAAAGGAAGTAAAGAATTACATCAAGGGCGAGTATGGTATTGCTCCTGCACCGATTGATGCGGAGCTTTCAAAGAAGGTTCTCGGTGATTCACAGCCTGTTGACTGCCGTATTGAAGATACAAAGAGAACAGGTGAAGATTTTGCTGCTGCTAAGGAGGCTCTCGGGGACCTTGCACGCTGTGAAGAGGATCTTATGAGCTATATCTGCTTCCCTGACCAGACAATCAAGTTCCTCAAGGACCGCAAGGCTAAGGAAGAGAATGAAGCTGTTTACACAATTGAGGAAATGTAAGGAGGCTGTATATGAAGAACATTACATTTGCTGCTGAGGAAATAACAGAAGCAGCTACAGAGGCAGCCACCAAATCGTCAGAATTAAGTATCGGCGATGCAGCCGTTACTGCAGTTTTCGGATATGCTGTAGTATTTACAGGACTTGTTATGCTTATGATACTTCTTTATTGTACAGGCGCTTATTTCAAAGCAAAGAGCAAAAAAGAAGCTGCAAAGAATGCTTCACCGTCTGCTTCAGCTGCTCCAGCAGCCGCGCCGGCAGTTGAGAAGAAGACTGCTCCCGGTTCTGCAGGTCACGTTAAGCTCTATGACGTACCTGATAAGGAGGCAGCTATGATTATGGCTATAGTTGCTGACAAAATGAAGAAGCCAATTAATGAGCTGCATTTTATTTCCATTAAGGAGGTTAAATAATCATGAAGTATAAAGTTACACTTAACGGTAAAACATATGAGGTTGAGGTTGAACACGGCAAGGCTGTTCTCCTTGACGAATACGAGGCACTCGCACCTGCACCTGCTGCTCCTGCAGCTGCACCGTCAGCACCTGCCGCAGTGGCTGCTGCTCCTGCACCTGTTGCTCCCGTAAATCTTGCAGCAGGCGAGACGGTTACATCTCCTATGCCGGGAAATATTATCCGTGTTGATGTAAATCAGGGAGATACTGTAAAGGCAGGTCAGCTCCTTATAATTCTTGAAGCAATGAAAATGGAAAACGAAATTGTAGCTCCTAAGGACGGAACAGTTGTACAGGTAGTTACAAGCAAGGGCTCAGTTGTAGATACAGGCGCTCCGCTGGTTGTTATAGCATAAGGAGGGCGCATTATGGATATTCTTGAAACCCTGAAAACCTTGTGGACAGACTCCGGTTTCCAAAGCTTTTTCGTAGACGGAGGCTGGAAGAACCTTGTGATGATTGTTATTTCATGTGTTCTTCTTTATCTCGGTATAAAAAAGAAATTTGAGCCGCTTCTTCTTGTCGGAATCGCATTCGGCTGTCTGCTGGTAAACATTTCAAATTTCGGTCCTGGCTCAACAGATGCGCTTTATCATCCGGAACTTTGGGACGCATTCCTTGATAAGAGCAGTCCGGACTATCACAGCTATGGAGCTATAATGGCAAACAATCCCGGACTCCTTGATATTCTCTACATAGGTGTTAAGGCAGGTATTTACCCATCACTCATCTTTATGGGTGTAGGTGCTATGACCGATTTTGGTCCGCTTATTGCAAATCCGTAGTGTCTGCTTCTTGGTGCAGCAGCACAGATGGGTGTATTCCTTGCATTTTTCGGAGCAGTATGTCTGGGCTTTACAGGCGAACAGGCAGCATCAATCGGTATTATCGGCGGTGCTGATGGTCCTACAGCGATATTCCTCACCACAAAGCTTGCTCCTGAACTCCTCGGACCTATTGCGATTGCCGCATACTCATACATGGCGTTAATCCCGATGATTCAGCCTCCGTTAATGCGACTCCTTACTACAGAGAAGGAGCGTAAGGTTAAAATGGAACAGAATCGTCAGGTATCAAAGACAGAGAAGATAATTTTCCCGATTATTGTTGCAATGTTTGTAATTCTTCTTCTCCCGTCAACAGCTCCGCTCGTAGGCTGTCTCATGCTTGGTAATCTCTGGAGAGAATGCGGCGTTACAGAGAGACTTTCTGATACAGTTCAGAATGCTCTTATGAATATTGTAACTGTATTCCTTGGAATTTCTGTTGGTGCTACAACAGTAGCTGCACGTTTCCTTTCACTGGAGACAATCAAGATTGTAGTTCTTGGTCTTACAGCATTCTGCTTCTCAACTATCGGCGGACTTCTTGTCGGAAAGATTATGTATAAGCTTTCAGGCGGTAAAATCAATCCGCTTATCGGTTCAGCTGGTGTATCTGCCGTACCTATGGCAGCTCGTGTATCACAGATTGAAGGACAGAAGGCAAATCCATCAAACTTCCTTCTCATGCACGCTATGGTACCGAATGTTGCTGGTGTTATTGGTTCTGCGATTGCAGCAGGCTTCCTTCTTGAAGTATTCAAGTAATAATTGCATTATTGACGAATTTAAAAACGGCTCCCTTATCAAGGGAGCCGTTTTTACTGAATAACAGCCGCTCAAAGCGGCAGTCTATTTGTATATAGATATTTATATACCGTATGTATTTCTGTATTCAAGCATCTTATCAAGGTATTCCTTACCCGGAACAATATCATTGCGTATAGCTTCGATAATAT
>JAGBIH010000004.1 GCA_017935095.1 Ruminococcus sp.
TCAAGCTCAATAGTTGTACCCTTAGGCACTTTTTTACCAGGCTCGTAGGACTGACTACTTACAACAGCATCTGATCTTGATGTTGAAGCACCTCTTGCCACATAATTGAGATCCATATAAACAATGGATTCATTTGCAACAGACGGTGAGAGTCCGATAAGGTTCGGAACCTCGGTCATTTCATTTTCTATACCCTTTTCGGTATAAAGGTATACACAGCCGCCTTTTGCAATTGCCGTACCTGTTACCGGTGACTGGGCAACTACCTCTATTCCGTTTCCTATAATTTCATACTGTACTCCGAGTCCGTCAAGAGTTGCCTTTGCATTATCTACAGGACCTTCAAGCAGAGGAATCTTAACATCAAGATTTCTGAGCTCCTCGTCCGTATATTCCGGATTTATACCCATATACGGAAGAACATCCATAAGAATGTCTCTTGCAGTCGGAACAGCAACAACGCTTCCGTAGTAGCCTATATTTTCATCAGGCATATCAGCGAGCACAAGAAGTATTATTTCAGGGTCATCAGCAGGTGTGAAGCATACGTATGATGAACCGTACTTCTGTTTAACGCCGTCATCGTCACCCTCAAGAGTAACGCTGAGTCGCTGTGATGTACCGGATTTTCCGCCGATTGAATATCCCTTGATATATACGTTTCCGCCGTTGCTGTCATTAACGACATGGAAAAGCTTATCTCTCATTATAGCAGAGGTCTCCTCTGATACTACCTGACGTCTTACAGTACGCTCGTTCTTGAGAACAACATTGCCGTCCTCATCGAGAATCTTGTCAACAACATACGGCTGAAGCAGATATCCGCCGTTTATTGCAGCACAGTAAGATGTTATCATTTCAATAGGTGTTACAGTTTCACCCTGACCGAATGAACTTACAGCAAGGTCAACATTAGTCATCTTATCAGCATCAAATCCGTCACCATAGCTTTCAGCAGGAAGATCGATACCTGTTCTCTCTTCAAATCCGAATGCGTCAAAGTAATAGCAGAAATTCTCAATACCAAGTCTGCTGCCTATTTCCATGAACGCAGGGTTGCAGGAATGTGTAAGAGCCTCCTGATATGTCTGTACACCGTGACCATCTGTTTTATGACAGTTGATAGGTTTGAGCGCACCCGGAAGTGTTACCTGACCGCTGCAGATAAAAGAATCCCCGTTTAAATCAATGAGATTTTCTTCAAATGCCGCCGCACTTGTTATTACCTTGAATACAGAACCAGGTTCATACGTTTCTGTTATACATTTGTTTCGCCACTGTATTTCACGTTCTTCAGCTTTACGCTTTGCCGCTTCGTCCTCATTTTTTATCATTTTAATTTCCTGTGCAATTACTTTATCGGCAATTTCATAGGGATTATTCAGATCGAAGCTCGGATATGTAGCCATTCCGTAAATTGCACCGCTTTTTGCGTTCATAAGTATGGCGCATCCACGATTTTCGACATTGAATTTATTCACCATTTCCTGAAGATGCTTCTCCAGATAATACTGAATATTCATATCTAATGTAAGATAAAGGTCAGAACCGTTCTGTGCGGGATAAGTCTTTGAATATCTGTAAGGAAGCTCATTTCCGTTTGAATCCTTTGCAGAAATGGTTCTTCCGTCAACTCCGGCAAGATATTCATTGTAATATGACTCTATGCCGTATGTACCATTTCCGTCAGCAGTTGTAAATCCTATAACTGACGCAGCAAGCTCATTATGAGGATAATATCGTTTTGTATCCTCCTCAACATTAAGCGATATAAAGCCGTATTTATTGAAAAACGCAAGCACCTCATCGGCAACAGGCTTCTCCACCTGATCCTGAAGCACGCTGTACTGTGTATTTTCCTCCATTGCCTCTCTCACACGTTCAGGGGTTATGCCAAGCTTTGATGAAAGAAGTGCCACAGTCTCTTCCCTGAAAGCCTCTGAAGATGCAGGAAGCGGATTCAGCTCATTGCCATCCTCGTCATATTCGGGCTTATATGAACCATTTGCTTTATCTGAATTTCTTTTGTCTATTTTTTTCTGAAGAAGCTCAAGATCCTCTCTGTATCTTGTTGGATCGAGAAAAACCTTGTAAACCGAGGCACTCTTTGCCAAAGGAGTTCCTTTTGCGTCGTAAATCGAGCCCCTGTGAGCAGAAATGGTTATTGAGCCGAAATGCTGATCGTTAGCCATTTCCTGATACTTCTTATTATTTATAACAGAAATCTTGAAAAAGTTTACTGCTACTGCTGTAAAAAGTATCAGAAAAACAGTTGTCATAACTATTTTTGCCCTGAATTTCATTGAATTTGAAGGATTATGATTTGCCATACAGCTTTTCCTTTCTATCCTGTAAGAGAGTTAACGCCTCTGAATAGTCTATAAATAGAATAAGGCAGGGTAACTTTGCTGCCCCGCCTTTGAACATCTTGTTTTTCTGTTGGATGTCCGTTTCTTTTGATACGACGAAGGATTTATCGCTATTCAAGCGTGGAACCGCCGCTCCGGAGTCCTGTCAGGTCAGGGCTCCGGAACAGATGATTCCGGTATTCCGATCACCCGCTGTATCTCCGTGTTCTACATATCACTCCGGCATTTATTTATTTCGCCGATAGTATTCATTGATTATATGGGCAGTCCATGTATTATATTTATATTGGTATTACCCTCTGAAATATTCCACACAGCTTTCAAAAAGACCTTTGATCTTTGCCATTAAGCCTTTTTCCTGTTCAGGAATATTTACTACGTCACCAGTCTGTATCTTAATGTACTCTATCTGCGATGAATCAATCTTCTGCATACCAAGTACATTTTCCGCATAGTCTTCGACGTTTTTAGCAGATATTTTACTTTCAAGCTTAGACTGCAGCCTTACGTTTTCCGCCTCTGCAAGACTCAGCTTATTATTCAGTGATGAAACCTTGTTATACATTGTGTTTCGTCTGTCAAGCGAATAAATAACCGAACCAAGCAATGCAGCTGCAAGTACAGATATTAAAATAATAGTCAGCAAAGAGCCGCTTCTGGCTTCCGTATGCCTTACTTTGATATCAGGCTTTTTCTCAGGATCTCTGTCCTGATTATCGCCGGATTTACGCGTATCTTCAGAGCCGGAGCTGCTATAGCTGCCATCCTGGTAATAGTAAACAGAGCTTTCAGCCATTATGCTCCACACTCCTTTCTATTATTCTTAGCTTTGCGCTTCTGCTTCTGTTGTTTCTTTCAAGTTCCTTTTCATTTGCTTCTATTGGTTTTCTGTTCACAAGAATTCCCTGCGGCTTGTGTCCGCATACACACTGGGGAAAATCCGGAGTACATATACATCCCCTGCACCATCTGGCAAATCTCTGTTTTACAAGCCTGTCCTCCAGCGAATGGAAGGTGATGACTGCAAGGCGTCCGCCTGCCTTCAGACTGAAAAAAGCGTCGTCAAGACCCTGAGAAAGATGCTCAAGCTCACCGTTAACTGCAATTCTTATTGCCTGAAAGGTCTTTTTGCAAGGATTCTTATCCCGTCTTGCCTTCTGAGGAACGCTGTTTCTTATGATATCTGCAAGCTGCAGGGTAGTTTCAACAGGAGCGGCTTCTCTTGCTTTTACTATATTCGAGGCTATGCGGCGTGAGAACTTCTCTTCGCCATACTCAAAAATAATTTTTGCAAGCTGCTGTTCCGAATATGTATTCACCACATCTGCGGCACTCATACCCTCCTTGCTCATGCGCATATCAAGTGGAGCGTCCGAATGATATGAAAAGCCTCTGCTTTCCTCATCAAGCTGAAATGATGAAACTCCGAGATCCATAAGGATACCGTCCACCTTATCAATACCAAGGCTGTCAAGAACCTCGCGCACCTGCGAGTAGTTACTATGAACAACCTGAGCGTTCTTATATACCGACAACCTTTCCGTTGCAACAGCAACAGCGTCGGGGTCACGGTCAAGAGCGATAAGTCTTCCGTTTTCATTAAGATGGGAAGCTATAGCAGAGGAGTGTCCAGCACCTCCGGCAGTACCGTCAACATAGATACCGTCAGGGTGGATATCAAGTCCTTCAATACATTCATCAAGCATTACGGGAATATGACTGAATTCCATTTAAACCTCTCCTTAAACTGATTGCCGGAGCCAGAAGGGCAGAACCGATATGGCAGGCGGCTTCATATAGGCTTTAAGGATATTCCGGTCAGGCTGACCTGTACACATATGGTACATATCATACCGCATAGCGGAGACAGCCGGTAATTCCTTAAAGTACAAGGTCTGACAGAGCAGCGTTTATATCCTCGATAGAAATATTGCTGCTGACTTCTTCCCATGTAGCTCTGTTCCAGATTTCGGCTCTGTTTTCCGAACCGATAACGACAACATCATCAGTAATACCTGCGTAATCCCTGAGCTGCTGAGTGATAAAAATTCTTCCCTGCTTATCGGGAATCTGTTTATCAGCGCAGGAAAGGAGCTTACGTCTGATATCGCTGCCTATTTTGCCGGCAACTGAAAAAAGCTTGCTTCTGTATGCCTGAAATTCCTCAGTAGAATAAACGGCGATATAGCGATCGTCGTGACCTGTACAGAGATAAAATTCCGTACCGAGTATTTCACGAAGCTTATTAGGGAAGCTCATACGACCCTTCTGATCGATACTCGGATAATAAGTACCGCATAATGGATCTGTCATGACCTTCGCCTCACCTTCCTAAAAACTCGGTTTGGATTTTTACCTCAATCTGGTAAAAATCACTTCTTATCACCTTTTTTCACCTTATAATTATTTTATCACGATATTGATGATTATTCAAGACGGAATTATGCACAATACTCAATAATAATATCATAGTGATTTTGGCAATTTCATTCAAAAACCGGTTTCATTTTTCAAGAAGGCAAACATACGTTTTGTTTTTTCGTCAATTATTTTTCTTGATTTTCACCTTTTTTCACCCAAAGAGGTGAAAAAGGGTGATTATTTTGGATTTTTATGCCTTGAACCTTTGCTGTTCCTATTGCTCCAAAACAAAATAAGTCTCCGAGTATTATAGCTATGGTTCAGCTATTTCGTTGTACTCAAAGACTTATTTCTTTTGTTCTTTTTATGTTTATCTATCTCTAATATGAATACGTCAAATAAAATTTTGAGGATTTCAAGCCCATCGCAAGCGAGAAGGCATATGCCTTGACATACATCTGTCCGTCAAGCAGGACATCTGTAGCATAACCTGTCTCCTCAGAATAAACCGGCACAATCCAATTAACAGGGTCATCGGAAAGAGTGATTCCATATCTCGATTCGATATGGTTTTTAATAGTATCTGCCGGAATATATGTAACTGTTCCGTAGTGAGGGTCATATGCAGCATCATAGTCGCTCGGCACGCTTCTGAGGTACGGTACATCCTGATAGAACACCTCATAGCAGTTAGCGGAGATACCTCCTGACGAAGCCGAGAACATAGTCAGCGCATATTCCTCATTATAATAAAGTGCTTCACCGAGAACTTCCGCACAGGCATCTATAACAATCTGCGGCGGATTCGGCTTGCCTCTGAGGTCACTTGAATCGTCTCCGTTATATTTAATATAGGTATAGACCGCAACAGCCTGAGCCTTAATAGCCTCATAGGACATTGTGCCGCCTACTTCCGCAAAAACAATCTGCGAAACTACATCAAGCGTATCTCCGGCAGGCTGATGAGCAATTGTAAGCTCCTCAACCTCGGTTAGCCCTGTATTCATAAGGTATGTACCAGGATAATAATGGAAGAGAATATCCTGATAGGTCCAGCCGCTGTATGTAGCGTAGAAGTTCGCACCATTCTGACTCATTCCGACTCCGTGTCCCCAGCCGTAGGTTACAAAAGCAAATTCTCCCGGACGTGTTTCAATAGTCGGAGCGTCCTGCGGAGGCGGGACATCCCCAACATATCCGCCTGAAGAATAAACCTGAACCGCTGTCGGTGTGATTTTTTTTGTTTTGTCGGTAAGCATTGGTGAAGCTTTTCTGAGAGTCTCTTTTTTCGCCTTTATTTCAGCCTTTTCTTCTTCAGTAAGCTCTTTTTCCGTTTCAGCTTCTCCAGCTTCTGCAGCAAGCATTTCCGGTGTAGTAACCTCGTAGCTTACAAGCGACATACTGGAGTCATAATCAGAAATATCAGCCTTTTGCCAATCCTGCTCCTCATTTTTTTCCAGCTCTGCCTCTGCCTGAGCCAAAGCAGCCTCATCCGCAGGAACAAGCTCCTCATCAGAAGTTGAGGTCTCGGTTTCATTCACCGCTTCAGTGACTGTTGAAGAAGCTGTAGTTTCCTCAGACTCGCCGGCAGATATATCCGCAGCGTCAATGCTGTTTGCTACTGCCGCAAAAGCAAGAAGTCCGGACATAACAGTCGCTGTGATTTTCTTTGATTTCTTAACTTTCATAATTTACTCCGTTTACCGGCATAAACCGGATTCGCAATAATGTTCGGAATGTTGAGAGGAAAGTACGCTGAAGCTATTCAGCCGCATTTTCCGCCTTTTCTTCAGCTTCTTTCTTTGCCTTTTCTTCAGCTTCCTTTTCCTGCTGAGCCTTGACATACTCCTCGGTCATCGTTATGGTCGAGAAGTCCTCTGCACTTTCGCCTTCCCTGAGTCTTCTGGCAACTACGATAAATTTATATTTATCAATATTGTTATAGCAGGTAGAAAGAGTCAGAAGCTTATCACCGTATTCAACATCAACACCCGTATCAACAAGAGATTCACTCTGGCAGCGGTTGACGTAAAAGTCGAACTGCTCCTGTGTATCAAGCTCCTCCATATTCCAATAAACAAAGTCCGTTTCATCGTATTTGCCGATTGTAATAAGGAAAGCGAATATAACGTAATCGTAATCACGATAATTCGAGCTTAATTCAATAAAGCGATTTGTATTGTAATGCTCATAATTCTGCCAGAATCTGCGCAGTGAGCCGAACATATTGTTATTAGCCATATCATGACCGTATATCATGATATTTTCCGATTGTTCAGCTTCGTTGTCAGCAAATATATTGCGGAAGTCCATGAACAGAGCACCTTCTCTGAAGATGCTTCCGTCAAGATCGTGATTGAGATAATACGAATTCGTAATGTATGATTCTTCACCGTAAAACGGCGTATTCGCAGGAATATCTCCCGGATCGAGAACAACAGGATAGTCTATCTCGGTGCCCGGCATTTTTATCCAGCCAATAACATCCTGATTCTGCTGAAGCATCATTTTTGCACGTCCTGTCATACCATTTGACGACGGCATATAATCAATTGAGTCAGCCCAGTTATCCGGCAGAGTGACAACCGGTGGTTCTGTAGGCATAGTAGTCTGCGGTTCTTCAACGCTGCTGTAAGTAGGCACAGCCTCATCTGTGTTTCTCAATGAATACACATAAGCACCAAGTCCTACTGCCGCCGCACACGCTGCACAGGCTGTAATAATTTTAACAGATTTACTCATTAACAAGCATTCTCCTCGGATTATGATTCATCTGATTCTGTTTTTTCGGATTCGGATTTATCTGATTCAGCTTTATCTGATTTTTCCGGTCCGTACGGAACAAATTCCGCATCGGGGTCATACTTCTCATTTTTTCTTATGTCATAATAATATGAGGGCCATTTGATATTCGGATTTGCGATACTATCCTGTGTACCCTCATACGGGTCCTCGCCGTCCCTTACCATTCTCGCCATGATAATAAGGCGTCCCCTGTCACCAAGCAGGGTATTACAGGTAGAAAGAGTCAGCAGCTTATCGCCGTATTTTACATCAACGTCATTAAGTCTTATAGTTCTTCTTTTAGCTTCATTTACAAAGCTATAGAAGTCCTCTTCATCATTGAAGTACATTTTGTTCCAGCATTCGTATTTTGTTTCGGTCTTATCCTCAGCATCAAGAATGAAAAACGCAAAAATCTTATACTGATAGCGTTCATAATTTGAATTCAGCTGAATAACCGGATGCTTACCGTAATAGTCATAATTACGGTGATAATATTTAAGGCTTCCGAACATCTGCTCGTCATTCATGTTATGACCGTAAATCACAAGATTATCTGAATTAGGCTCTTTAAGGTGACCTTCCTCATCGACATCGTCAAAGTGATTTCTATAATCGAGGAAAAGCTCACCGGCTCTTGATTCCTCTCCGTTGATTTTTCTGTCAAGATATTTTGAATTATCGTCCGACTGCATAACAGGATTATTGACCGGCGTATCGGGAATATTTATAGCACCGACAACATCACTGTTTATATCAAGCAGCTTTTTTGCGCCGTCAAGCATATAATAAACCGGTTCATCGTCAACATCATTTACGGATGAGGTCGGTTTTTTATCTTCAATAGTATCAGATTGATATGTCCAGTAAACTCCCATGACCTCGTCGTTGACCTTTTTACTTTGCCAGAGGTCTATATAGTAATCCGACACCAGATATCCGCAGACAATTATGGCAATAACGGAAGCAAGAAAAACAATTTTTCTTATACATTCTCCGACGCTGTCGCCCTTCTGTGGGAAAAATCCGAGAATCCTCTGTTTGAAGGTTTTCTTCTTCTTTTTCTTTTTTGATTTTTTCTTCTCAGGCACTGCTTCGGCACTCTGCTCAGAATCCGAAATCTTTTCCTTAACAGATGTTTCTGTTTCAGCCTCGGATTCTTCTGCAGCTGTCTCAGCTTGTTCCTCAGCAGCAATTGAATTCTTATCAGCAGTTGCATTCTGTTCAGGTACAGAATTCACATCCGCATTTTCTGCCTGAAGCTCATCAAGAATATTTTCCGTAGTCAACTCTCTGTTCTGCTTTACGGTCTTGACCCGCTTTGCGATACGTGCGGCAAGCTCGGCTTCCCATTCGCTCACAGCAGCTTTTTCAGCTTTAATTTCCGTTACAGCTTCAGACGGCATACCTTCTGTCTTGTCTGAAGCGGAAGCCTTTCTGACCGAATTCTTTATTGCATTTATCCGCTCTGCACGGAGTTTATTTTCAATGTCACTGCCTGCGGCTGCATCATTTATTTTATCATTCATCGTTCTGATTCGCCTCCACCAGCATTTTTTGAATACAGACACAGCGGCTGCCTTACAGTAATTTTACAGCATTTGTAACCGTTTTGTCAAGTTTTCTCCGAAAACATTAACCAAAATCACTATCCAGCGCAACCCTGACGTCTCAATCCTATACAATTTACACAAACTTATTGTTAGAGATTTGTAATAAAGTCAAAAGCAAATACAGTTTACCCACCATAATTAAAGGTTTTCATTTCTGTATTTTCGACAGCCTTCTGTATAAGCGGCTCGAAATCAAAGCTGTTCTGAGCCTTCTCCACGTCAGAAAGAATCGGACGCACTTTCGGGTGACGTGGAGTGAAAACTGTACAGCAGTCCTCATAAGGAAGTGTTGATGTCTCAAATGTATCTATTTTACGTGCAATTTCAATAATCTCAGTCTTATCCATGCCAACAAGCGGACGGAATACCGGAATACGGCACACTGCATCAGTACAGGCAATAGCTGCCATAGTCTGACTTGCAACCTGTCCGACGCTCTCTCCTGTAATCAGAGCAAGACAATTATCCTTTGCTGCAATGCGCTGGGCAATCTCCATCATAAGCCTTCTCATTATAATAGTGAAAAATTCCTCGGGACAATTATCCTTGATAGCCTCCTGAAGCTCGGTAAAGGGAACGCAGTAAAAGGCAATTCCTCCGCAATAATCGGTAAGCTTCTCACAAAGCTGCTCAACCTTCAGCTGTGCACGGTCAGAGGTGTAGGGCGGACTTACATAGTGAATTGCTGCAATATGTACGCCTCTTTTTGCCATCATCCAGCCTGCAACGGGACTGTCAATTCCTCCAGAAAGCAAAAGCATTGCCTTTCCGCTGCTGCCTACAGGAAGTCCGCCTGCACCCTTTATATTTTCCGCATGGACGTAGGCATTGGTGTCACGGATTTCAACAGTAACCGTAACCTCAGGATTCTTGACATCAACGGTGAGATTCGGGAATTTTTCAAGAAGAATTCCGCCAAGCTCCATGCAGATTTCAGGAGACTTCATAGGGAAAGCCTTATCGGCACGCTTTGCGGTTACCTTGAATGTTCCTGCACAGCTGAGAATATCACTCAGATACTCAATACTTTTTTCTGCAATATCTGTAAAATCCTTATCGCACACACAAGCACGGCAAAGAGCTGCGATTCCGAAAATTTTGCCTACACGGTCAACTACCTCAGAAAGGTCGGCATTATCGTCATCGGGAGTGATATAAAGTGTTGACTGCGCACTGGTACATATAAATTTTCCCAGACTCTTTATTCTTCGTTTGATATTTTTTGTGAGCATATCCTCAAAGGTTTTCTTATTAAGTCCCTTGAGCGCTATTTCTCCGTATTTTACAAGCACTATTTCTTTCATATTATACTTCCCTTCTTATACAATTATAATATAATCAGCCTCTGATTTTCTCCATTCCTTCATGCAGTGCCTCTGCAAATGCATCAAGCTCATCTGCTTTCGTTTCTGCGGTCATGCTGATACGGACTGCACTGTCGGCACGCTTGCCTTTTATTCCGAATTGTCCGAGAACTCCGCTCTGCTGTCCCTTTGAGCAAGCAGAACCGCTTGAAACATAAATCTCCTTCTGCTCAAGAAAATGGAGCATTATCTCCGAGCGTTTTCCTTCCGCAGATATATTGACCACATACGGCGAGCCGTCATCGGGAGAATTCACAGCTATACCGTCAACAGCGCTGATTTTTTCCAGAAGATACTGCTTCAGTCGGCTGACACTTTCGTATCTTTCCTGAATTGTCGGCGCAAGCTTCTCTACAGCAGCTCCGAATGCTGCTATCAACGGTACGCTTTCTGTACCGGAGCGGATACCCTTTTCCTGCTTGCCTCCGGTAACTATGGGAAGAACTCGTATCCCTTTTTTTATATAAAGCACACCGACACCCTTGACTGCATGGATTTTATGTCCGCTCAGAGAAATCAGGTCTGCATTCAGTGCCTGCACTCTCAATGGCAGCTTCATATATCCCTGAACACAGTCACAGTGAGTAATAATATCCGGAAATTTCCGTTTTACAAATGAAAAAGTCTCCTTTACAGGAAGTATATACCCCGTCTCATTGTTGACAAGCATCATACTCAGCAGACAGGTATTTTCATCGCACTCTCTGACAAAATCTGCCGCATACAGTCTGCCGTCCTCTCTCGGAGCAACTCTCACAACCTCAAAACCCTTGCTTTCAAGGTCAGCAACAGTTTCCTCAACCGAAGCGTGCTCCACCGAGGATATAACTATTTTACGTCTTTTTCTTCCATACGCCGACGATGCACCTCTCAGAGCAAGATTGTTGCTTTCAGTTGCACCTGATGTAAAATAAATCGTGTCACGCTCTGCACCGATTGAGTCTGCGATAACCTTTCTTGCCTTATCAACAATCAGCTGTGCATTCAGACCGGCACGATGAAGCGAGGACGGGTTTCCGAAATTTTCAGTCATGGCGTTCAGCGCTGCTGCAACAGCCTCTTCGCACGGCTTGGTAGTAGCTGCATTATCAAGATAAACCGACATTCTTTTCAAACCTTTCCGGAATCAATAGTTTCTGATATGACAACCTTTGTCTGAATCTGATACCTTTCAAAGAATTATAATATGTCCGGACCTCAGAAATCAATTGTCCTATCAATATATAAAATACATTATACCACATTTCTTTGCGAAATGCCACAATATTTTTTTCTTTTCATCAAATTTCCAAAAAAATATTTGTTCTGTACTATTTTTTTGAAAAAGTACTTTTATTTTTTAATCAGATGTGTTATAATTAATATGTATATTTTCCAATAGCTTCAGGAGGGTCTAATGTCAAAAAAAATCAGAATACGCAATCATCACTCCGGAGAAAAATATCTTACAGCTTTCATGCTCGGATTCTTTGTGTTTATTTTTTCGATTCTGCCGGTTATGATTGCCGAAAAGGGCTATTTTATCTACACCGGTGACTATAACTCCCAGCAGATACCCTTCTATAATCTGGCAAATGACGCCGTCCGCAGCGGTCAGTTCGGCTGGAACTGGTATACCGACCTCGGTACGGATTTTATAACTTCATATTCATTCTACCTTTTCGGCAGTCCGTTTTTCTGGCTTTCAACGCTCCTTCCGAGAGCTGCGGTCACCTTTTCAATGCCGTTTCTGCTCGCTCTGAAACACGGCTTTGCTTCGCTGACAGCCTATGCCTATATCAGGCGCTTTGTCCGCAGCAAGAACTCCGCACTTACAGGTGCTCTGCTCTATACCTTTTCGGGCTTCCAGATTTTCAATATTTTCTTTAACCATTTTCAGGACGTTACCGCTTTCTTCCCTCTTATGCTTATTGCTATGGAGGAAAATATAAATAACCGCCGCAAGGGTGTCTTTGCTCTTACCGTAGCCCTCATGGCTGCAATCAATTACTACTTCTTCGCAGGACAGGCGGTTTTCCTTGTAATATACTACCTTTTCCGTATGAAGTCTCCTGACTTCATTACCTCATGGAAAAAATTTGCAGGTCTCGTTTTCGAGGCTGTTATCGGTACTCTTATTGCTGCGGTCATTCTCCTTCCATCTGCTCTGGCTATTATGGGCAATGAACGTATTACCCAGCATCCGTTCGGAATCGACGCCTTTATCTATTCCGACAATACCCTTATCCCAAGAATTATCCAGACCTTCTTTATGTGCCCCGACGCACCGGCAAGCCCGAATCTCTTCTGCTCGGATTACGAAAAATGGGCGTCAATCGGGGGATATCTGCCGCTTTTCTCAATGGCAGGAGTCGCTGCCTTTATGAAAACACGCAAGAAGCACTGGGCAACAAGACTGTCCGTTTGCTGTATTATCTTTGCTTTTGTACCCGTTCTCAACAGTCTCTTTCAGGCCTTCAATTCCTATTACTATGCCCGCTGGTTCTATATGCCGATTCTGATTTTTGCTATGATGACAGCTCAGTCACTCGACGATGAGGAAACTGATCTTGCATTCGGCTGGAAGCTTTGTGCAGCTGTTCTCGCTGCCTTTGTATTCATCGGTATTTATCCTACAAAATCTCTCGACGGTAAGCCGCTGTTTCTCATGCTTCCCTTTGACCTTGCATATTACTGGATTGTTATGGCTGTTGCAGTTGCCTGCCTTATCGCAAGCGCAGTTATATTCAGCCGAAGAAAAAAACACAAGTCATTCCGCCGTCTTTCAGTTATTATGACCTCGGTTGCTTCAATTATCTGCATCCTTACTATGGTTCTGTACTCAGCTGTTACAATTTCCAATGCAAGACTCTATATCGACGCTGATCTGAACGGCGGCAAACGTATTCATGAAGAAGTCAGCGAGGATAATTTCTTCCGTGCCGATATGTCTGAAAACTGCGATAATATGCCTATGCTCTGGAAAATCCCAAGCATGAGAGCCTTCCAGAGCGTTGTTAATCCTTCAATTATGGCATTTTATGATTCAGTCGGCGTTCAGCGTGACGTTGCTTCACGTGCTGACGTAACTCACTATACCCTCAGAGGTCTGTTTTCTGTAAAATATTACTACCGTGAGCTTCACGGCTACAAAACCTATGAGGAAATAAAAAGCAGTATTAATGACCCTCTCAAATCCCAGCTTGCTTCGGCAATGGGCATGGGAGTTGATATGAGCAATCTCGATATCACCGAGGAAATGCCGGGGTTTGAATATATAGGCGATAACGGCTATTATGAAATCTATGAAAACAAGCTTTTTGTTCCGATGGGCTTTGCATATGATTCATATGTGCCTCAGGATACAGCCGACAAGAAGAATCATACAACACGTGAACAGCTTATGATGAAGTCACTGGTGCTTACTGAAAGTCAGATTGAGAAATATTCGGATATCCTTACGGAAAACACGGCACTCAGCACCTCCGACCTCAACAAAGACACCTATGTTGAATTCTGTAAGGAAAAACAGCAGAACTGCTCATCCTCATTTACCTTCGATTCATACGGCTTTGAATCAGAAATTACCCTCAGCAAGCCTCAGCTTGTTTTCTTCAGCGTTCCGTTCAGCGAGGGCTGGACAGCTGAGGTAAACGGTAAAGCTGCCGATATTGAAAAGGTTTCATATGGCTTCATGGCAGTACGTGCTGAAGAAGGCACAAACACTATCGTCTTTAAATACAGGACACCCGGTCTTACAGCAGGTATGATTATTTCACTATCAGCAATCATCATACTTGTGATTTATATTATAATCTGCCGAAGAAAAGGCGGAAAGACAGATATTTTCAATCACACACACTATTACGATTACACCTCCTGCAAAAAAATATCAGCTTCACAGGAATACTGTGACAGAATCAGCAGAAAAAAATAAAACTGTGCCGTAAAGCTGAATGGCACAGACTGAATTATCGGAGGATAATATGCATTTACAGGAAAAAACTATCGCAAGCAATGTTGTATACGAGGGGCCGATTTTTACAATCACCCACGATACCGCAGAGCTTGAAAACGGCAAAACAGCAGTAAGAGATGTACTCCACCATTTCGGAGGGGTCTGCGTTATCCCTGTAACGGATAACAACGAAATCTTACTTGTCAGACAATTCCGCTATCCATTCAGCAGAACTACCCTTGAGGTACCTGCGGGAAAGCTTGAAAAAGGCGAAAGCCACGCCGAATGCGGCAGACGTGAGCTTCTTGAGGAAACAGGCTGTGTCTGCAGCGAATACACCTATCTCGGTGAAATGCTGCCAACTCCTGCATACAACTCTGAAATCACGCACATCTACCTCGCAAAAGGACTCAGCTTTGAAAAACAGCAGCTTGATACCGATGAATTCCTCGATGTTGAGAAAATTCCTTTGTCAGCTGCGGTTCAGCAGGTTATGGACGGTACAATAACTGACGGAAAAACTCAGATTGCCATTCTCAAGGCAGCAAGAATCCTCGGGATATAGTGTGTATGAGCTAAAAAAAGACCTGCCGCATGGCAGGTCATGTAAAGCATTTTCAATTATTGCTCAGCTTCATAATCAGCAGCGGCAGCATTTTCTGCTTCCTCCGCCTCAAGCATAGCAAGCTGCTTTTCGTAAGCTTCAAGAATACTTTCCTCAAAAAGCTTTCTTGCCGAAGGAGAAATAGGATGAACTATATCACGGAAAACTCCGTTTTCGTCCTTTCTGCTTGGCATAGCAACGAAAAGTCTTTCATCGCCCTGAACGACCTTGATATCATGTACGGCAAGCATATCATTGATAGTAACCGATACTACGGCTCTCAGCCTTCCGTCAGACATAATCTTTCTGATTTTTACATCTGTAATTTCCATTGTTTTTACCTCCTCATGTCAGTAGGAATAAATATAAGCGATTGCTATGGATATATTTACCACTTATGCGCAAAATATTCACAGGTCATCTGCGTATATTGATATTATAGCTTACTTTTTTTAAAAAATCAAGTATTTTCCGATTATCTGTACGCTTATGGCTGAATTATTCATATATTATAACGAAAGTAAAAGGTGATTTTTTTGGATATCAATATTTTAAACGGAAAAAAACATATTCATTTTATCGGAATCGGCGGCTCAGGTATGTATCCCCTTGCGCAGATTCTTCACTCTCAGGGATATTTCCTCACAGGCTCCGACAATAATGAAACAGAAACGCTCGACGCTGTAAGAAAAATGGGCATACCCGTTTTCATCGGTCAGCGTGCCGAAAATATTGAAGGTGCAGACCTGATAGTCCACACTGCTGCCATCATGGAGGATAATCCGGAGCTTATGGCTGCAAGAGCAAGCGGTCTCCCTGTTCTTGAAAGAGCGGAGCTGCTCGGAATCATTACAAGCTGGTATGGCAGCGCTGTATGCGTTTCGGGTACTCACGGAAAAACCACCGCTACATCAATGATTACCCAGATTCTGTATACCGCCGGAGTTGACCTCTCTGCCTATATCGGCGGAAAGCTTCCGTGCATCGGCGGAAGCGGAATTGCAGGCAAAAGCGATACTCTTGTGTGTGAATCGTGTGAATTTGAGGATCATTTTCTCAAGCTTTTCCCCGATATTTCGGTTATCCTCAATATTGACGCCGACCACCTCGACTACTTCAAAACACTTGATAATATTATAAAGTCATTCCGTAAATTTGCTGAAAACACTACAAAATGCATTATCGTGAACGGTTCTGATGAGAACTCCATGAAAGCCCTTGAAAGCATTACCGATAAGGAAATCATTACCTTCGGCAAGGACAGCTCTTGTAATTTCTATCCCGAAAATGTACGCCACATCAACGGACTTCTCACTCAGTATGACGCTATGTACAACGGCCAAAAGCTCGGTGAAATTACGCTTCATGTTGCCGGAATCCATAACATACTCAACTCACTTGCAGCAATTGCAGTTTCAGAATATCTGAATATAGATTTCGGCTTCGTTCAGAAGGGTCTTGAGGAATTCCGAGGTGCTAAACGACGCTTTGAAAAGCTTGGTGAAGAAAAGGGCATCACTGTGGTTGATGATTACGCACATCACCCTACAGAGCTTGAGGCTACCCTCAATGCGGCAATGGAAATGAACTTCAATAAGGTATGGGCAATCTTCCAGCCGTTCACATTCTCACGCACCCAGCTCCTTCTTGATGATTTTGCAAGAGTCCTTGCAATCCCTGACCACGCTGTACTCACCGACATAATGGGCAGCCGTGAGAAAAATACCTATGGTATCTTCACACGCCATCTTGCAGAGAAAATTCCGGAATGTATCTGGTTTCCTCAGGATGAATCAGCTGAGTGGACAGACGAGCGCAAATACTTCAACTTTGAACAGATTTGTGACTATGTCTGTGATAATGCTCAGGAGGGTGACCTCATTATCACTCTCGGCTGCGGTGATGCGTATAAAATAGCAAAAATGATTCTGAAAAAACTCGCAGAGGAGGATAACAATGCTTAAAGATAAGGAAATTGCGGTTTTCAATTATATAAAAAATCGTCTGAGCGACGGTATTTCACCGTCAGTACGAGAAATTATGGACGCTATGGGCTTTAAATCCACCTCTACAGCCCACCGCTATATCGAGACCCTTGTAAATGAGGGACTTATAGAAAAAACAGGAAATCTCAACCGTACCCTGAGACTTCCCAACAGCACCATATCCTCTGTGCCTATTCTCGGTACAGTTACCGCCGGTCAGCCAATCACAGCAATCGAAGATATCACAGGATATATAGGCTTTGAAGTTCCCGGACGTGACGCTCAGGACCTTTTTGCATTGAAGGTCAGAGGCGAAAGTATGATAAATGCCGGTATCCTTGACGGCGATATTGTCATTGTTGAACGTGATACCTACGCTGAGAACGGTGATATCGTTGTTGCATTCATTGAACAGGAGGAGGCTACGGTAAAACGCTTCTTCAAGGAAAACGGTCACTTCCGTCTTCAGCCGGAAAATGACACAATGGAACCTATAATTCTTGACGAGGTTGAAATACTCGGAAGGGTTGTAGGCTTGAAAAGATATTATTAATCACCCGACATCTCATTCTTTATTAAGCGGAATAAATAATTTATATATTTAATATTTAAAACCTCTTTTCTATTTCCGAAAAATGTTGTATAATGTAGTGTGGTGCATAATCTGCACAGAAAGGAAGATACAAAATGCTTAATGATGTTAAAGTTATAATCTGCGGCAAAGAATACAAACTCAAGACCTCAGAATCACCGAACTATGTTTTCGCCCTCGCAAGAGCTCTGGAGGCAAAAATAAATGAGCTTATGAATTCAGGCAGCGGCTCATCACCATATTCCGCTTCAATTATGGTTGCTCTCAGCCTGCTTGATGACCTGAATAAGGCTAATAAACGTCTCGATAATATCCGTACACAGACTAAGGAATATGTTGATGAGGCCGGCAAGACACGTATTGAGCGTGACGCTGCTCAGAAGGAAATTGAAGTTCTTAAATCAAAAATTGTACAGCTTGAAAATATGGTCAAGCTCAGACAGCTTAAAGACAGCATCTGATGAACATTCCTGAAATCCTCGCCCCTGCCGGAAGTATGGAGACTCTGCACGCTGCACTGCGCTCCGGAGCTGACGCTGTTTACGTCGGCGGAAAAAAATTCTCCGCAAGAAGCAGTGCTGCGAATTTCTCAGAGGCGGAGCTTGCTGAGGCTGCAACAATTTGCCACAAGTATGGTGCGAAAATCTATCTCGCCGTCAATACTATTATCTGCGATGACGAGGCTGATGAATTCTGCAGATACATAAAATCCGCCGCTTCTTCCGGAATCGACGCTTTTATCGTTCAGGACTGGGGCTGTGCCGGACTTATACGCAGATGCGTCCCTGACGCCGTTCTACATGCATCTACCCAGATGTCTGTACATACAGTAAGCGGTGCCCGTATGCTCGGCAGACTCGGCTTTACAAGAGTTGTACCTGCCCGTGAGCTGGATAAAGAAACTCTCCGCAGAATATGTGCTCTTGATATTGAAACCGAGGTTTTTGTTCATGGTGCACTGTGTATGTCAATGTCGGGACAATGCTATATGTCCGCAATAATCGGCTCACGCTCGGCAAACCGTGGCTGCTGCGGTCAGGCCTGCAGACTCCCCTTTTCAGCTGACGGAAAAGCGGATTTCGCCGCACTCTCCCTCAAGGATCTGTCACTGCTTCCGAAATCAAATGAGCTGACGGAAATCGGTGTCGATTCATTCAAGATTGAAGGCAGGATGAAACGTCCGGAATACGTCGCCTCAGCTGTAAATGAGCTGAAAAAGTCTCTTGACGGCTCATCCCCCGATATGCAGCTGCTCAAAGGTATTTTCTCACGAAGCGGCTTTACTGACGGTTATTTCACAGGCGTACGTCAGAATATGTTCGGAATCCGTGAGAAGGAGGATGTTACCGCTGCTCACTCGCTTATCCCGAAAATCCATGAGCTTTATCGTAATGAGCGTGCGGTTCATGAGCTTGACTTTCATGTGAAAATCAAGGAAAATATTCCGGTAACCGTTACTGCGGTCTGCGGTGATGTTTCAGTTACCGTTCAGGGCAATCCTCCGGAAAAGGCTATGAATCGCCCTACCGATACAGAAATGCTTGAAAAGCAGTTTTCTCGTCTCGGCGGAACCGTCTTCTCTATGAAACAGCTTACTGCCGATATAGACTGCGGACTTATCGTTCCTGCAGGACGGCTTAATGAGCTTCGACGTGAGCTTACGGACAAGCTTTCCGAGCTTATTATACGTAAAAATACGCCGTCGCTCTGTGTAACCGATTTCACACCGGTACTCCCGATGGCTAAGCCTCGCAAATCTACGGAAACGCTGCCGCTTCGCACGTACTGCCGTACAACAGCTCAGGTAGAAGCAGCATTGGATTTATCCGAATACGTAATTGTACCGATAGAGCTTACGGACAAGCTTCCGCTGAATAATATCAGCGCAGAAAAGCTTATTATATCTCCGCCACGTTTTATTTCCGACGAAGAAAGACTTATTTCCCGCCTATCAGAATTGAAGAAACTCGGTCTGAACCATCTTTTCTGTCACACTCCCGACTGCATTGAAATCGGAAGACAGCTCGGCTTCAGACTCCATGGCAGCTTCAGCCTCAATGTATTTAATTCTTATAGTGCTGATTTTCTGAAAAATCTTGGTCTGGAGGATTGTATCGTATCCTTTGAGGCTAAGCTTGAACAAATTTCTGCTATCAAATCAGAACTTTCTCTCGGTGCTGTAACATATGGCAGACTGCCGCTCATGCTGACACATAACTGCCCTGTAAAAAATGAGCTTGGCTGCGGAAAATGTACCGGCCATCTGATTGACAGAACAGGACGGTCACTGCCTGTTGCCTGCTCTGCTGATTATGTTGAAATTCTGAACTCCGACTGCCTTTTTATGGCTGACAGGATCAATGAATTCAATAATACAGACTTCGGAGTAATTATGCTCAGTGACGAAAATGACGAACAGACAAGGCTTGCTCTCAGAGGAGTCAAACCTCATGGAAATATTACCCGTGGACTTTATTACAGAGGTATCTGATATATGAAACTCACTTTTAAAAAACTAAACGAAAATGCAGTTATCCCTGCAAGAGCTACATCAGGAAGCGCAGGTCTTGATATAAGCGCCTGCCTTGATGAGCCTGTGACTCTTGCTCCGGGTGAAATCAAAATGATTCCGACAGGTCTTACTGCTATGCCGGATTCCGATGATATCGCCCTGCTGATTTACCCTCGTTCCGGACTCTCAACACGATATGGTGTTTCCCTTGCCAACTGCGTCGGTGTTGTGGACAGCGATTACAGAGGCGCATGGTTTATTCCTCTTATCAATCACGGAACAAAGCCGTTTACTGTGGAAAACGGTATGAAAATTGCGCAGCTTATCCCGACAAGAATTCTTATGCCCGAAATCGAAGTAAGCGATACTCTCTCCGAAACAGAAAGAGGAGAAGGCGGCTTCGGTTCGTCAGGCATCTGATATATCCCTCGGAAAAATCAATCCATGATTCCGAGGGTTACCATAATAAAATTAACAGTCGCTTTGCGTCAGATTGGAGATTAACAATGAAAAAAACTCTTTACATGATCGTATTAGTTGTTTCCGCTATTGTCGGAGGCAGTCTTATAGGCAGCGCAGCCCAGAATGCAGGCTCGCTGAAATGGCTCGGCTACTCTAAATCCTTTGATTTTCAGCCAGGCACCTTTATTAATACCGAGGTTCTTAAACTCAACTTCGGATTCTACATATGCTTTAATGTTGCTCAGATTCTGCTCGTTCTCTTAGCAATTTATGTATACTATAAAACTGCACCCAAGCTTATTACAGGAAAATAATTGTTCTTTTTTACAATTTTTTGTCGGAACAGATAGTTATGTTTCCGTAATTTCACAAAAATTATGGCAGGCAGAATTTCTCTTGCAAAATTCTTGTCTATCCTGTCAATTGGTGATATAATATAAAACATATAGCATTATTAAGGAGCTGCAAAATGTTTACAAAAGATATTGGTATTGACCTCGGTACAGCAAATACTCTTGTGTATCTGCGTGGAAAAGGTATTATTATAAGGGAGCCTTCCGTTGTTGCTGTTAACACCAGAACCGACAAATGCCGTTACGTCGGCAAGGAGGCTAAGGATGTCATAGGAAGAACTCCCGGCTCTATCGTAGCTGTAAGACCTCTTAAAGACGGTGTTATTGCGGATTTTGATATTGCTACAACTATGCTTCAGGAGTTTATAAGAAAAGCTCTCAGAGGTACCGTTTTTACAAAGGCTAATGTCATTATCTGTATTCCATCAGGTGTTACTGCCGTTGAGCGCCGTGCAGTACGTGAATCATGTAAAAAGGCAGGCGCAAACAACGTCCTGATTATTGAGGAGCCTATGGCGGCAGCTATCGGTGCGGGTCTCCCGACCAACGACCCTGCCGGAAGCATGATTGTGGATATCGGCGGCGGTTCAAGCGAGGTTGCAGTGATCTCCCTCGGAGGTATCGTTGCTGCACGCTCGGTAAGATGTGCCGGAGATGAGTTTGATACTTCTATTATCAACTATATCAAGAAAAAATACAATCTCCTTATCGGTGAGCGTACCGCTGAAAATATAAAGCTTGAAATCGGTTCGGCTTTCCCGAGCGAAAAGGAAGAAAGTATGGAAATCAAGGGAAGAAACCTTCTCAACGGTCTTCCCGAAAATATAACCGTAAATTCCGCTGAAATACGTGATGCTCTCGTTGAGCCTCTTTCACGTGTTATTGACGCTATCAAATCTACCCTTGAGGAAACTCCTCCGGAGCTGTCAGCTGATATCATAGACCACGGTATTACCCTCGCAGGAGGCGGTGCATTACTGAAAGGTCTCGATAAGCTCATTAACCGTGAAACCGGTATGCCGGTTTATATCGCTGAATATCCTCTCGACTGCGTTGCTGAAGGTACAGGCAGAATTCTTGAGAATATCAACGATTATCAGGACGCTCTCACCGAGAACATCAAGTACTATTAAGGAAGGGGCTTTCCATGCGTGAATTCTTAAAAAGCACCAGATTCAAGGTTCTGCTTGCTTTTCTCGCCTTTCTTGTCGGTATTATGATTTATGCCGTTACAAAGGGAGGATATTCCGTTTCAGGCGCTTCCTTTATCAATACACTCACCAAGCCGTTCCGTGCTGTTTCAAACAAAATCAGCATGAATATCGAAACGGGTCTCGATAAATTCTCAAACGCTGACGAATACTACGAGGAAAATCAACGTCTGAAACAGCAAATCGGTGAACTCAATAAGCAGCTTACAGAATTTGATGCTCTTAAATCAGAAGTAGAGGAGCTGCGCAAATTCGTTATAATCAAGGAAGAACATGAGGATTTTGTGCTGTCTCAGCCATGCGAGGTGCTCGGCTATATCGCAAATGACCCGTTCAGATCATTCACTATTGATAAGGGTTCAGCCGACGGTATAAAGCCGAATTGTCCGGTTGCTACTGCGGAAGGTCTTGTGGGAATTACTGTGGAAGTCTCCGAACACGTTTCAACTGTAAGAACTATCCTCTCTCCCGACCTTTCAGTCGGTGCGGTATGCTCGTCCTCATCAGCTGATTCCGGAGTTATCGAAGGTGCAATTCTCAGTGCCGAAAACGGAAATACAAGACTCTCTCATGTAAGTACCGATAATCAGCTCAAAGTAGGCGATCTTATGATTACTACAGGAAGAAGCGGAGTTTTCCCTGAAAATTACGCTATCGGAACTATCAAAAGCATCAGCTATGACTCAAACGGTCTTTCAGTCTGTGCCGAAATTGAACCATGCACTGATATAAGACGTCTTACCTCTGTTATCGTTATCACCGATTTCAGCGGCAAGAAGGAGGATATCGATGAGGATTAAAACAACCCGTGAACAGCGGATTCTTTATATCAAAACTATGGTCCGCTGGATGCTTTACTATGTCCTTATCTTCTTCAGCTTTATCTGCATGACCTCAGGTACATGGACTAAACCGGTGCTGCTTGTCCCGATTGCACTGTGTATTGCTGTCAATAACAATATGTATGCCTCGGCTTTCACTGCTGCAATATGCGGATTTCTCATTGATATGAGCTGTGATAAGCTCTTTGGCTATAATGCTGTACTGCTTACGTTTTTCTGTATAGTGGTTTCACTGCTTTACGAACTGTATCTCAGAAATAAATTTGTCAATTTTATGCTGATAACTGCTGCTGTTTCCTACATACAGTGTAGACTCGATTATAAATTCTATTATGAGATCTGGGAATACGAAAACGTGGAACGAATCTTTACTAAAGTAACACTTAAAGTATGGATATATACTTTAATAGCTTCTGTTTTTATTTATCTTATTATAAAATTGATAAATCATTTCCTTATGCCCAAAAATCATCTTACTATCGAAGAAGCTATCACTACCAGAACCCAGCAGAATTCTTAAGACAATACCACACAGAGCTTGTGCAGGATATACAGGTATGTTTCGTGCAAGACTGTCTGTCAGGCTTCGTGGTGCTGTCTTGTATTTATAAAAATCAAAGCCGCACTTATTGTGCGGTTTCGTTGTAGATTGAAAGAAGGAATTTATTTGAAAGGAATTACAGATAATATAAAATCCATTATCGTTGTACTGATTGTAATCCTCCTCGGAACTCTCAGTGCGCTCAGACTCATGGAAATTCAGATTGTCGGCGATGAGAATATAAAAGCTCCCGTCAGCCTTAGTCCTGATGCCAGCACATATGTGAGAGAGGTCAGAGCTACACGAGGCGAAATTATTGATTTCAGCGGAAATACAATCGTCACCAATGACGCAAGATGCGATATTGTACTCCAGAGAGCTTTCTTCCCCGAAGATTTACAGGAGGGCAATAAAACGCTCCTTGGTATCTGCAAAGCACTCGATGAGCATGGCTATCCGTTCAAGGAGAGTCTGTCAATTTCAATGGATAAGCCTTATGTATTTACTACTGATGACCCATCAGAAATCATCTCGGACCTTAACCTGAATGTCTATGCTTCAGCTGAAAACTGTATCGACAAGCTGATTGCAGATTATGAAATTGCCGATTCTTATACCGATGAGGAAAAACGTATTATCGCCGGTATGCGCTATGAATTGATGGTCAAGGACTTCTCATACAGCTATGATCTTCTCCTCGCTGAAAATGTTGACGCCACTACAGTTGAGGATATGAAGGAGCTGAGTAATATTTACCGTGGAATTGATGCGATTGAAGCTACAGAACGTCGTATCGTCAGAGGAGATATCCTCCCGCATGAAATCGGCACTGTCGGTCCTATATATGCTGAAGAATATGAGGAGCTTCAGTCTCAGGGCTATGCTCTGAACGATGAACTCGGAAAAAGCGGCATTGAGCTTGCTATGGAAAAAGTGCTGCGTGGTCAGAACGGCGAAGAAGAAATTACCGTACTGAATGGTGCTGTTGCTGATGTTAAAACCATATCTGAAACAACCTCAGGTCAGACTGTAAAGCTGACCGTCAATGGTTCTTATCAGCTCAGATTACAGTCTATACTTGATAATTTTCTTAAAAATTTCCAGTCTATCAATACCAATCCAAAGCTTGATAATGTAAAATGCGGAGCAATTGCTGTTCTCGACGCCAAAACAGGTGCTGTAAAAGGTCTTGCAACAGCTCCGACCTATAATCTCAAGGACTATACTGAGGACTTTGAGCAATTCCTCAACGCTGAAAACTCCCCTCTCCTCAATCGCTGTACGTATGGTCTTTATCGTCCCGGTTCAACTTTCAAGACAATTACTGCAACCGCAGGTCTGAATGAGGGTATTGTTACTCCCTCCACGCAATTCAACTGCCTTCAGGAATTTCCGTATCATGGTCACGACTACGGATGTACAGGCAGGCATTTCGATATATCAATGAGCCGTGCTATTGAGGTTTCATGCAACGCTTATTTCTATGAGCTTTCCGATAAGCTCGGAATTGACAATATAACCAAATATGCAAAGCTTTATGGTCTTGGCTCAAATACCGGAATTGAAACAGGTGACGCTGCCGGTTATCTCTGTAACCCCGAAACCTTTGCCTCGCATGGTCAGCCCTGGTACATCGGATATGTTATTCAGGCAGGTATCGGTAACCAGGATGCAGGTATGACTCCCCTGCAGATGGCTGTTGTTGCCAATACAATCGCAAACAGAGGTACACGATATACGCCATATCTTGTTGACAGCTTCTATGAATATGGTTCAGGCAAGCTTATTTCAAAAACTCAGCCCAATGTCGCAGAAAAAATCAATGTCAACTATGATTACGTATACGACTCTATCATTGAAGGTATGATAGCTGCCTCACATAATGTTCCGGCTCAGTATTCGCTCTCAAATCTCGGATTTGACGTTGCAATCAAAACCGGTACACCACAGACAGGTATCGAATCGTACGAACAGGACTCCTTCTTCATTGGTTTTGCACCTGCTGATGACCCTGAAATCGCATTTGCCGGCATCATTGAGGGCGGTGAATACTCTAAATATATGATTCGTGACATTATTCTCGCCTATCAGGAATGCTATGGCTTCAACGGTGTTGCACCAACTGCTGAGCTTCCCGATGAAGTACGTCCTTCAGATTCACCTGACGGTTCAACAACAACCACTACAAATACCAATACTTCAACAACAACCTCAACTACTGCTGCTGCACCATCGCAGACAAACCCACCACAGAATACTCAGGCAAACACAGTGCCTTCTTCCTCATCGCCTACAGAGCCTCCGACAGAAGCTCCGGTGATTCCCGATATGCCGGTTGCACCTCCGCCTCAGGACCTTTATCCATATCCGGATACAGAGCCTGAACAGGAATAATCTACACTTATTTAATCCGACTGCCAGATTACAGAAAGGCAGCCGGATTTTTTTATTTTTACGTATATTTTCCGTTATGCTGCTCAAAATAAGCTTGGAGGTGTTATACATGAAGAAAAATTTATTTTCCGATAATAACATGAAAAAAAATTCAAAGGGCTTTTATGCAGCTCTGGGTATCAGTGCGGTTATGATAGGCTCTGCCTGCTTTTTTGCCTATAATCAGGGAGAAAAGCTGACTGATAACAAGCCGTCGGCTGAAAGCAGTATTTCTGTACCTGATGCTGCTGTTGACAGAAAATTTACTGACATACCTAAGACCACTACTCCTGCATACAGGGAGACCACACCCGTCTTTACAACTACAGCTGCTCCGAGAAGTACCATGCCGCCTGCTACACTGCCGGCTGTCGATATTATCAAGGACACACCGCCTGCAGCAGAAAACACTGTCGCAGCCGCAGATGACGAGCTTAAAACAGGAGTTGCAGCTCTTGAAAATGTAAAGCCGCCGCTCGCTGATACGAGTAATATCATGACTCCTTTCAGCGGTACTGATCTGGCCAAAAACGAAACTACAGGCTCATGGCAGACTCATAATGGCACTGATTTTTCAGCTGAGGTAGGTGCAGAGGTATACTCTGTTTCTTCAGGCGAAATTACTGAAATCAGCAACGACCCTCTCTGGGGAGTAACTGTTGTCCTTAATCATCATAACGGCTTCATAACAAAATACTGCGGACTTGGTTCAGATCTCTCAGTACAGGAGGGTGACACTGTTGCAGGTGGTGACCTTATTGGCGTTGTTGGCGGAACAGCTGACATCGAAAGCTCAATTGATCCGCATCTGCATATTGAAATTACTCACAACGGTATGTATATTGACCCTGTAAGTGCATTAAAATAAAAAAATTCCGATAGGCTTTTTTCTTGCCTATCGGAATTTTTTGCACAAAAAGCTTTCAACAGCCATTTCAACAATTTGTTTAAATTCTCCAACTCATCAGCCAAGCAGATCAATCGAGATATTTCTTGAATCAACGTCAAAATACTCCTCAATTTCGGCTACATAGAATCGGAAACACGGCTTTCCGTTGAAAATCATAACATCGCCGCTTTCAGGGACGCCAATCATCTCCAGATTTTCATCGGTAAGTGTATTCAGCAGAACAGAGTTGTCCTTTTCAATATTGAATAATACATTTCCATAAACATCTTTATTTTCCTGATTGAATACCTTGAACGCCTTAGCGTTAAAATCACTGAAATAAATACGGCTTCCGCTCTTTTTATCAACCTTATCAAGAAGCTCCTTGGATGGTGAGAGAACGTAATATCTGCCCCCCTCTTCCCTGCCAACACCGAAATTTGAAAGCTGCTCAGAAGTCAGTGTGTCAAGAGGAATCGGGTCAACATCAGAAGCAGTTTTTCCGATCAGGAACTTCTGAGATGTAGCAAGATTGGTAAGCATCAGCTTTTCATCATAGGTATAGCCAAGCTTTTCAAGCTCGTCTTCTGTCAGATCAACAGAAATAGTATCAGAAATAGCATTAAGCTGTGCAGTAATCTCCTGACGTGTCTGTGTTACCCATTGAATATCAATAGTTTCACATATCGGTCTTTCCTGAAAAACGACACGCTCCATGTCTTTAAGGGTAAAGGTTACGAACGGATAATTGAGGTCAGCATAGTTAGGCTCAACATAAACAGCTGTACTTCCATTAGAGCTGTCCTCTGTATTTATAACTCTATAGCGATATCTTCCCGAGGGAGATAAGCCGGAGGCAACCTCAGTCTCCTTAACTGTAGTAACAAAGAAGGATGTGAAAAGAAAATATCCCAAAGCGCCGAAAATATATAAAAGAAGGAATATTGTACCCCATGCGGTTTTTGCGCCTTCACCTGCACCTGAAAGAAGCAGTATCATGATGCCTGTAACAATAACAGGAATTATCATTCCCCATTCGCCAAAATACAGAAGCACAACAGGCAGCATTGCAGGCAGGATGATGAAGCTTGAGATACGGGTTAGAATTTGCTTTCTTGTATATAGCATGGCTACGAGAGCGAGAATTGAAACTCCGATAATAATAAGGGATTGAGATACCTTATCCTTGATATGTATATCGTAAAAAATTGAAAAATAACAAAGGTGACAAGCTCCTATAGCATACAGTACACTGATAATAGCCACGACTCTCTTTGTCCAGATATTTGCCAGAAATTTTTTCATTTTTACCTCCGAAAATAAACAATTATAAGTTCTTTGCGGTGTTGCTGTAAGCAAATACAATAGATCACATTATATTATACCATTTTCCGCATCAACTTACAAGGCATTTTCAAAATTTTTCCGTTCAAAAAGGTTACAAATTATCTACACTTTACAAATCAAGCAAAATACTGTATAATATTATTGAAATAAACTCATTAAAGGATATATTTATGAATTTCAAATCAGTGAAATTATCTCCTCACACATTATTTTTTGCGGTTTTATCCGTTTTATGTATGATAATAATATTTTGCTTTTCAATGGAAAACTCCGATGAATCCTCAGAAACAAGCGGAAAGCTTACGGAAGCAGCTGTTGAAATAATAGTTGATGACTATGAAGCGCTCCCTCATAATGAACAGGCAGAGCTTGCTGACAAAATTGAACATATTATCCGCAAGCTTGCACATTTCTCTCTTTACACTGTTCTCGGATTTCTGGTTTCATGTACTGCCGGAAAAAGAAAGCTTTTCAGCAAAGCTTCTGCAATAGTACTTGCAATATGCTTCATTTATGCTTGTTCAGATGAGCTTCATCAGTTTTTCGTTCCCGGAAGAGCCTGTCAATTCACTGATGTGCTTATTGACAGTACCGGTGCACTGACCGGCATACTCATATCTATGGCTGCATTCCTTGCTATAAAAATTTTCAGCAAAAATAATCACGAATCAATCAAACACAAAAAACCGGTCGATTGACCGGTTTTTATTTTTAGTGCATTCCGCCTCTTACATAGAAGTTTTCCTGAATGATAAGTGCACAGCCGCCGAGGAAATTATTTTTTCCTTCAAGCTTACTGAGTACAACTCTGTCTGCAATTTCTTCACTGACAAGACGAATCATTTCTCGCTTTACATAGTCAAACTGCTTCTCATTGAATTTGAAATTATGAAGAACAATCTTCTTTGCAAAGTGACTGATAGAAAGATTATTTATAAGAACAGTATATTTAGCAATGATATCGTCAACAAGATTCTTGATAGGCTCTTCACCTCTCATAAGTGCCATAAACACATTGTCTGTAGTAATCTTACTCTTATCTCCCTCTGTAAGCTCATAAAGCACAGGGGTCTTGTCCTTGGAGTAAATCTCAAAAATAGAATTGAGCATAGCAGTTCTTGAAAGCTCTGCCTTTACTGAACCGTTCGGATAGCCCTCATACGACTTTCCGTTAGGACATACAATGTATTTTTCAATAACGGAGGTATAAGAAATATAGTCGCTTGAAAGCTCATTCTTATTAATGATAGCAAGATTAACCTGATTTCCGTTATGAATAAATGCCTGATTTGTCTGATAGCCATTCTGTGTTCTGAAATCATTATTTGCCAGCGCCATAAGTCCTATAGCGTTGCCGCAGCGAATTTCAAAATTAAGTCCGCTTGAAAGCTTGTCGATAAAGTTATTAAAATCAAGAACTCCATCCTTATAGAAAATCTTCAGCTTACCCCACATAGATGGTACTACGCCTACACCGAGACCAAGGATTTTGTCTTTTGTAAGGCAGCTGTTTTCAATCATCTCATTGCTTGTTGTAATTATGTAATTGATTATATCCTTACTTGTAGTTCTTTCGTCAATAACCATACTTGATTTATCGAGAATATCAGAATTCAGATTAGTAAGACCTATGCTGACTTCTCTTTCATCAACAGTTGCACCAAGTGCAAATCTGCTGTTCACATTAATATCAATAAGAATCTTTCTTCTGCCCTTCTGAAGCTTTTCGGTATTAATGGGAGCTTCACCAATTTCTACGAGTACGCCTTCCTCGATCATTTCATTTGTAATAATTGTTACAGCAGCTCGGGTAATTTCAAGAGCGCTCGCCACATCAACTCTTGAAATAGGACCTGATTCTCTGATAACACGAAGAATCTGCATCCTGTTGCGCCTTTTCAGATCAAGTTTGCTTATTCCTCTTTTTTCCATATTATACAACTCCTCTATACTTAATGAAATATTACAATTTTGTAAAGCAAATATATCACTTCGCACATTTATTATAACACATTTCCACTAAATTTCAAACATAAAAACGAAAAAATTATTAAAATCAGCACTTTTTACAAACTTAATGGAGAATATTTGTTAAAAATTCCGCAAATTTAACTACCGCTGGAAGAGAAGCTACAGACAGTATTGTACCGGCAGTAAATATCTCTGAGGAATATACCGAATTCCTGCCATACCTTATACATTGCAGGGTACACATTGCTGCGGGCGGCGCTGACGCTGCTATGATAACGGTCATATATACTTTATCATTGATTCCAAATGGCGCAAGCAGTGCTGTAAGAATAAACGGCAGAAGGACAAGTCTCAAAAAGCAGATATAAAATGCTCTCTTGTTTTTAAGAAGATTTACAGCATTAGTCCCTGCCATCGTCACTCCGGAGACTATCATTGCAAGCGGCGTATTCATATCGGCAATAAATCCCAATGCCTTTGCCGGAACCTCAGGAAGTCTGAACTGCATAAAAAAGGTGATTATTCCAAGGACAATTGCAATGACTGTAGGAGAATAGAAAACCTTAACAACCTTCCTCCAGCTTTTCTCACCTGAAATGAGAATGATTCCATGAGTCCATACAATAAGATTAAAGACAGTGATAAATGCTGTCAGATAAAAGACGCCCTCCATGCCGAAAAGTGCATTAATCAATGGAATTCCCATAAAGCCACAGTTGGAATAGATAGCTGAAAAGCGCTCTATTTCGGTTTCCCTGTCCTCTTTTCTGCGTACAAATATATATGCTGCGGCAATCATAATTCCATATGATACCAATGAAAGTCCGAATGTTATAAGAAGATTCTTTACCAGATTAAAATGATAATCAGTCTGATACGACATGAAAATTACTACAGGATTTACTACCTGCAGCACGAATTTAGACAAATCCTTATTGGACTCATCACTGATAATCCTCGTCTTAGCGCATATTATACCGAGCATTATAAGAATCAGCATTATTATTGTCTGATTAAGAATTGTAATCGCCATAAATACCACCATAAAAAATCCGGAGCATTACGCTCCGGAATATGTATTATTATTATTGCCAGAAAAAGACCGAATTATTAATCTTCTTCGTCTTCTTCCTCTTCTTCAGCTTCTTCGCCGATTTCCTTCAGATCATCAGCATCATATCTGAGAACCTTCCAGCCCTCGCCCTTGAATTTAACAACGGAAACTACAGCAGTATCTGTTTCCTTGTCGCCATCGTCATTTGCCTGAATCTTGATCTTGAACTCATAACCCTTCTTAGCCTCAGGATCATCAGCGCCCTTTTCTTCCCATATATACTCTGCGCCCTTGAGAGCCTTCTTATTGAGCTTCTTGCCCTTCTTTACATCCTTAACCTTTAATTTGTAATCATCATCACGAGCGTCCTTGATCTCATCATTATATTCTTCGATCATGTCCTTCCACTCGTCATCATCCTTTAATTCCTTGATTCTGTCGTCAGTAAGGGTTAATGAATAGTAGTTCTTACCACCGTTTGTCTTTGTGAGTGACTTAGCAAACTTCTTTGCTGCACCCTTAGCGCCTGTATTGCCAAAAACAAATACGAGTGCAACAATAAGAATAACAAGAGCAATAACGCCGGCAACAATCTTAGGAAGATTATCCTTCATACCGGAAGCAGCGCCTCCAGCCTGATTATCAACCTGACCAAATCCGGGGTCATAGCCACCATTTCCCTGATTTACAGGAGCCTGAGCAGCGTTCTGAGAACCGGGACATCCGCAAACTGCTCCATCAGGAATTTCTTTTCCGCAAAACTTACAAAATGCCATATAAAAACCTCCATAAATAAAAAATTTTCATATTTATTTTATCACAAAGGTATCACATTGTCAAGCTAAAGTGCACAAATTATACAAGCTATCCGTTTTTTCAGCAGTTTGCATAAAATTCCCTCTTTATTCTCATAAAGTATTACTCACAGATCCCTACAGGCACTTATAATCTGCTATTTTTCGGGAAATATACGGCCTCTGCCAGGCAGATTTCAAGTTCGCTGAGCAATTACTGTCAGCTCAGCTTAACAAGTATATATTCTTCTCGCAGTGAAATAATAGGAATGTATGGGGGGTGATGAAATGAACGATGATGATGTAAAAATTTATGTGCCCGGCAGTTCGGAAACACCTGAACTACCGGACATTGAATCAGAGGATGTCAGGCTTTACCCGAACGTCTTATAATTTGTCCGACAGCCATAAAAATCAGGAAAAATACAACATTTACAATTACGATGCTTGCGCCGGGAGCTGTATTCAGCATAAGCGACATAAACATACCGATAAGGAAGCTCGCTACAGAAACTGCTCCCGAAACAAGTACAACTCCCTTAAAGCTTCTGCATATCCTCATTGCTGTCAGTGTAGGGATTACAATAAGGCTTGAGATTAAAAGTGCTCCCATCATCATCATGCCAAGCACTACGGTTATTGCTGTAAGAACTGCAAATACCATATTGTAAAAACCTGCATTCACTCCTGTTGCACGTGCAAAGCTTTCATCAAAGGTTACCGAGAAAATTCTGTTATATAAAAGAACAAATGTCAACATCACTGCAGCAGACAGTATAACACTCAGTATTACATCGCTCTTGCTCATAGCAAGAATACTGCCGAACATATAGTGACTCACATCGTTGGTAAGCCCTGCCTTCGACGAAACAAGAATACCTACAGACAGCGCTGTTGTCGAAAAAAGTGCAATTGCAGAATCACCGCTCAGCTTGCTGTTCTCGCTGAGGCGAAGCAGAATAAATGCCGCTATTATAACAACAGGCAAAGCAATTTTAAGCGGCGCAAGATTCATTACAGCCGCTACGGAAAGTGCTCCGTAACCGATATGTGAAAGTCCGTCTCCTATCATGGAGTAACGCTTCAATACGAGCGTGACTCCAAGAAGCGAGGAGCATATTGTAACAGCAATTCCACCTATAAGCGCCGGCAGAAGTATTGCCATGAAAAATTCGGGAGTAAACATAATTCTTAAATTTTCAGTCATAATATCAATCTCCGATAAATTTACTGCTGATATGTGATGTAGCATATTCTTCAGGTGTACCGAAAAAGCTGTGGTCATTGCTGCAGAGACACAGTATATGACTCGCACAGTCAAGCGCTTTCACAACGTCATGCGACACCATTATTATAGTCATTTTGTCCTTCTGATTAAGCTCTGCAATCAGCTCATACATTTCTGCTGACGCTGCAGGATCAAGACCTGTTACAGGCTCGTCAAGAAGAAGCAGTTTTTTTGCCGCACACATGGCTCTCGCAAGAAGCATTCTCTGCTGCTGACCGCCTGAAAGCTCACGGCAGCTTCTTGACGCAAGCTCTGCAATACCAAGACGCTCCATAGCCTGCTGAGCAATTGCCTTCTCCTTCGATGAATAAAACGGACGGAAGCCTCTTCTGCCAAGGCAGCCGGATATCACTACCTCGGAAACCGTTGCCGGAAATCCGTTCTGGAGATTTGTATGCTGGGGAAGATACCCTATATCCGTAGATTTCAGTCCATCTCCCATTATAATTTTTCCGCTGTCAGCAGCTTTTATTCCGAGCAGACATTTTACCAATGTACTCTTTCCTGAGCCATTTTCGCCAAGTATACATAAATAGTCTCCCTCTTTTATTGAAAAGGAAAGACCGCTCAGCACCTTCATGCCGTCATAGCTTGCGGTAAGCTTATCGCATTCAAGAATTTTTTTCAATACAGCGCCTCCCTTAGATTATTCAGATTTTCATACATTAATTCAATATAGGTAACTCCGCTTTCAAAGTCATCCTTTGAAACATTGTTGCATGAATGCAGCGGCAGTATTTTTGCACCTGTTGCGTCGCTCAGTCTTTCCGCAAGCTTTCTTGTGGAAAATTCAAGACAAAATACCACATCCGTATCATGCTCAAGGATTTCGTCAATAAGATAAGCCATTGTCCTTACCGATGGTTCAGACTCCGAGCTACAGCCGCTGAACGCAGCAAAATACTCCAGTCCATACTCGTGAGCAAGGTATCTGAACGGAAACCTGTCCCCGACAATTATGAGATTTTCAGGAGCATTTGCCGTCATCTCCCTGAAATTCTCGTCAAGCTCCGAAAGCCGAACTGTATAATTCTCTGCATTCTTATGGTAAATTTCCGAATTCTGACTGAACTCACTGCAAAGCGCATCCTCAATTCCTTTAACACACAGCTGAGCATTAACGGGAGATGTCCAGATATGCTCATCATATCCAACACCTGCGCCATCATGGTCATGGTTATGGTCATGGTTATGGTCGTGGTCATGATTGTGACCATGAGAGTGACCATTCGGAGAAGCGCCGTCAATTTCTTCCTCTTCAAGAGGCTTTACATAGTCAAAAAGTCTTATTACCTCAATTGAGCTTGTATCAATTGAATCAAGAATCTTATCAACCCAGACCTCGCCCTCTCCTCCGACGCAGATAAAAACGTCGCACTGCTGAATCTTTGCAATATCAAGCGGAGTCGGCTCATACGAATGAGCCTCTGCGCCTGTACTCAGCAGCATGGTTATATCTGCGGTATCGCCTGTCACAGCTCTTGCAAAGTCATATGGTGGAAAACAGGTCGTAACAATGGAAAGTCTATCTCCATTCTCGTTTTTCTGATATTCACAGCCGCACATCAGCATGGTCAGCAGAAGCACCGCTGCACTCAGTATACTGTATACTCTTCGTTTCATTTTTCCTCCGATTTTCTGCATTCCGAGCAGATTCCGTAAAAAACAGTTTTTGATGAATCAACAGAAAAATCGTGGTGCTCAAGAATATGCTTGTTTATTCCCAGCAGATGCTCGCAATCAATATGGATAAGTCTCTCACAGCACACGCATTTCAGATGAAAATGCTCATGGCAGTCATGCTCATTCCCGATATACTGATAGCAGGCTCCTGTTTTTCCGTCAATTACGTATTTGCGCACCGTCCCCTGTTCTACAAGGCGGTCGAGCTGACGGTATATTGTTGCAGTTCCTACAGGAGTCCCCTCCGAGGCAAGATATGCACTGATTTTCTGTACACTTGTATGCACATCCCTGTTATCAATCAGATAATCAAGGAGCTTTTCTTTTTGTCTTGTATTGTATCCTGTATCCCGTTTCATTCTTCCTCCAAAATGAAAATGATTTTCAATTTCATATTTTACCACATTTTCTTTTACTTGTCAATAGCAAAAAAAGCAGGACTATATTTCAAGTCCTGCAAAAAATTTACTTTTCAGCTTTAAGTCCGTCAAGCGCTTTTTCCAGCGCTTCATCTGTATAGGAAATCTCAAGAGTTTCAGCGTCTGCCGGTATTATTTTCCAGCCGTCATCCTGAATTCTGGCAAGACATACGAGCTCTTCTGTCTCTTTTCCTGTTATACCGGTAGCATTGTACTTAATTTCATAAGCCTCCGTAACCTCAACATCATCCTTGCTGAAATCCGGAATATAGAATACCGTATCATATACGAAATAATTTTCTGCTGCATTTTTCTGCACATCAGTCAGCGGAACAGCTTCAATTATAGAGGTAATCTCGGGCTTATTATCCATAAGGTCTATATAATTATTCTGATTATTGTTATAAGAGTCAACAAGCACATCATACTCACCAAGCGTTTTTAATGCCTCTACTGCAACGGAAAGCTTCATATACGAATAACAAACGGCTCCGCTGTCCTTGGTATAGGTCGAATCAAAAAACTCTCTCAGCGCCTCCTCATAGGTACCGTCCTTCTGACTTACGGATTCTTTTATCTCAACCTTACTGCTTTCTTCTTTTTTACCACACGCTCCGAATGTACACATAATCATACAGGCAAGCAATATAGTCATTAATCTTTTCATTGTACGATCTCCTTAATTTATAATTTTAATACAAAAATTATTATATCATATCAACAACTGAATGTCAATACAGGCTATCGGTCATTTATCGCTATATTGTCGCATAAATAGAATATTTATCATTTTATAATTTCTATATATTTCTTAAAATCCGTAGGTGTACAGTGCTTGATTTCCTTAAAGATACGATTGAAAGTTGTGAGGCTCTTGAAGCCCGCACGCATTGCAACCTCAGTAATCGGAATATCAGGGTCAAGCAGGAGCATTTCTGCAGCTTTTGTACGTCTTGCATTAATATACTGGAGGTATGACATAGAATTATATTGCTTGAAAATTCTGGAAAAGTGATATTTACTGTAACCGGCAACATTTGCAAGCTGTTCAAGTGAAATATCGTACATATAGTTATTGTCGATATATTTCAGCACTGTTCCGAATTTCTCACTGTATTCACCAATTTTCTCATCGTCACAGTCCATCATACTCTTCTGATTCTGAAGCTGAAAATCACGAAGCGCAATAAAAAGGTCGATCAGCTTTACATATATTCTGACATCAGAAAGCTCGGATTTTGAATTGTACAAAGAAAAAATATCAAGCATGGTTTTCTTTGCCAGAATGTGAAGCTCCTTGTCAAACTCAGAATTGATAATAACCGGTACAGACAGTGCTCTCAATACCGAATCAAGAGCGGGAACATCACCAAGAATTGAATTATCGCACTGAAAAATATACCTATGCCCCGGAATTGCAGGCATACTGTGGAGCTCTCCGCTCGGAATGAGCAGCACCTCATTTTCCTTTACAACATAATCAATTCCGCCGATATTTACAGTGTAATAATTTTTTACCGGCATAATCATTTCAAATGCACTATGCCAATGAATAGGATACGCTTCATTATCATGATTATCATGCAGAAGCACATATTTCTTTTCGTCATATTCTACGGTCTCGTAGTCACCGGAAAGATGCTTAATCATAATATCCCCCTTATAAGCTCCTGATTTTCCAAAAAAAATAATAATAGCAGGAGCAGCTAACCAAAAATTGTTATTAAACATCAAAAACACTTATTTTCTTATAATATTATTATAATATATACACCACATTTTGTAAAGCATTAACGAACAACTTTGTAAATCATTCACAAAATTATAGCATAAATCTTACACCTGATGAATTGGATTTTTGCACAGTTTAGACAAAATGAAAAGGCGGTCGGGTAATACCCGACCGCCCTTCAGGGGATATTAAAATTTGAAGAAAGCGTGCTTTATATTATCATCTTCCGCATTAAGCAGACATGAGATAATCATTATTTGCAGGACTGGTAAATCTGACCGCCATTGAGCTGCTTGCCCTTTACTGCAAACATCTCTGAGATTGTAACAATCTGCCAACCCTGGCTCTTGAGATAAGGAGCAAGCTCCTCGATTGCAGCTGCTGTATTGCCATATGTTTCGTGGCAAAGCACAATTGCACCGTTAAGTGAACCGTTGCTCATAGCATTCTTGATCTTGCTTACCATCTGATCCTTTGATGCGCCATTCCAGTCTTCTGTATCAATTGAACAAGTAATAAGAGGAGCATCGTTAAGAGTTGATGTTACTGTTGCATTTGATGCAAGGTAAGGAAGTCTCAGAAGCTTTGAAGGCTCTGCACCGATAATGCTCTTGAGCTTAGCTGCACACTGATCATACTCAGAACGGATTTCGGATGCTGAAAGTTTTGTAAGATATGGATGAGACTTTGTATGGTTTGCAATTTCCATACCCTTCTGATAAGCATACTTGATTTCTTCCTGATCACCTGATGTTGTAATCCAGTCACCTACGTAGAAGAATGTTGCATGGAAGCCTTCCTTAGCAAGTGCATTGATGATTCTCATTGAAGGATCAGAAGCTGCATTACCAACTGCACCGTCATCAAAGCTGATAGCAACCATCGGCTTTGAAGGATCAATCCATGAAGTATCAACGCCGCCTGTAGATGGTGTTGATGGAGTTGTTGTGTTTGAATTTGAAGCATCTGAGCCTACTTTACCGCCGCCTGTTGTAACCTTGGAGGCTGTACCCTTGGCTGCTGCCTGTGCATCATCTACATAGAAGTCTGTAAGTGAATCAGCTTCGATATAGAGAAGAAGATTTGTTGCACCTGTAGGAATTGTATAAGCTGTATTTTCAAGCTTTGTCCATGTCTTGCTTGCAACATCAGCAGAAGCTACTGTATCGTACTGTTCCTCGCCTGAAGCGTCATTATACTGAAGAGTCATCTTCATCTCCGATGCTGAACCGCTTGCCTGCATAACTGCAGCGATGAAGCTATAAGTGTTTCCAGCCTTGAATGTTGAGGAATCAAGCTCATAAGCAGCTCCCTGCCATGTATCAGCTCTGTCTGTAACCTTCAGTGAGCTGCTGCCTGAGTAATAGCTGTTCTTGTCATTTGAGAGTGAAGCTTCACCTCTTGATACCCAACCATCAGAGTCACTCTCAAATGCTGTCAAAAAAAAACCGGAAGTAGATACGTTTGAGTTATTATTATTGTTGTTGTTTGTTGATGAATTTTCAGAATAGCTTTCAGGGAGTGATGAAATTATGTTAAGCTTGAATTTCTGAATTGAGAGAGCGTCCTTACTTGTAACGCCGTCGCCGTTATCACAAACGTCTGCATTTGCAAGACCCTGAGCTGTGATACGAGCATTGTCTGAACCGTCTACGCCATACATATCAGGCTTTGCAATAGACTGCATGATAAGTACTGCGTCAGCCATATTTACGTTTCCGTCACAGTTTGCGTCACCCCAGAGAGTTACGCTTGTGCCGGGAGTTGATGGTGTTGAAGGAGTTGATGGTGCGTCAGGAACGTCGATACTCATAACTGCTTCATAGTCAGCCTTTGGCTGATATCCGCTGCCGAAGAGAAGAGGAGTTTCGTTCTTTCTCCAGCTGATGTCATCGTGTGTACCCCATAATGTGAATGAAGGAATATTTGCATTGTTTTCAACTGCTATTTCAAATACAGCCTTGAAAAGCTCTGCACGTGCGCTTGGATTACTCTTTGTCTCGATATCAAGCTCTGTGATAGATACTTCAAGACCTGTGCTGATGAACTTCTTGAGAGCTTTCTCATACATTGAAGCAGTAGGGAAGTTTGTTGCAAGGTGAGACTGCATACCGATACCGTCGATAACACCGAGTTCCTTAAGCTTCATTGCGATGTTGTAGATATCATTTGTCTTAGCGTCAATATACTCATTGTAGTCGTTGATGTAAAGCTTACATCCTGCAGGAGCATACTTTCTTGCATATGTGAATGCATTGATGATGAATTCATCGTTGTCTTCGCCGTATACCTTTGCCCAATCAGAAGCACCGGAATTCTGTGTATCGTATGTCTTACGAAGTCCGCCGCCATCGTTGAGGAAGAGTTCGTTACATACGTCGTATGCATAGAGGTTAAGCTTAGGATACTGTGTCTTGATTGCGTCAAATGTATCTTTAATGAAGTTTTCAAGACGCTTGTTCATGATTTCCTTTGATACATAAGCGCCGTTATCTGAGAAGTTCTCCTTGAAGAACCATGAAGGAGTCTGTGAGTACCATACGAATGTATGACCACGAACACCGATATTGTTGTCTTCACAGAACTTAAGTGTTTTAGCTGCCGCTGAAATGTCTACAATACATCTTGTGTTATCTGTTGAACCCTGCTTAAGAA
>JAGBIH010000031.1 GCA_017935095.1 Ruminococcus sp.
ATTGCAAACGAGGCAACATGGTATAAGATTATATATATTTATACCAGCGTAAAGCGTATAGCTGAACTGGATTCCGAAGGCGTCCGATATGAAGAAATCGAAGACCGTTACCTTGAGGATCTGAAGATAGGAATGCAGGGCTTTGAGGTAAGCAATCTACAGTACTATCTTTCGGTTATCGGAGCATATTATGCTGCAGTTGAGCCAGTGGAGATAACAGGATATTTCGGCGAGCAGACAGAAAATTCGGTAAAGTCCTTCCAGCGTGTATTCGGAATTCCTCAAACGGGTGAGGTTGATCGTCAAACAAGAATATATCTTTACAGGGCATATCAGGGAATAGCAGAATCCGTTCCGCCAAGATATACAGAGGTTGCGCTTTATCCGGGAACAATTCTCAGGGAGGGAGTTTCAGGTGAGGCAGTAAAAATAATTCAGGAATATCTTACTCTTATAAATCAGACTTACAGTAATATACCGGCGGTGAACAATACGGGATATTTCGGACCCCTTACCAAACAGTCGGTGATAGCATTCCAGCGGATGTTTGGCATCAACCCGACCGGTATCGTAGGAGGAATAACGTGGGATAAGATAGCCGGTGTATATTCGGACCTTAAATATGGATATGACAAAAGACCATATCAGAATCCCGGATATACTATCACTGCCGGGTAAATACAGAGAAGGGAGAATAATCAATGCCTTATACAAACGCTCAGAGAAAACAGCATATCAGGGAGCTTCAGCAGTATCTTTACGCAATATCGCTGTTCAATGAAAAAATCCCTCAGATTATTGTTGACGGCAGATACGGAAATGAGACATCTATTGCAGTAAGAGCCTTTCAGCGGGAATACGGTCTTTCTGATACCGGCAGCACTGACCCTGTAACATGGAATAAAATAGTAAGTGTTTACAGAGCGTATCTTAATTCAGCACCGGCAGCATATAATGCTTTTCCGTCATCTTCTTATATATTGAGAAATGGTGACATAGGTTCACTTGTATGTATTATTCAGGCAATGCTGAATGATATCGCAGAAAATTATGATAATATGATAAGACCCTCGACCTGTGGAACATACAATAGTGAAACTGCCGAAGCGGTAAAGCAGTTTCAGCGAAAAGTCGGACTTCCGATGAACGGAGAGGTTGACAACAGGACATGGAATATGCTTGTTCATTCCTGTGAGCATATAAACAGAACACTTAAATAAAAGCAACAGCGCTCCGAATATTAACGGAGCGCTGTTTTATATCTTTAATTTATAACAATATTCAGTCCCTGAGAGCTTTCGACGGTGTATGGCTTATCAGTACCTGAAACAGTTACTGTAATAGTATCATTTTTCCGTACAGCTCTTACTTCTGCTGCCGGAACAGCATTTCTGTCATAAATTCTGCACTCAGCGGTTTTACCGTCCTCAATACCGTAAATAACGACCTTCATACCATCCGTATAGTCATAATCGGCAGAATTTTTAAAATTACCATAAGCGATAATTGAACAAGGTCTGGCATAGAGAGGCAATCCGAAATAATTATATTTTCTGGTGTACCAGCTTCCGCCGTCAAGCTGTTCACCGGTCTGTATATCGGTCCAGATACCGCCGGAAGGGAGGTAAAAATCGCAGATACCATCCTCATTGAACACCGGAGCTACAAGCAGCGAATCGCCGAGCATATACTGCGTATCGACAGTGAGTGCTGTACGGTCATATCCGAAGTCAATAACCATAGCTCTCATCATCGGAATTCCCGTTTTACTGGTATGTACTGCATTTGCATAAAGATAAGGCATCAGGCGTCCTTTGAGTTTGACAAAGTGACGTGAAACGTCGCAGCTTTCCTCGTCGAAGCTCCACGGAACACGGTAAGAGGAGTTGCCGTGATAGCGTGAATGAGTTGACATAAGACCGAATGCAGTCCAGCGCTTATAGAGGTCAGGAGTGCCTGTAGCTTCAAATCCTGATATGTCATGTGAGAAGAAGCCGAAACCGGAAAGACAGAGTGAAAGACCGCCTCTGAGAGTTTCCCACATTGATTCATAATCTGAGAAGCAGTCTCCGCCCCAGTGTACAGGAAACTGCTGACAGCCGGCCGTAGCAGAGCGTGCAAACAGGCAGGCGTTGTTCATTCCGACAGACTCCTGAAGCGCATTGAAAACAGTTTTGTTATAGAGGTAAGAATAATAGTTGTGCATCTTATATGGGTCAGAGCCGTCGAAGAAAACAACATCGGTAGGTATTCTTTCGCCGAAATCGGTCTTGACTGCATCAACACCGAGCATGGTAAGCTCTTTTATTTTTGAGCTGTACCATTCACAGGCATCAGGATTGGTAAAGTCAATAACAGCAAGTCCTGGCTGCCACATATCCGTCTGAAAAACAGAGCCGTCCTTATTACGGATGAAGTAGCCTTTATCAGCGCATTCCCTGAAAACGGGAGAACGCTGACCGATATAGGGGTTTACCCATACGCATATTTTTAATCCTTTTGCTTTGAGACGTGATATAATTCCTTCAGGGTCCGGAAACATTTTCTTATCCCATTCAAAGCCGCACCATTCAAATTCTTTCATCCAGAAGCAGTCAAAGTGAAAAACGTCGAGAGGAATATCACGCCGCTGCATTTCTTCGATAAAGGAGGCAACTGTTTTTTCGTCATAGCTTGTAGTAAACGAGGTTGAAAGCCACAGACCAAAGGTATATGCAGGCGGAAGAGAAGGCTTTCCCGTGAGTGAAGTATATGCAGAAAGAACATCGGCAACGGAATTACCACCGAAGATAAAATATTCAAGCCGCTGTCCCTGAACGTAAAATGCTGTTTTAGAAACTGTCTCGCTTGCAATTTCAAAAGTGACTTTTTCGGGGTGATTTACAAAAACTCCGTAATTGCGTGAGGATACGAAAAACGGAATTGACTTATATGACTGCTCAGAGCAGGTACCTCCGTCGTTATTCCATACTTCAACGGTCTGACCGTTTTTTATAAAGCTTGAGAATTTCTCACCAAAGCCGTAAATATACTCGCCGACGGAAATATTCAGCATTTCACGGATATAGGTTGTATCACCGTTATCGGACTTTGCATAGAACGGTAAGGCTGATTCTGCATTTTTATTATGTCTGCTCAGCCATTCCTCCTCTTCAATAACAGAGGTTGTTTTCCAGCCGCACTTTGTAAGCAGCTTGTCCTCATACCAGTACGAGACACCCCAGCCTGTACCCTGAGCACCGATTCTTACTTTGGTTTTACCTGAAATCAGCTCCCATTCGTTTTCCGGAGTCTGACAGATTTGGGGTCTGAAGGAGGAATCCTCATAGAGGGTAAATGAGGGCGCTTTCTTCAGTGATTCAGAAAAGTGTTCGATACTTACTTTAATACAGTTTTCGAGGGTAGAGGTAAAACGTATTGTAAGCATAGGTCCTCCGAGGGTCATGCCTCTGTTATGAATCCATTGATTAGTGGTATATACGGTAATTGAATTGTCATCCGTTTCAATTTCATATATCTGTGTTGCATAATTTACGTTGTATCCGGGCTTATCAAGCCAGAAGCCGTCTGAAAATTTCATGATGTAAAAAACTCCTTAATAAATTGCCTTAAATAAGCATATCTGATAATTATATTATACCAGAAAGGATGTGCATAGGTCAAGAATTTATCAATATCTGAAAGAAAAAACTGTACATATATCATAACAATAAAATCCCTGCACGAAAAATCTGCAGGGATTTTATTGAATATAACAGAGCAGGTCAATATACCTGCAGGCTGTATTTATTACTGCTGATTAGTCAGAATAATTGCTGTTGCTCTTTCTGTTCTTGCTTTCGTTGATACTTCTCTTATTCTGAGACTGGTTATTCTGAGACTGATTTGAAGATCTGTTCTGTGACTGGTTATTCTGTGAGGGGGTGTTATTATTGTTGTTGTTGTTATAACTCATAAACAACTCACCTTTCTCCGCACATCGGCACATATAATACCTGTTTTCTGCTGTGCGGAGAACAGAAACAGCCGTAAATAAGCACCGTTCGGGAACAGGATTCTGTATTGGAATTCTGATTATTTTCCCTGTGTACTTATTATTGACGGCTGTTTTGATTTTATACAGAAAAAAATTTCAAATTATATTGAAAATAGATATCTGATTTACATCATGGTAAATCTTCTGACATCACCTGATTTACCAATGAACATGGATTTAGGTCTTGCCCAGACGTCACCATTGCTGAGCGACTTGTAAATGACAAGCTTCTCATTTGTCTCGCTGTGACGAGCAACAGCGATAACTTCGTATTCGCCGCCCTTGAAATGACGGTATTTAGCTCCGATTACGATTTCAGTATCCTTATCATCCTCGCAATGTTCAATAGTTACAGTTTCAGGCTCACAGTTTACGATATCGTCAGCGACAATTATCATTGCAGAAAACGGCGGCATTTTTACATAAGCGTTGCCGTTATTGACCTGAATCTGTCTTGCGCCTACAACATCGACAAGAGCCTGCATAGGTGTGGCAAAATTGAGGTCGAACTCATAATCTGCAAGGTTCAGTGCAACATAGACGATTTGTCCGCCCTGTTCCTTTTTAAAGAGAAGCTGCTGATTTGTAATCATGATTCTCTCATAGCTGCCTGTGCGGAGTGCGGGATATGCACGGTAAATACGTCCGAGCTTGACGATATGCCTGTAAAGTGATGTGTTTTCTCTTTCCATATCGGGAAGGTAAAGGCATGGACGGAGATTGTCATCGGAATTATTTTCCTTACGTCCCTGAATTCCATATTCACTTCCGTAGTAGATTGACGGAATACCGGGCATTGTATACATAAGGGTATATACAAGCGGAAGATATGCCGGATTATTCAGTGTGCTTGCAAGACGGTTGACGTCATGGTTATCAACGAAATTATAAAGGTTGATGCTTCTGTAGATACCGCCGTTCATACCGGACTGACGATTGATTGAATAGTCAATTTCAAAGTAATTCTTATCATTGTGAGAAGAATACAGACCCTTGTAGCATTCATAGTTTGTAACGCTGTCGAGCATCTCAGGGTTTGCCCAGCGGTTATAGTCGCCGTGAATAATCTCTCCCATGAGCCAGAAATCAGGCTTCTTTCCCTTGCAGAAGCTTCTGATTCTCTTGAAGAAATCGAAGTCGATACAGTCGGCAGCGTCGAAGCGTATGCCGTCGATTCTGAACTCTTCTATCCAGTAATTAACAGCGTCGATAAGGTGGTCACAGACTCCGACATTGCGCAGATTGAGCTTGACAAGGTTATAGTGACCGTTCCAGCCCTCATACCAGAAGGGGTCACCGCAGGGGCTTTGTCCGCCGAAGTTAAGATTCTGGAACCAGTCGCAGTAACCTGAACCCTGACCCTTTTCCTGAATATCAACGAACTGCGGGAATTTTCTTCCTACGTGATTGAAAACACCGTCAAGAATAACTCTTATTCCATTTTCATGGAGTTTATCGCAGATATTCCTGAAGGAGTTATTATCACCGAGTCTGCGGTCGATTTTTTTGTAATCAATAGTATCGTAGCCGTGTTCAACCGACTCAAAAACGGGGCCGAAGTAAACTGCGTCTACATTCATTTCCTTGAGATGTGGAATCCATTCAAGAACCTTGTCGAGACGGTAACAAACCTCTCCGCCGTCATTGAACTTAGGGGCTCCGCAGAATCCCAGCGGATAAATATGATAAATTATTGCGTTATCGTACCAATTCATTCTATAAACTCCTTAAACTATGATTTGTATTATTGCTTGCTGCTGCCTTCAATGTAGTATGAAGCCTCCATATCTGCGACGTTGAGCGCAAAAGCGAGAGGGTACATTTCAAGCGCTCTGCCGATGGTGTTTTTATCTTCGATTCCCGAAAAACCCATATGGTAGCGTATTGCAAATGCTTCCTCACGGGTAAGACGGTCATCTCCGTAAAAAAAGCCTGAGATTATGTATACGGATTTTTCGCCGTGACCATATGGAAGAGCGTCATTTATCGTGTAATACGGCACCTTCTCCCAGACTCCGTCATCGTTTTTGCGGTTACGGTAATCAACAGAGTAGAAATTGATTTTGCAGACATCATGAAGCAGAGCCACAATAGCAATTGTCTCTTCGGAATAGTCCATACCGTAAAGCTCTTTTACACGTGGACGTGAGAGGTAGTCCTTCAGACAGTGATACACATTCAGGCTGTGACGTACAAGGCCGCCCTCATATGCACCGTGAAATCTTGTACTGCTCGGAGCTGTAAAGAAGTCGCTTTTCAGGAGATAATCCAGCAGCTTATCAGCACCCTTACGCTTTATATTTTCGTTATATATCGAGATGAATTCTTCTTTTGGCGTCATAAAGCACCTCCTTATCGTGATTAATAGCAAACGACAAAATTTTCTGAGCTTGATTTTTCCGGTACGCACGTAATGAGCTGAGGTAAGCTGATGTGCATTATAAATGAAAGCCTTATTATATTCAGCATCAGATTATTTTTGTCATTGAATATAACAATTATACCACAGAAAGAAAAAATATTCAATGACTAAAAGGTGAATTATTGTTCCGCCAATTATACTTTGTCAAAAAGACGAAAGCAGAAAAAGTTTTTCTTACACAGAGAAACTTTCCTTCTGTTATATATCTGACGGTAAGGTTTAGGTGGGGGAGCAATATAAACATAAGCAGTTTTTATATAAAAAAACTACATATAAAGGGCAATACAGACTGAATAGGGGATATTATCATGCCGAAGTCGCAAACAGTAAAAAAATACTATTGATTTTTTTAGCAGAATATTGTATAATCAGTATATCGGAATGAACAGGAGGTTTTTATGTTAAGTGCTATTGGCTCACGCAAGGAACTTACACTCACTGACTATTATAACTGTATAAGTGACATAATCGACTGTCATCAGCTTGAAAAGCTTAAAGAAATTACACACCATATAAACACAACACGCTTCCAGCATTGTATAAATGTATCATATTATGGCTATCTGCTGTGCAGAAAGCTCAATCTTAACGCACGTTCGGCTGCACGTGCCGGATTGCTGCATGATTTCTTTTATTATGACCGTAAGGAGTATAATTCATTGAAGGTCAAAGGACAGCCCTCACATAGCAGGATGCACCCGCTGATGGCGTCAGAATATGCAGCAAAGCTGATTCCGATTACAGAACTTGAGCGTGATATAATTGAAAAGCATATGTGGCCGGTGACAAGACCGCTGCCGAGCTATATGGAAAGCTATATTATAACATTTGTTGACAAATATTGTGCCGTACTGGAATTCTGCATACCAAAGCTTCAGAAAGCGATTTCAGGAATACGCCAATCAAATTAAAAGACATAAAACAGCGCTTGTTGCTGCTCAGAAAGACCGATGGTTCAGCTGAAGAAGCAGCAGTATACAGGTCGCAATAAGGAGGATTCATATGAAAATTGAAACACAGTGCCTTCACGAAGGCTACACACCCAAAAATACTGAACCGAGAGTTGTTCCTATCGTTCAGAGTACAACCTATGTTTACGATTCTACCGACGACATAGCTGCAGTTTTTGATGACCCAACAAAGAGCCTGATTTATTCACGCTTTGAGAATCCAACTGTAATGGCAGTAGAGGATAAGATTGCTGCACTTGAGGGCGGTATCGGAGCAATGTGTACATCAAGCGGACAGGCTGCTACACTCTGTTCAATACTCAATATCTGTCAGGCTGGTGACAGCTTTATCTCCGCAACAACAATCTACGGCGGTACGGTAAATCTTTTTGCGGTTACATTGAAAAAGCTTGGAATCGAGTGCATTTTCGTAGATCCGGATGCTTCTGAGGAAGAAATAAGAGCAGCCTTCAAGCCTAATACAAAGGCTGTTTTCGGAGAAACTATTGCCAATCCTGCGCTTACTGTTCTTGATATAGAAAAGTTTGCAAAGGCTGCTCACGAGAACGATGTTCCGCTTATTATTGACAATACATTCCCGACTCCTGTTCTCTGCAGACCTATTGAACACGGTGCAGATATAGTTATTCACTCAACTTCAAAGTATATGGATGGCCATGCAGTACAGGTAGGCGGTGTGATTGTTGACGCCGGAACCTTCAACTGGGCAAACGGAAAATTCCCTGAATTCACTGAACCTGATGAAAGCTATCATGGTATAGTTTATACTGAAACTTATGGGAAAGCAGCTTATATTATAAAAGCGAGAATGCAGCTTATGCGTGATTTCGGTTGTTACCCTTCCGCACAGTCAGCATTTTACCTCAATCTCGGACTTGAAACACTTGCTATCCGTATGAAGCAGTATTGTGAGAATGCTAAAATTGTATCCGAATTTCTTGAGGCAAATGACAAGGTTGAGTCTGTAAACTATCCGGGTCTTGCAGGAAACAAATATCATAGTCTTGCTGAAAAGTATCTGCCTCTCGGCTGCAGCGGAGTTATCTCCTTTGTGATAAAGGGCGGACGCAATACAGCTGTAAAGTTCATGGATTCGCTTAAGCTTGCATCAAATGAGGTTCATGTTGCGGATATCCGTACCTGTGTGCTTCACCCTGCAAGTGCCACACACCGTCAGCTTACTGATGAACAGCTTGTTGCCTGTGGTATTAACGGAGGAATGATTCGTTTTTCTGTTGGGCTTGAAAATGTTGAGGATATTCTTGACGACCTCAGACAGGCGTTTGCACAGCTCGACTGATTATTGCAATAAATAAAACAAACAGGCTGACGGAAAATAAATACCGTCAGCCTGTTTTGATAATGGGTAAAGGACTATAATTACTTACTTATTTTTTAAAAGCTCTCTGATTACGATTGCGCCGCCTGCTGCAGTCAGACCGAACATTATTATAAATACATATGCATTTGTGGTTCTCCACTCAAGCTTAGTAGTCAGAAGAACACTCAGCAATATAATTACAATACCGATTGCAAAAACAACCCAGCCGAATATTTTTCTTCGCATAAGGAAAAGCATAGCAATGCCTGCAATCAAAGGGAGAGTAGTCATACCGCTGGAAATGTTGAAATTTCCGATAGGGAAGTAAAAACTGCTCCAATTGTTTTTTACCTGAATATTCTGAAGAATCATGAATAGTCCGCCGGCGAGCATCAGCAGTCCCACGAAAAACGTAAGCAGATCATTACGGTTTATTTCGGAGCTGCTGTGTGAATCGTAGAGGTTGTGCTTTTCAAGTGAACTGCGTGTTTCACGAAGCTCACTGTAGAGCTTTTCAAGCTCTTTGTCTGTGTTTGAATTTCCCATATTCTGACCTCCTATATCATATTTCGTTATAATTATACTTTAAAAAAACAGGATTGTCAATAGATATATTATATCAAGTTTTTTACAAAATGGCAAAATTTGTTATTGAGTTGTCTTTTTTTGACAGATGAACAATAGTTTCCAAAAACTTAAAAATGCTGTATTGACTAAATTGACACTTTGTGGTAAAATATAATATGTATGCGGATATGCAGAATTATAATAGAATTAATGCGGAAGTTTATGGCATTGAGGCTATAAGATATTAAGGAGTTGTTGATTATGTTGGAGCTGAAAAATATTTCATTCAGCGTTAATGACAGCGTCGGAAAAACCGACATTATTAAAGATATCAGCCTGAAGGTTGAAGACAATAAATTTGTAGTTATAACCGGACCGAACGGCGGCGGTAAATCTACCCTTGCAAAGCTTGTTGCCGGAATTGAAAATCCTGTATCAGGCCAGATACTTCTTGACGGAGAGGATATCACAAATAAAAGTATTACAGAACGTGCAAAGCTTGGAATCGGATTTGCGTTTCAGCAGCCGGTACGCTTCAAGGGACTCACAGTAATTGACCTGCTTCGTATTGCAGCAGGAAAAAACCTTTCGGTTGCAGATGCCTGCGAGTATCTTTCAGAGGTAGGACTTTGTGCAAGAGATTACATCAAGCGTGAAATCAACGCTTCACTTTCCGGCGGAGAGCTGAAAAGAATCGAAATTGCAACAGTTCTTGCCAGAGATGCAAAAATTGTCGTGTTCGACGAGCCCGAGGCAGGAATTGACCTTTGGAGCTTCCAGAATCTTATCCGCATCTTTGAGAAAATGCGTGAGGCAAATCATAAGCGTTCAATTCTGATTATTTCTCATCAGGAGAGAATTCTTAATATTGCAGATGAAATCGTTGTGCTTTCCGGCGGAGTCATCAGCAAACAGGGTGCAAGAGAGGATATTATTCCGGAGCTTATGGGTACAGATTCTGCGGTTAATGCCTGTCATAAGCTTGTATAAGGAGGCTGAAAAGTATGGTTAAAATGGATGAAATACAGAAAAGAATGATTCAGGAGGTCGCTGACCTTCACGAAATTCCGGAGGGAGCATACAATTTCCGTGCAAACGGTGAGCTTGCAGGCAGAAATACTACCGCAAACATTGATATAAAAAATAAGGATGAAGGAAGCGGAATAGATATCATTGTAAAGTCCGGAACAAAAAATGAAAGTGTTCATATTCCTGTTGTTCTCAGTGCAAGCGGACTGAAGGAAACGGTATACAATGATTTTTATGTAGGCGAGGATTGTGATATATTCATTGTCGCAGGCTGTGGAATTGATAACTGCGGAAATCAGGACTCCGAGCATGATGGTATTCATCGTTTTTATATCGGAAAGAATTCAAAGGTACGCTATGTAGAAAAGCATTATGGCTCAGGAAATGGTGAAGGAAAGAGAATACTCAATCCTGTTACCGAGGTTTACATGAAGAAGGAAGCATCATGGAAATGGAAATGGTGCAGATCAAGGGCGTGGATTCCACTGAAAGAACAACATTGGCTGAGCTTAAAAAAGATGCAAAGCTTGTTGTAAGAGAGCGACTCATGACCCATGGCGAACAGACAGCCGGAAGTATTTACAAGGTTACTCTTGACGGCGAGGGCTCAAGCGCTGACCTCGTTTCACGTTCAGTTGCAAGGGATAATTCCTATCAGAAATTTGATGCGTGTATTATCGGAAATGCAGCATGCAGCGGTCATACAGAGTGTGATTCCATTATCATGGATAACGGCAGGATTCTTGCAGTGCCGTCGCTTGAGGCTAACGACGTGGACGCAATGCTTGTACATGAAGCTGCTATCGGAAAAATTGCAGGTGAGCAGCTTATCAAGCTCATGACCCTCGGACTTACCGAGCAGGAGGCAGAGGAACAGATTATAAACGGATTCCTGAAATAATAAAACTAAGGGGAGCATTATCATTTGTGATATGCTCCCCTGATTTTATAAATAACAGACTGACACTCGATATGATAAACGTCGTCAAGAGGAATTCTTGTATCATCGGTGAGAATGATGAGCCTGTTATATTCGTCAAAGCATCTGAAATTTCCGGTTACTTTTTCATATGAGCCTCCTGCTTTTCTTTCGTCAGGGACAAAATACGTTACGCTGATTTCAGGCTGTTGGTCAGCCATATCAATAATCGTATTCATGTAGAAATCAATTTCCGCAATTCTGTCCTCATCAGGCACAAGCTTCTTATCGGTAAGACGGCCGCTTTCCGCAACGGCAGCTTCATATCCTGAAAGTGCGGCAAAAGCGGAGAACTGAGCAGCTCGTTTTTCTGCTGACATAGGCTTATGCGTCTTTGAGGTGTGGTGCGGCAGGTTTATAATATCGTCATAGCGATGCTCTTCATCACAAAACATGGAATCCTCCTTTCTGACAGGCAGCGCTTACGCTCTGTGTCCGCCTACCTGATTATTTCTGTCAATAGCCGTAGCGCCTTCTTCAAGGTTCATGCCTTTGATGATGGCATTTTTGCCGAATTTTTTCTTAATACTGAGCATTGCTTTCTGAAGGCTTCTTTCACGCAAAAGTCCGGCAGTTTCTTTTTTATGACGTATCTCCTCGGCATCATAATCTGTGAAAAGATCAAGCTGAATATTTTCATTTTGGGGAATATCTGATTCATTTATAACATGATTTGCTACGACATACATTCGTCTTATGAGAAGATTTTTATCAATAATACGGTCATACAGCTCCGAAACTGCTTCAAGCAGCTGTTTTGAAGAGGATGTATATTTTTCAAGATTTACAGAGCCGTGAGCCGATTTCGGTACCTTTCTTCCGTAGTGATCGGTAGTAAAGGTACCGCTGTAGTCTTTCAGACGGGCGGTATTTCCGAGATTTTCCGTATCGTATCCAATGGTCAGCACAAGCTGATTGGTAACAAGCCCCTTGTCTACAAGGTCAAGGGAAAGCAAGTCTGTCATTTCACGCACAATAAGCCTTGCTGCTTCTGATTCATAAGGGCAGTGAAGCACCTGTCCGGAGCTTATGCTGTTGTTTTCAGGTTTATAGGCTTTGATATCCGTAATTGTACATGGCTCCCAGCCCCATGCGTGGTCTATGAGAAGCTCTGCATTGACACCGAAAAGCTTATACAGCAGCTCCTCGTTATAGTAGTCGTATTCATTTCCGATTGAGCATCTTGCAATATCACCCATTGTAAAGAGTCCGTTAGATTCAAGTTTCTGAGCATAGCCATGCCCAACCCTCCAGAAATCAGTCAGAGGTCTGTGAGTCCAGAGCTGTCTGCGATATGCTAATTCATCAAGCTCAGCGATGCGCACTCCGTTTTTATCGGCAGGCATATGCTTGGCAACTATATCCATAGCGACTTTTGCAAGGTAAAGATTTGTTCCGATACCGGCAGTTGCGGTAATTCCGGTTTCATTGAAAACATCTTTTATAAGCTTCATGGCAAAACCATGACCGTCGGCAGCGTTAGTTCTGAGATAATCAGTGGCATCAATAAAAACCTCATCAATGGAATAGACGTGGATATCCTCGGGGGCTACATAACGCAGATAGATTTTATATATCTGAGCGCTGATTTCCATATATCTTGCCATTCGTGGCGGAGCAACGATGTAATCAAGCTCAAGAGCGGGATTGCTTTTCAGCTCTGACGAATCAGCGGATTTTCCGATAAATTCCTGAAATGGAGCTTCACGGCGGCGTTTTTTATTAATTTCTCTGACCCTTTGCACAACCTCAAAAAGCCTTGCACGTCCTGAAATTCCATGGGCTTTTAATGCAGGAGTAACCGCAAGACAGATTGTTTTTTCAGTACGTCCTGCATCAGCTACCACGAGATTAGTTGTGAGAGGGTCAAGCCTGCGTTCAATGCATTCAACTGAGGCATAGAATGATTTCAGGTCAATAGCTAAATAGGTACGCTTTTTTTGATCCACGGTAAGGCTCCTTTCAATGAATGATGACAAAAATTCCGGTGGACTGTGTTGCCGTTGAGGTGAAAATAGGTAAACGAATGTTCTGCTTTTATTATAACACACATTATCCTGAATTTCAAGTGCAATATTCTGGATGTAGTGATTGACCTTTTTCCTGCAATCTGTTATAATAAAAATATCTATATTCAGGAGATGATTTATTTTGAACAAAACAACGCTTACAACGGTTATACAGGAAATAACGGAAACTGTGACTGCAACGACAGCTTCAGAAGAAACAGAAAAAAATTCAGACGTAATTGAAAAGGCGCTTTCACATCTGAGTGACGCACTTCCAACTCTATTAATGGCACTTGCTATTTTGGTTGTAGGTGTTTTAATAGCAAAAATCATTGCACGATTTATTTCAAAAGCATTGAAAAAATCAAATATTGATGGTGCTGCAAGAAGCTTTCTTGTTTCGCTGATAAGAATATTACTGTATCTGGTTGTATTGATAATGGCGCTTACGGTTCTTAATGTACCAATGTCATCAATTATTACAATTTTCGGTGCAGCCGGACTTGCGGTCAGCCTTGCGATGCAAAGCTGTCTTTCAAATCTTGCCGGAGGCTTCATAATATTGTTCTCAAGACCTTTTATCGCAGGAGATACTATTGAAATCGACGGTTCTGTCGGTAAGGTAAAGGAAATAACCATACTTTATACCAAAATCGAGACCTTCGACTGTAAGATCGTATTTATCCCGAACGGCAAGGTATCCGATGCAAAAATTATCAATTTCACACAGACTCCGACAAGAAGAATAGACATGAAATTTGATATAAGCTATGATTCAGACTATACAAGAGCAAGAGCACTGCTTCTTGAGCTTATAGAGAATGAAAGAACAATACTGAAAAATCCTGAGCCTGTTGTGCGTATGAGCGCTCATAATGATAGTACAATTTCAATTGATGTGCTTGTATGGGTAAATAATGATGACTATTCAGATACACGTTATAAAATAATAGAGTCGGTTAAGGAATGCTTTGACAGAAACGGTATAGATATTCCATTTAATCAGCTTGATGTACATATCAAGGAGCGTAATTGATGAGTGCAGAAAAATCTGTGAACAGCAATCAGAAAAATACAGCAGAAAAAAAGAAACGTCCGACGAAATCACAGCTGAAATTCAGAAGATTCTGCGCAGTGCTGATAATTCTGCTGATAGTCTGGTGGTTCAATAATTACACGCTGAAAACTACGGTGGTGACGCTGAAATCGGATAAAATTGCAGCTCCGGTGCGGTTAGCAGTAATAAGTGATCTTCACGCTGCAAAACATGGCATTGGCAATGATACTATTACACGCAGAATCTGCGAAGCCGAGCCAGATATGGTGATGATTCTCGGTGATATGTATACGTTCGGAAGCGACAGAGAGGTTATGCAGATTCCGATTGACCTTGCAGGCGATATTATCGGCGAAGGCTATCCCGTATACCTTGTAACGGGAGAACATGACGTAGACAAAGCATACGTTGAAGCAGTGGCAGCTGTCGGAGCAAAAGTAATGAACTATGAGAGTGAAATTATTGAGGTGAACGGTAACAGACTTCAGATTTTCGGAATCGACAATGTCTACTATTCAGATACATTTAATCTCCGCAGCTATTTTACTCCTGATGAGAGCTGCTACAGTATTCTGCTTGCACACATTCCGAATTTTGAAAAATTATCTCAGTTCGGAGCAGACCTCACTATCTGCGCAGACACTCACGGAGAAATAATACAGCTTCCATTCAATCTGGGACCTGTATATTATTCAGAACAAAGTATGTGGCTGCCGAAGCTGCTTAATGAGAATACAACAGTTTATGACAAGGGAATATTTGAATACAAGGACGGTGCGATGTTTATTACTTCAGGAATCGGAAATTCTCCGCTTCCTGCGAGATTCAATAACCGTCCGGAAATAGCTGTAATTGATATAATTCCTGAATGAAAGCAGGTGAACAAATGAAAGCAGATATAGTTATAGTCGGCGGCGGAGCGTCAGGCCTTATTGCAGCGATAGAAGCAAAAAAACTATGTCCTTCGGCGAAAGTAGTGATAGCCGAAAGGCTTGACAGGATAGGCCGTAAAATTCTTGCTACAGGCAACGGAAGATGTAATCTGAGCAATATGCTGCTGAACGGGAAGCATTATCACGGTTCGGTAAACGCTATGGATATTATCGGAAAAACGCCGTCTGCTGCGGATTATTTTGAAGAATTCGGAGTATTGTGTGTAAGTGACAGCGAGGGCAGAGTCTACCCCCACAGCAACAGTGCAGCAACGGTACTGAACGCACTGAGACTGAGAACAGCAGCTCTGGACATAAATGAGCTTTGCGGATATGAGCTTAAATCCTATGAAAAAAATAAAAACGGCTATATACTTCGTTCAGCTGCTGGTGACGAGCTGAGCTGCAAACGTGTTATAATTGCCGCCGGAGGCTATGCTGCACCGAGCTTCGGCACGGACGGCGGTGTGCTGCGGATGCTGAAGGAAAAGGGGTATAAGCTTGCAAAAATATGTCCTGCTGTTGCACCGCTGAGAGTACGTCAGGAGACTATGAAAGGACTCAAGGGAATCCGTGTAAAGGGCAGGATATCGGCAGTATGCGGTGAAAGAATACTGAAAGAGGAAATGGGAGAAATTCAGTTTACTGAAAATTCAGTATCGGGAATATGTGTATTTAATCTTGCATATCTGTTTCAGAATTATGAGGGCAGACTTGCTTTGCATGCTGATATTGCACCTGATATGGATGAAAAAAGAATCATGGAATATTTGTCGATGATTCGTAAAAGCAGAGCGGAAAGTGCACTTGAGGAGCTTCTGACCGGAATGTTTGTAAAGAATCTTGCGGTATATATTACAAAAAGAGTTCTGAAAAGACCGCTTACCGATAAAATCTCAACAGTCAGCGACAGTGAAATCAAGGCGCTTGCAAGGAAAGTAAAGTGTCTTGAATTTGAGATTTCAGGCTGTTCATCATGGCAGAATGCTCAGTCCACCTGCGGAGGAATTCATGTTGACTGTGTGGATGAAAGGCTTGAATCACGCCTTGAAAAAGGGGTATATCTATGCGGAGAAATTCTTGATACAGACGGTGACTGCGGTGGATTTAATCTGCAATGGGCATGGTCATCAGGAATGTGGGCAGGAAGAAGCTGTGCTGCTTCGCTGAAAGGAGAGAGGGTATGATACGTGTATCAGGGATAAGTGTTCCTCTTGATTTTGATTTTTCACGGCTTGAGGAGCTGTGTGAAGCAAAGTTCAGAATAGACAGAAGCCGATTGAAAAATGTCAGGCTTTCAAAGAAATCCGTAGACGCAAGAAGAAAATCGGATGTGCATTTTATAATTTCGCTTGACATTGAGGCAAGCGGAGAGGAAAAGCTTCTGAAATCGCTGAAAAATGCGGTGAGAACCGAAAAATACGAATATACAATTGAAAAAGCTGTATCATCTGAGCGTCCTGTAATAGTCGGTTTCGGACCAGCCGGAATGTTTGCCGCACTTGTTCTTGCCATTGCCGGAGCACGACCGATTGTGCTCGAACGAGGAATGGACGTGGACTCACGCTGTAAGGCTGTAGAGGAATTTCAGAAAAGCGGATTACTTGACACAGAATGTAATGTTCAGTTCGGTGAGGGCGGAGCAGGAACCTTTTCGGACGGAAAGCTGACCACCGGAATCAAGGACAAGCGTATCGGATGGGTTCTGGAAAGACTTGTTGAATTCGGCGCTCCGGAGGAAATTCTGTATTTGGCAAAGCCTCATATTGGTACAGACAAGCTCAGGGAGGTCGTAAAACAGCTTCGTGAGAGGGTTATTTTGCTTGGCGGTGAGGTAAGGTTCGGAGCAAGATTCTGCGGTTTCAGGTCTGAAAACGGCAGTATTTCGGGGGCTGTCTATACTGATAGTGATGGAGAGCATACAATTCAGGCAAATCATATTATTCTTGCGACAGGTCATAGTGCAAGAGATGTTTTTGAGCTGCTTTATAACGAGAAAATCACACTTTCACAGAAAAATTTTGCAGTTGGAGTGCGTATCGAGCACCTGCGCACTGATATTGACAAGGCTATGTACGGTGAATTTGCCGGTCATCCCGCACTTAAAGCTGCTGATTACAAGCTTGCGGTTCATCTCCCGAACGGAAGAGCGCTTTATACCTTTTGTATGTGTCCGGGAGGTGAGGTTGTTGCGGCTTCCTCTGAGGAGGGCAGACTTGCGGTCAACGGAATGAGTTGCTTTGCACGTGATGCGGAGAATTCAAACAGTGCATTGCTTGTGAATGTAAATACTGAGGATTTTGACAGTCCGCATCCTCTTGCGGGTATGTATTTTCAGCGTGAGCTTGAGGAAAAAGCGTATGCAGCAGGCGGCTATGATTACAGTGCTCCTGTAATAAGCGTGGGAGACTTTCTTAGCGGTACATTGACAGATAAGCCCGGACGTGTCAAGCCGTCGTACAGACCGTCTGTGAAAATTGCCCGTCCGGAAAGCTATCTTCCTGATTTTATATGTGAGTCGTTAAAGCTTGGAATTCCTGAAATGGGTAAAAAAATAAAAGGCTTTGACAGTCCCGAGGCTCTGCTTACAGGTATCGAGAGCCGCAGCAGCTCACCGGTGAGAATCGACAGGGATAAGGAACTGCAATCAGTTTCTCTCAAGGGACTTTTCCCATGCGGAGAGGGTGCAGGCTATGCAGGTGGAATTGTATCGGCGGCAGTTGACGGAATGAAGTGTGCAGAGGCTGTAATAAAGCTTATGAATATAAAGGGAGGCTTTTATGAAGATAAACGTAATTAATGGCGAAATGGACATTCATGAGATTGACGAATACATGAAATATGCTCAGAAAAAATACGTAGGAAGACAAATCAGGCAGATGGATATAATCATGGATGGTGAATATATTGACCTGAAGGTATATTTTAAAGATACTGATTTTCAGCACGCTTACCGTTCAGCGGATTATCTTGTAACAAGTATGGAAAAGCTGAATGACGCAAAGCAGAGTGAATTTTCACAGAAAGAACGCCATAAGGTGTAAAGGTAAAAAAATAAATGAATTTAACGAATATAGGTACAGTAAAGGAAATTCTGTCACGGCATGGCTTCAGCTTTTCAAAGGGTTTGGGACAGAATTTCATAATAAATCCTGATATCTGTCCGAGGATAGCTGAGGGCGGCAATGCAAAGGAGGGCTTCGGAGTACTGGAAATCGGCACCGGAATAGGAGTGCTGACTGCGGAGCTTGCAAAGCGTGCGGACAAGGTTGCAGCGGTTGAAATTGATACAAGACTTCTTCCGATTCTTGATGAAACGCTTGCTGAATTCAGCAATGTGAAGATTTTCAACGAGGACGTAATGAAATGTGATCTGCACAAAATTATCCGTGAGGAATTTGCCGGACTCAAGGCAGCGGTATGTGCAAATCTGCCGTATTATATAACCTCGCCCGTGATAATGCTTCTGCTGGAAAGCCGACTGCCTGTTGAATCAATTACGGTTATGGTACAGAAGGAGGCTGCACAGCGGCTTTGTGCAAAGGTAGGTTCAAGGGAATCAGGTGCAATTACAGTTGGAGTGAATTATTACGGAACTGTAAAACAGCTTTTCAGCGTATCAAGAGGGAGCTTTATGCCGTCTCCGAATGTTGATTCAGCAGTTATCAGAATCGACCCGAATCCTGTTCCGAGGCTGAGTGAGGAAGAGGAGAAATTCTTTTTCAAGGTGGTAAAATGCGGCTTCTCTCAGCGTCGTAAAACTGCGGCAAAAGCTTTATCTACACAGGCAGGAATTGCAAAAGAGGTTATTTACGAAGCCCTCAGAAGCGTCGGATTGCCTGAAGCTGCAAGACTTGAACAGCTCAGCATGGATGAGCTGATTGCATTTTCGGCTCAGCTGAGAAAAAATACACTTTGAGTAGATAATCTGAGAGGCTACCGTAATGCTTGAAAAATATATTTTTAAGGGAGCTCAGAAGCTGAGATGCGGCTATACCACAGGTTCATGTGCAGCTGCAGCTTCAAAGGCAGCGGCAGAAATGCTTCTGACAGGCAGGATTCCGCAGTTTACTGAGATTATGACTCCGAAGGGGATACCCTTGAAGCTTGAAATCAACAATCCTGTTATAGCAAAGGAATATGCTTCGTGTGCTGTTGTAAAGGACAGCGGCGATGACCCTGATATAACTAATGGCATTTATGTTTATGCAATGGTTTCTCTGACCGATAAGGATGTAACGATTATCGGAGGAGAAGGTATAGGAACAGTCACAAAAAGCGGTCTTGACCAGCCTGTAGGGGCGTCGGCGATTAATTCTGTTCCACGAAAAATGATAGCGTCAGCTGTCGGGGAAGCAGCCGCAGCCTCCGGCTATACAGGAGGCTTTCATGTTGTGATTTCTGTACCTGACGGTAAAAAAATTGCTGAAAAGACGTATAATCCACGAATGGGCATTGAGGGAGGAATATCCATAATCGGTACAAGCGGTATCGTTGAACCTATGAGCAGCTCAGCGCTTATTGAAACAATACGTACCGAGGCAAAAATGCGGCATGCCGAGGGTCAGAAAAATATGCTGCTGACTCTTGGAAATTATAGTGAGGCTTTTGTAAAAGAACGTCTTGAGCTGCCTCTTGAAAAAAGTGTTACGTGCAGTAATTTTATTGGTGAAGCGATTGAAATTGCTCAGGAGCTTGGATTTGAGAGTATCCTGATAGCAGGACACATGGGTAAGCTTGTAAAGCTCGGAGCAGGAATCATGAATACACATTCAGCATTTGCCGACGGCAGAATGGACGTGCTTGTGACTTGCGGACTTCTTGCCGGAGCGGATATGGAAACTCTCAGAAAAATTCCTGAATGCGTCACAGTTGACGCAGCGCTTGATATTCTTGCTGAGGCTGGATATATTGATAAAGCTCTTGATGTACTTGCTGAAAGGATAGATTATCATCTCTGTAAAAAGGTGAAGAATGAGATTAAAACAGGAGCAATTGCATTTTCATTCAAGCATGATATTATACTGAAAACAAAAAATGCTGACGCTCTTATTGCGGCTGTAACGGAGGAATGGAATGATTAATTTTGTAGGAGCAGGCTGTGGTGCAGCCGACCTGATTACAGTCAGAGGCAAACGTCTGCTTGAAGAAGCTGATGTAATAATTTATGCAGGTTCACTGGTGAATCCTGAGCTTCTTGACTATGCACATGAGGGATGTGAAATTCATAACAGTGCTTTTATGAATCTTGATGAGGTTATTGACGTTATGAAAAAAGCGGAGGCTGACTGCAGAAATACAGTTCGTCTTCATACAGGTGATCCTTCTGTTTACGGAGCGATAAGGGAGCAGATGGACAGATTGACCGAGCTTGAAATTCCTTTTGATATCTGTCCCGGAGTAAGCTCGTTCTGCGGAGCGGCAGCGTCACTTAAAGCCGAATACACACTGCCTGACGTGTCTCAGACAGTAATTATTACAAGAATGGCAGGCAGAACTCCCGTTCCTGAATCGGAGAGTATTGAAAGTCTTGCTGCTCATAATGCTACGATGGTTATTTTTCTGAGTACAGGAATGCTTGAAGAACTGTCACAGAGACTGATCAAAGGTGGTTACAGTCCTGAAACACCTGCGGCAATAGTCTATAAGGCAACATGGGATGATGAAAAGGTTATACGCTGCTGCGTCAGTGAGCTTGCACGCAAAGCTGAGGAAAACGGTATAAAAAAGACCGCACTGATTACAGTCGGAGGATTTCTGGGTGATGACTATTCGCTTTCGAAGCTTTATGACAAGCACTTTTCCACGGAATTCAGAAAGGCGGAAGATCAGTGAGAATTTCGATCATTTCGGTTACTGAAAAAGGACGAAAGCTTTCTCTGCGGCTTTGTGAGCTGCTTGAGGAGAGGCATACAGTTAAGCGGTATTGTCACTTAAAGCATGGTGACGGTTTATCTGAAGCCTATGACAGTATCCATAGTCTGACAGAAAGGCTTTTTACCGTTTCCGATGCCTTGATTTACATATGTGCAAGCGGTATTGCGGTGAGGTCGATAGCTCCCTTTATACGCTCAAAGACAAGTGACCCTGCGGTTATAGTAATTGACGACTGCGGAAAGTACATTATTCCAATACTTTCAGGTCATATCGGAGGGGCAAACAGAATTGCGGAAATAATTGCAGCGCAAACAGGTGCGGCTGCTGTTATAACGACAGCAACCGATATCGGAGGGGTGTTTTCTCCTGATAGCTTTGCTGCAGCGAATAATCTCATAGTCACGGATTTAAAAGCAGCAAAAGCAGCAGCAGCGACAGTGCTTGACGGGGAGAAAATCGGTTTTGCAAGCGATTATGAGCATATTAATATGCCGGAACAGTTTTTTTCGGAGTCAGCTTCGAGAATTGGAATCTGCGTCAGTGCCGACAGCAAACGCAGACCGTTTGACATAACGCTTAATCTTGTTCCGAAAAATATTGTTCTTGGAATTGGCTGCAAAAAAAATACTCCGACCGAGCTGATAGAAAGAAGAATTTCCGAAACATTTAATGCCTGCGGACTTGATATGGAGCGAATCTGCTGCATTTCAACAATTGACATAAAAGCCCGTGAGGAGGGGATTGTCAGTTATTGCCGGAAAAGAAAGCTTGAGTTGCATAGCTTTTCTGCAGCCGAGCTTATGGCGGCAGAAGGTGATTTTGAAAAATCTGAATTTGTACTCAAAACCACAGGCACTGACAATGTGTGCGAGCGCAGCGCCGTTCTTTGCAGCGGAGGGAAAATTATAATCCGCAAAAACGCAGCGGACGGGGTTACTCTTGCGGCAGCAGAAATGCCTGTAAATCTTGATTTTGAAAGGAAAGAACTGTAATGCTTTACGTTGTGGGAATAGGCTGCGGAAGCCGTGAGGGCATGACAATCGAGGCTGAAAAGGCAATTTCCATAAGTGACCTTATCGTGGGGTACACTCTATATATCGGACAGATAAGAGAGCATTTTCCTGAAAAGGAGTGCATTTCAACCGGTATGCGTCAGGAAACTGAGCGTGTACGCCTTGCACTTGAGGCTGCACAGAACGGAAAAGTTGTATCACTTGTCTGCAGTGGTGACAGTGAGCTTTACGGAATGGCGGGACTTGCGATAGAGCTTTCGGAAAATTATCCTGAAGCAGAAATCGAGATTGTTGCCGGTGTTACGGCTGCTTTCAGCGGAGGTGCACTTCTCGGAGCGCTGCTGACTCATGATTTTGCAGTGATAAGCCTCTCTGATTTGCTGACGCCTATGGAAAAAATTATAAAACGTCTTAGCTGTGCTGCTGAGGCTGATTTTACGATTGTGTTATACAATCCGTCGTCGAAGCAGCGTGCGGACTATCTGAAAAAAGCCTGTGATATCCTGCTTCAGTACAAGTCAGGTGAAACGGTATGCGGTTACGTCAGGAATATCGGCAGAAACGGACAGGAAAGCCATATCCTGACACTTAGCGAGCTCAGAAATACACAGGTTGATATGTTCACGACGGTTTTTGTCGGCAATCAGGAAACGAGAATCGTCAACGGAAAAATGATGACACCAAGAGGTTACCGTAATGTCTGAGCTTTTCATTTTCGGCGGAACGACAGAGGGCAGACTTCTTGCGGAATTCTGCTGCGAGAAAAATATATCAGCTGAAATATCGGTTACAACTGCATATGGCGCAAATCTGCTTCCTCGGAACGATTTGATTACAGTTACAGTTAAAAGGCTCAATGCGGAGGAAATGTCCGAAAAAATAAAAAAAAGCGGCTGTATTGCAGTGATTGATGCTACACATCCTTATGCAGAAGAAGCAACGGAAAATATTAAGGCTGCCTGTGTCGTAACCGGAACAAGATATGTACGGCTGCTGCGTAACGAAAGCTGCGAAACAGGAGGAGCTGTTGCTGATAATATGGACGCACTCGTAGAATATCTGAATAAATCGGATTGTCAGGTGCTGAGTACGCTTGGCAGTAAGGAACTGAAAAAGCTTACGGAGGTAAAGGACTATAATCAGCGGATATGGATAAGAGTTTTGCCGACAGATGGAATGACTGAGCTGTGTGAAGAGCTTGGTTTTGATGTGAATAAGCTGATATGCGAAAAGGGACCTTTTTCAGTTGAGCAGAATATCAGTCATATCAGATTTTCCGGAGCTGAGCTTCTGGTGACAAAGGAAAGCGGAAGTACAGGAGGATATCCGGAAAAACTTCAGGCAGCAAGATTATGCGGAACAGAGCTTTTAACTCTGAAACGACCGAAGGAATCGGGATTATCATTTGACGGAACTAAGAAGCTGATTCTGGAGCTTTGTCACAGGACTGGAGTATAAAATTATGAAGATTTACATTGTCGGAATCGGCATGGACGGAGCATCGACCCTTACACAGGAAGCTGATAAAATTATCAGAGAAGCGGATGTTCTTATTGGTGCAAAGCGGATGCTTAAACCCTTTGAGCATCTTGGCAGGATTATGGCTGAACTATCAGCAAGCAGAGAAATAGCACAATATATTGCTCAGTGTGAAGAAGAAAACATTGCAGTGCTCATGTCGGGAGATTGTGGGTTTTACAGTGGTGCGAAAAAGCTGCTGCCGTTTCTTGAGGGTTATGAAACGGAATTAATCTGTGGAATTTCATCGCCGGTCTATTTTTGCTCAAAGCTGAAAATCGACTGGGAGAAGCTGCATTTTGTCAGTCTGCACGGACGAAATGATAATATAGTCCGCAGTGTCTGTTCTCATGAAAGAGTGTTCTTTCTGCTTGGCGGAAAACTTACTGTGGCTGACATATGCAGCAGGCTTTGCCGGTATGGTATGCACAGCATAAAAGTTTATATTGGCGAAAATCTGTCTTACAGCAACGAGAAAATAATGTGCGGCAAGGCGGAAGATTTTCAGGAATATTCAGCGTCAGGACTGAGTGTCATGATAGCAGAAAACCCTGATTATGAGCAGAATCCGAAATCAGGAATATCAGATGATGAATTTATCCGAGGAAAGCTTCCGATGACAAAATCCGAGGTGAGGACAGTAGCTGTTGCGGGACTTGAAATCGGAAAAAAAGATATATGCTGGGATATTGGAAGCGGGACAGGATCAGTTGCGGTAGAAATGGCTATGCAATGCGAAAACGGCACTGTATTTGCTGTTGAAAAAAATCCTGATGGAGTCATGCTGATAGATAAGAACCGACTGAAATTCGGTTGTGATAATATTGAGATAATTGAAGGAGAAGCTGTCGGAGTGATTAATGAGCTGCCGTCACCTGATTGTGTGTTTATCGGAGGCTCAGGCGGACAGCTTCGTGAAATAATAGAAGCAGCATATAAAAAAAATCCATCGGTAAGACTGACTGTTACAGCAGTTTCTCTGGAGACTCTCAGCGAGTGCAGTGACCTGTTTGAGGATTATGGATTTGAGTCTGAAATAATACAGCTTGCCGTTACAAGAACACGGAAAGCAGGGTCTCATACAATGTTATCAGCGGAGAATCCGATTTTTGTAATAAAAAGGAAATTCAGATGAAAAGATTTTTAATTGCCGGAACAAGCAGCGGCTGCGGAAAAACTACAATAACCTGTGCGATTCTCAAGGCATTGTGCATGAGAGGGATTAAGGCAGCATCGTTCAAGTGCGGACCGGATTA
>JAGBIH010000032.1 GCA_017935095.1 Ruminococcus sp.
AGTGATAAACGGAGGTGCAGGCTGCTTCTTTGTAATGCGCTTCTTTACGGATTTTACGGTATATTCAGCACCCTCAAGACGTTCAAGAAGATTATCAGCCTCTGCCTGATTGGGAATCTCAAGCTTTTTGCCGTCAACAACCGCAAGAGCGGCATCAAACACCTTCCTTGAACCCGGTGCAGTAAATTTTGCGTCAATTGACCAGTATTCCTTAGGTACAAACCTGCGGATTTCATTTTCACGGTCAACAACAAGTCTTACCGCAACCGACTGTACTCTACCGGCTGAAAGACCTCTCTTGACCTTTTTCCATAAAAACGGACTAAGCTCATAGCCGACAAGTCTGTCGAGAATACGTCTTGCCTGCTGAGCATTTACAAGATCCACATCAATTTTATGCGGATTACTCATACCGTTTTTTACACCTGATTTTGTGATTTCATTGAATGCAACACGGTTATTATCCTGCATATCAAGCTTGAGCATCTGCGCAATATGCCACGAAATAGCCTCTCCCTCACGGTCAGGGTCGGTTGCGAGATATATTTTATTGCATTTTTTCGCTCTTTTTTTAAGCTCCTTGATAACGTCCTCTTTGCCTTTCATATCGGTATACTGCGGCTGAAAGTCATTCTGAGTGTCAACTCCCATTTTTGACTTCGGAAGATCACGCACGTGACCCATTGACGCAATAACCTCATATCCCGGACCAAGATATTTCTGTATGGTTTTCGCCTTTGCAGGCGACTCTACTATTACTAAATCCGACATTTATCCTTTACCCCTTATTGATTAATTCAAACATTTTTCCCGGAAGTGAACGCACAACTCCAAGTATTTCGAGCTCTGTCAGTTCTGTCATCAGCGCAGAAGGCTCTATATCAAGCTTCTGTAACATCACATCTGCGTGCAGATTACAGTCTTTAAGCAGCTCAGCTATTTCTTTCTGAAGGTCCGTCAGTTCCTCAGCAATTATGCTGTTATGCGGATTTTCATTAACAGCATCTGCTGACTTTTCTTTATATTTCTTACTTTTTCTTTTTTTACCGGCAGATTTCTCCGTAAACTCAAGTGCTGTTTTAACCGCCGGATTTTCGTCAGTTCTTGCAAGCTTTGTCACACCGAATTCACTTATACCCGTATCTGCTTCGCTTCTTATTTCCTCATCAATCACGCTTCCGATTTTAAAATATTCCAATATGTCAGCACTGCTGAGCAATGGAACTGCGCCATTTCTGATAAGATCGGCATTACCCGCATACGAAGCGCTGAAAATATCAGCAGGCGGCAGACAGAACACTTCTCTGCCCTGTTCACAGGCAAGCGACGCAGTAATCATTGAACCGCTTTTTATTGAAGCCTCAAAGACAATTGCGGCATATCCGAGAGCTGCAAGAATTCTGTTGCGCATCGGAAAATTATGTCCGTGAGGAGGTGTTCCGGGCGGATATTCTGAAACAAAAACTCCGCCATTTTCAATAATCAGATCCCTGTAAACAAAATTGCCCTTGGGATAATTCACATCGACTCCGCAGCCGAGTACGCAGACTGTCGGGCAATTTACATTTACAGCAGCCAGATGGGCTGTAATATCGGTGCCGAGTGCAAATCCGCTGACTATAACAAAGCCGTTGAGTGCAAGCTCACGGCAGATTCGTGACGCTGCGTTTATTCCATAGTCCGAGGCATCTCTCGTGCCGACAGCAGTGATAGTTCTCTTTCCGTTAAGGCATGAAATATTACCCTTATAGTAGAGTATAGCAGGCGGATTGAAAATATGTCTCAGCTGCTGAGGATAATCAGGACTGCTGTAATCGACTACTCCTATTCCCTGTCTGGCACACTCCTCAAGAAAAGCCGAAGTCATGCGCAAATCAGTATTTTTTATATTAGCTGTTTCATTATCTTTAAGATTGAATTTATCAGTTTCAGAGACAAGCGTCTGATATGCCTCCTCAGGCGTTTCAAAAAGGCACATTGCCTCCCATATTCTTCTGCTTCCCGCACCGAATACCATAGAGAGCCACAGCCAGTATTTAGTTGTATTCACAAGCAACCCTCCGTTTGTATTAGTTTCAGAGCGTTATTTTTTCAGCTCCCACATAAGTATTCCCGCAGCCATTGCAGCGTTAAGCGAATTTATATTACCATTCATAGGAATAGTCACTCTGCGGTCACAGCGATTTGATATTTCCTTCGGCAGGCCATTTCCCTCATTTCCTATAAAGACTGCCTGACATCCTTCAAAGGAACAGCCTGTAACGTCCTGAGCATCCTTGTCTATGACAGCCGCAGACGTATATACACTATTTTCGTTCAGCATTGAAAAAAGCTTTTCGGCATCGTTTTCAATAATGATATTTGTTCTGAATACCGAGCCCATTGTTGAGCGTATAACCTTCGGACTGTATAAATCACAGCTTCCTGAAAGTATAACGCCGTCGATGCCAAGAGCGTCGGCAGTACGTATAATCATCCCAACATTACCGGGGTCCTGAAGTCCGAACAGAACAACATATCTGCCGTTTTCAAGAAAAGTGAGCCTTCGCTCCACAGGAATGCGGCAGATTGCAAAAACTCCCTGAGTTGTGCCTGTAGAAGCGATTTTATTTCCAAGCTCATTTGAAATTACAAGAATTTTTGTGTCTCTCAAATCAGCCTGAAAGAGATTACTGCCGAATTTTTCATATGCCGGCTCAGTCATAATCAGATGAGTAAGTCCGCTGTTTTCCTTCACAGCGTCTTCAACTATACGCAGTCCTTCCAACACGAATAAGCCGTACTGAAGCCTTTCTTTTTTGGAAGAAGACAGCTTCTGATACAGCTTGATAACAGGATTATCCTTAGATGTAATTAAATTTACCAATAGTCCGGACACCTCCGTAAATAGGCGTCGCAGCCTCCCGCACACAGGCGGGAGACCGTCCGCCCTGTACAACAAAACACGCTCTTATTATTAAAGGAGCGTGTTTTTCATTGCGGTTAAAGAGCAGCCTTTGCCTTATCAGCGATAGCTGTGAAGCCTGCTGCATCGTTGATAGCGATTTCAGAGAGCATCTTTCTGTTGAGAGTGATGCCAGCCTTC
>JAGBIH010000005.1 GCA_017935095.1 Ruminococcus sp.
CGAGACCGTCAGCGAGAGCCTTTGCATTCTCAACGATTCTCTGCTGATACTCCTTGAACTCAGGCTTGAGAGCCTCACCGAAGCATACAGCCTTAGCAGCGATAGTATGCATAAGAGGTCCGCCCTGTGTTCCCGGGAAGATAGCGGAGTTGATTTTCTTAGCGAGATATTCATTGTTTGTGAGGATAAGACCGCCTCTTGGTCCTCTGAGTGTTTTATGAGTTGTAGTTGTAACGATATCGGCATAAGGAACAGGGGACTCGTGGCAGCCTGCTGCAACAAGACCAGCGATATGAGCCATATCAACCATGAGGAGTGCGCCTACTGATCTTGCAATTTCTGAGAGCTTCTTGAAGTCAATTGCTCTTGGATATGCAGATGCACCTGCTACGATAAGACGTGGCTTATGCTTTGCAGCGAGCTTGTATACTGTATCGTAATTAATAGTTTCTGTTTCGTCATCAAGACCGTATGAAACGAAGTTGAAGTATTTACCTGAAAGGTTTACAGGTGAACCGTGAGTGAGGTGACCACCGTCAGCAAGACTCATACCGAGAACTGTATCGCCGGGCTGAAGCACAGCAAAATAAGCAGCAGTGTTAGCCTGAGCGCCTGAGTGTGGCTGAACATTGGCATATTTAGCACCGAAAAGCTTGCAGGCTCTTTCGATAGCGATAGCCTCAACCTCGTCAACGCACTGGCAGCCGCCGTAGTAACGCTTTCCGGGATATCCCTCAGCATATTTATTAGTGAGAACGGAGCCCATAGCAGCCATAACAGCAGGGGAAACGATATTTTCGCTTGCGATAAGCTCAAGGTTTCTCTGCTGACGAGCAAGCTCCTTATTCATAGCCTCGCCGATTTCAGGGTCATATCCTGTTACGAAGCCGATTGAATCCATAAGATCATTGTACATTTTACAGCACTCCTTTAATTTACTTTAAACAACAATGTACAGAATTCTTCTGACGGTTCCTGTAAAAATATGATTTTACATTTTCCGCACAGGATTGTACAGTGTCATCTTTATTGATACATAAAATATGTACGAGCATTTACCTAATAATTATACAACAAAAGACAAACAATTTCAATAGGTAAACGAAAAATAATTTTTATTTATTGGAAATAATCTCATCCCAGTCGGGGATTTCATTTGATGAAGCCATAGCGTAGTATCTGAGGATAAAAGAAGCATCAACAGAATTGATTTTTCCGTCGTAGTTGACATCGCCTGATTTTTTGAATGAATCGCTTAAAGCTGCATTTCCATCTGAAGATATTTCAGCATATTTTTTCAGTACGAGTGAAGCGTCAACAGCGTTGGTACGTCCGTCGCTGTTTACGTCTCCGTGACCGTCAACGCAGTTTATTGTATATTTTCCTATTGGCTTATTTTCGCCGATAGGGTATATGCTTATAGTTGCTGTCGAAGCATTGGCAAAGGCAGCGTCAAGTGCAGCAGGCTCTGCGATACAGCTTGAGGAAATATCAATAACATCAGTTGTGACGATATATTTGTTGTTTCCGTCAAGCTGTGGAGTCTGCGTATGAATTGTTATTGAGACCTTCAGACCATCAAGTGAAACATTACCGCTGCGGGAATAATATCTTGTTTTAGAGGGCATCTGGTCAATTGAGAGCACAGCTGTTTTGGAAAGCGCATAAATCGTAATATCGCAGTCTGTAGTTTCAGGGGTCATATTCCACGATGAAAAAGCCTGTTCGGTATATACATCAATGTGCTTCTGGAGCGAGGATGTATCAATTAGGGAATAATCTATGATTTCATCAGGACCGACAGTAAGAGAATCCATATAATTACCATCAAAATCGCAGAAGGTAACAGTGTATGTAATCTCTTCCGAAGGGGCGTTTACAGCGAAAGAGCTGTATGGTAAGGAAAAAGAAAGTGTCAGAGCAGCGGTAAAAGCTGCAATATATTTTTTTATAAGCATAATAACTCTCCTATCTGCCTTTAATAAAGAACATTCTGCAATTTTTTGATATTTTCGAGCACAACCTGACGTAGCGGCTGTAGGTCATGCGCATAGTCATTAAATCGACTGAAATCAAAGCGGAGGAATTCTCATTGTAAGCAAAAATAGCATAAAGGATAACCTCATCCCAGTCGATAGCCTTTGCCATTTCAGAGGCTTTCATCCGATAATTCGTGAAATTCTTTTCAATAATATGCAGCGGGAAAAATCCGCAGTAGATTTCGTTTATGTATAAATCAATATCCATAAGCTACACCTCATCCTGAGAGCTGATGTCTTTCTGAGAGGACTCAGAAGAAGCATCTTTTAACTGTGCGATTTTTTTCTTTCGGATATGATACGTCAGAAAAGCTGAGAGGGCGGTTGCCGCAAGGAATACAGCTATCATGACAATTACGATTATCCATTTCGGAGTATTGCTACTGCCTGAGTCATTGCCTGCTGCAAAAGCAGTGAAATTTTCGCTGCATAGAAGTATTGCGGCGAGTGTAACTGACGACATGACAGAAGCAGTCTTTTTTATCAGCTTTTCCATAGCTGTTACCATTCCTTTCGTTGAGTTATAAGATGAGCAGTAATATTGTATCGGAACTGAAATTATCCGAATGATATTTATAATTGAATTATATCATATATTTCTGCTGATGTCCATACCGTAGAATGATTTTTGTTTATTCCAGTGCGTTTATTTCTGTTAGCAATTGACAATGGTAATTAATTGAAGTATAATATAAATAGGTTGAATTTATGATTAATGCACATTGAAAACTGCACAAAAAATGTGCTGTTAAATTGTTAATGTGTACAAAGTTTTATTTACTTGTGAGAGAATACCAATTATTATCCGTCTATCATGGTGAAAGGAGTGTTTTTTATGAAAAAATCACCTAAAACCCTGCTTACAGCTGCAATGTTTGCTGCTGCAATAAATGCTTCAGCATACGAGGATGCTGCTACAATTGCAAATGCACATAGTCTTACAAAGTCAGATAACGGATCTGCATATTCTTTGGAGAATATAGATTTCGATCCGTCTGCTGAAGATATCCAGGATGTATACGGTCCTCCCGTATACTACGAGACAACTACTGCTCCTGAAGAAGAGATTATTACAACGACTACAACCAAAGCCTATAATCCTGCCGCTACAACGCCGGCTACAGTATACGGCCCGCCTGTTACAACAACCGCAACTCCATATGACCCTGAGTACGAGCTTCCGGAACCTACTTACGGACCGCCGATACGCCTCGGAGACGCCAACGGAGATGGAAATATCAATTCTCTGGACGCTGTCGCATTCAGAAAAGCTATAGTAAACGGATACCCCGAAACAGCTTATATGTTTAATGCATACGATATCAATATGGATGGCTTTATCGACGAAAAGGATCTGAAACAGGTAATTGGATACATAAAGGGTGAAATTGAAGATATTCAGGATGAATATGACTCTGAATATGATGAACCGGATATACTTTATGGACCTCCGGAATATTTTGAATAACAGGAGGTGTGATAATGTTAAATGTAAACACTAAAAACAATCATCTTAACGCTATGAGTGCTTACAGAGCGACTCTTATGACCAATCCCCAGCTGCGTAATCTCTTCCTTGAGCTTACTCTGCGCTGCAATGAAAACTGTATTCACTGCGGAAGCCGCTGCGGCGAGGTTAAGTCAGACGAGCTTACTCTTGATCAGTATAAAACCTTTCTTACTCAGTTGAAGGAGGATATGGGTACTCAGCGGAAAATGCTCTGTATCACCGGAGGTGAACCGCTTCTCCGCAAGGACTTTTTTGACATCATGTCATTTGCCGACCGTCTTGGTTTCAGCTGGGGAATGACCAGTAATGCCACACTCATTGACGACAGTGTTGCACGTGAACTGAGAGGAAGCGGTATGGCTACAATCTCAGTCAGTATCGACGGTCTTGAGGAGACTCATGACAGCTTCCGCAGAACCCCCGGAGGTTATAAGCGTGCTATGAGCGGAATTGAAAGTCTTATCCGTATCGGAGGCTTCAAGGAGATTCAGGTGACTACCGTTGTAACACATGAGAATATCGGTCAGCTTGATGAGCTTTACAGAATCTTTAATGACATAGATATCAACTCATGGCGTATCATAAACATGGAGCCTATGGGACGTGCAAAGGATTATCCTGAGCTTCTTCTTACCAAAGAGGATTATGTTACAATGTTCGATTTCATACGTAACAAGCGTATTGCAGGTGAGCCTGTAACCTATGGCTGCAGTCATTATCTTGGAATGGAGTATGAGCGTGAGGTAAGAGACTGGTATTATCTGTGTACTGCAGGTCTTTACATAGCAAGTATCATGGCTAACGGCGATATCACAGCCTGCCTTGATATTGAGCGCCGACCTGAATTTATTCAGGGAAATATTCTCCGTGACCGTTTCAGCGAGGTCTGGAAAAACGGTTTCAGGGAGTTCAGACGCAATCTCAGTGATGTAAACGAAAAATGCGCATCATGTGACCAGTGCAAATTCTGTCATGGTGATTCTTTCCACAGCTGGGACTTTGACGAAAACAAGCCTCAGGTATGTTTTAAGGATATATTATTTTAAATGATAACGGCAGTACTGTCAGAGCGGTACTGCCGTTTTTGTCTGTCAGAAATATTTATCTGTTCCGTAGCTTAACACGATAAAAATTCCATGAAGTTTTCCTTGTTTTCAAGAGCTGTTGTTGTTGGACGGCCGAGGTCATCACGTGCTCCAACAGAGCATTTTACCTCAATGAATGTAAGCTCCTGACGTGATTTTGCTGCAATAAGCTCCTTGTCGAGAGCCTCAAAGCTGTCAACGCACACTGCATTCGGATAGCCGCAGCCCTTTGCAATAGCCACAAGGTCAATTTTTGCTGCAGCAGTCGGCATACCTCCGACTGTTTCATGTGCACCGTTGTTTATAACGATATGTACGAGGTTTTCAGGTGAATTCGCACCCATAAGAGCCATAGCGCCCATGTGCATGAGTACAGCTCCGTCGCCGTCAATGCACCAGATTTTTTTATCGGGTTTATTGATTGCGATTCCGAGAGCAATTGACGAGCTGTGGCCCATTGAACCCACAGTCAGGAAATCGTATTTGTGGCTCTGACCGTTGGCTGTACGGATTTCAAAAAGCTCACGGCTTGCCTTACCTGTTGTCGAAACAATCGGGTCATCGCCCGTAACAGCTGAAATGTGACGAATAATCTCCTCACGAAGCATAGTATTTTCATTTTTATATACGATCTTTTCGCTGTAGCTGAGTGCACCCTTGCGTACAACAAATGCGACCTGCTTGCCTTGTTCAAGGAGCTTACGGAATTGTTCCATAACGTCTGCAAGCTCCTCTGCTGAAGTATCCTTACTGATAATAAATGCTGCTATATCCATATCTTCAAGAAGTTTTACTGTTACCTCGCCCTGATAGATATGCTGAGGCTCATCGTGAATACCGGGTTCACCTCTCCAGCCCACGATGAAAATCATCGGGATGGCATAGACTTTGTCGTTGAGGAGTGATGCAACGGGATTTATGATATTACCCTCACCGGAGTTCTGCATATAGACTACCGGTACTTTGCCTGTAGAAAGGTGATAGCCGGCAGCAAGAGCGGTACAGTTGCCTTCGTTAGCAGCAATGATATGGTGAGACTTGTCGATACCGTATCTGTTCATGAGATAGTCGCATAAAGCCTTCAGCTGTGAATCCGGAACTCCTGTATAGAAGTCGGCACCGATAATCTCGGTTAATTTCTGAACGTCCATAAATTCTCCTTTTGATTACAGCTCATCAATGAGCGTGATAATGTCTTTTATAGGCATAAGTCGTGAATCAGCCTCAAGTGCACGGTGAGATTTCAGTATAAGCTCAGCGGTTTCCTTCATAGCGGGAAAAGCACTTCGGGTAAGCTGATTGGCGTATATTACGATATTTACGCCATGAGCCGAAAGCTCCTCCTCAGTGACGCTGTTGAAGGAGGTCGGAACAACCACTATCGGGATATCCTTTACCTTTTCACGGAATTTATCACAGAATTCAAAAATCTCATCGGGTTCTTTACGTCGGCTGTGAATCATAATGCCGTCAACGCCTGCGTCAACGTAGGCGAATGCACGTTTCAGAGCGTCTTCCATACCCTGTTCAAGAATAAGGCTTTCGATACGTGCAATAATCATAAAATCATCGGTAAGCTGAACACGCTTGCCTGCCTTGATTTTTTCGCAGAAATTCTCAATTGAGTCCTGAGTCTGCTGAACCTCAGTTCCAAAAAGCGAGTTCTTTTTCAGACCTGTTTTATCTTCGATAATAACAGCGGAAACGCCCATACGCTCAAGAGTACGGACAGTATAGATAAAATGCTCGGTGAGTCCTCCTGTATCGCCGTCGAGGATAATCGGCTTGGTTGTTACCTCCATGATATCATCAATGGTACGCAGGCGAGAGGACATATCCACAAGCTCTATATCGGGCTTTCCCTTGGCAGTTGAATCGCAGAGTGAGCTTACCCACATAGCGTCGAACTGGTCGAGTCTGCCGTTATTTTCAACGATGGTTTTCTCGGCAATAAGACCTGTCAGACCGCTGTGTGCTTCGATAGTCTTGACAACAGGACACATTTCAATAAGCTGTTTCAGGCGCTTTCTGCGGTATTCAGGCATTGCGAGTTTTTCCTTGAGCTGGGAGTCTATTTTTTTTACTGTTTCGTTGCGGGTGTAAGGGATTTCGATCAGCTCACCGCCATACTGTGCAAGGAGTCCGAGGACATTGCTGCGAATAGCCGATTCAGGACCATTCTTCCAGTTATCGCCGTGAAGCACGTAGTCAGGCTTCAGCTGACTGATAACCTCGTCATACATGATGCTGTCCTGAACGATGACGCTGTCAACACCGTCAAGGGCGTTATAAAGACGTATACGTTCGTCCTGAGTAATGGTTGGAAATTTATTGTATCGGATGAGGGCCTTGTCGCTGAGTGCGCCGATAACGACTCTGCCGAGTTTTTTTGCATTTTCGATTATATTTAGATGTCCCTCATGAATTATATCGGTACAGAAGCAGGTGTAAACAGTTTTCAATCCGGTACCTCCTTAGTTATACTTGACAGGAATTGTGATATTGTTGGCTTCAAGAGCTTCACGGAATACCTTGAAGAATGCATGAATGTCCTCTTCGTCGATAGCACCGAGAGCGCAGAGACGGAAGGTATTTGTAGTAGAAATTTTACCGGGATAAATAGTAAAGCCACGTTCGTAGCAGTAGTCATGGACAGCCTCGAAGCTCCAGTTGGGGTCGTCGGGGTATACTGCTGATGAGACAAGGCCTGCTCTCCATTCAGGCTTTATAACCTGACGGAAGCCAAGCTCGTCAAGACCGCTGTTTATCGCATTGAATACACGTGTATGTCTTGCCCATTTAGCGTCCTCACCCTCAGCAAAGTACTCTTTGAGAGCCTGGATAGCAGCATAGATAGTCTGAACGGGCGGAGTGAAGTGCATTTCACCTGTACGCTCAAAGAAGTCATACTGTAAATAGAGATTGCAGTAGTATGAGCGCTTAGGATAGCTTTTTGATTTTTCGATAATTTCCTTATTACCGACAACGAATGAAAGACCTGTCATAGCCATGAGACCCTTCTGGGCAGAAGCCATGCAGAAGTCGATATTGTCCTTTTCAATGTCGATAGGACGCATAGCATATGTAGAAGTAGTATCAACCGTGAAAACTGCTCCGTAGCGATGAACAAGCGCACCGATTTCACGTACAGGATTGAGAATTCCTGTACCAGTTTCGTTATGAGTAGTGTGAACGAGAGCAATATCAGGATTTTCCTTGAGAGTTTTTTCAATAATTTCAAGGTCAGGAAGCTCATCAACAGGGAATTTAAGGTTGATATAAGGCAGACCGTAATATTCGCAGACTTCGGCAGCTCTCTCACTGTAAGCACCATTGTTTACAACGAGGATTTTTTTCCCTTCGGGAAGAAGCGAGTTTATGCAGACATCAATATTGATTGTGCCTGAGCCGCAGAACAGCACAGAGGTGTATTTTTCGGGATCACCGTGAACAATCTTAACGAGATCCTCACGCAGCCCCTTCATCAGCGAGCCGAATTCAGACTCTCTGGGGCAAATGTCCGGTACTACCTGAGCCATTTTGACTGTATCAGTTGTGGTCGAGGGACCGGGATTGAGCAGAATATTTCTTTTGATTTTCATATTAAATCCTCCTTAAACATCATATGATTTATCAATAGCCTTAAGCTCAGTGAACGTATCGATTTCGACAATGTCACTTTCAAGGCATTCACGTATTTCGACCTTATAATCGTTGGGGAAGAAGACGAACGGAACCTGATCCCAGTAGCGTTCTGTACCGCCAGGCATTTCGTAGGCTGCCTTGATGTGTTCAGCGAGCTTGCGTCCGTCCACATCATCCCAGTAGGAAATACCTACCTCCTGATAGCAGTCAAGACCGCCGACAGTCTGCGAGGTGATTATTCCGTCTGGAGCGGTGAAGCACCAGTCGTCGGAGCGCTGCTTCTTAATTCCGAGGAAATTGGATTTATAGTGATATTTCTTTACAATGGCAGGATTGCGGATAAGCAGGTCTGCTTCAAAAACGTAGGCGTTGCTGAGCAGATAGCGTGCACACATAGCAGAAGAAATATTGTTTGCTTCATTATAGGCAGGATTTTCAATAAATCTGAGCATCGGGTATTTGTAGAGGAGCTGGTCGAACTGTTCAGCAAGATAGCCTCTTACAATGTATATTTCGTTTATTCCGGCGGCGAGTACTGCGTCAATAAGACCGTCAATCAGACGCTGACCGTTTACCCTTACAAGTGGTTTGGGAGTATTCAGTGTAACAGGAACAAGTCTGCTGCCAAAGCCTGCGGCTATGAACACAGCTCTTTTTACACGATAAGGTTCAAGGACGCTATGGCCTGAATCGGTAATCTGACCGTCACAGATGTAGCCGTAATTGGTGAGTTCCTTTACTGTTTTGTTGATAGTTCCCAGAGAATAGGCGGTTTTTTCTTCAAGCTGTCTTTGGGTAAGTGGTTGATTTTCAGAAGCGAGAACCTCAAGAATATCGAATTGCTTTCTTGTAAGCTCTTTGATCATTTATAAAGACCTCCTTGAGTAATTGTTCAGAGTTTAGCAGTGATTCATTAAAAATGAACAGTATTACTATATCACATACAGCAGAGATTGTCAAGATATTCAATAAAAATATTTAAGGCAGCATCGTACAAATTTTGTACGGTGCTGCCTTACAGTTAAACAGACATACAATGTATGAGAGATTTTAAAAGTGTATACTAATTGAGCGGCATATCAGTGTAGAGTACATCAAGGTCAACATCGCCAGCGATTCCGGGAATGCGTCCGAGGGCACTTTTCTGCCACATTGCATAATTTCCTTCGTAATCTGTCTCGTCAACGAAATGCGCCAGCCATACAGGCGTGCTGTCCTTGGTGTTTTCGCTCCAGAAATTGTTAAGGAAATTTTTGCTGCTGTAGAGCATTGTCTTATAGCCATATTTTTCCATTTCCTCAGCAAAAATTCCGTAAAGACTGTTAAGATCGTGGATACTCATGCCGTACTGCTGGAAATTGCCGAATTCCTCCCAGTCGAAAGCAACAGGCAGGTCAAGCGGTTCACCGTTGAGCTGTTCGGCAATCCATGCGGCGTGTTCTCTGACACCTTCCTCGGTATTGTCGGTAGTGTAAAAGTAAATTCCCACATCAAGACCTGCTGCACGTGCGCCTGCTAAATTAGCCTTGAAGCAGTCATCCATGACGATATGGTCATAATAATAGCCGATTCTTATCATTACAAACTCACAGCCGGCATCTCTGACTGCATTGAAATCAATACTGCCCTGCCACGTTGAGACATCAATTCCGAGACGTCTGCCCTCGCCGCCGCAGTCGGAGACAAACTGCTCAAAGGGATATTTTTCCGGATTATCAGTATTTACAGGCAGCTGATCAACAACAATAATTGATGTTTCCCAGCTTGTCTGATTGCCTGAGCTGTCAGTTGCGGTAACACTCAGCGGATAAGTTCCGGGAGTATTCGGGTCAACGGTTCCCTCATATGTGAGAATAGGATTGCGGTCATAATTATCAGCAAAGCCGACATATTCATTCAGATCGAAGTAGGTACCAGTCTTGTGATAAGGATCCCAGCCCGAATTAAGCAGTACAGGCGGAGTCGTATCAACAACGTTGTATGTAAGCTTTTTTTCGAAGATATTATTGTTGTGTTTGTATTTTACCGTAACCTCAGCTTGTCCTGTTTCGGAAGTATCAATCAGCGTATCTCCGTCCAGAATATCCACATTTGAATCTGTTATAAATTCGCTGAGCTTAACCTCGTCGTAAACCTCAAGTGCAGCAGGTGCACTGAGAATAAGGTCTTCGGGAGGTTCAGGTTTTTTAGTGGTGGTTGCAGCAGTGGTAGTGGCTTTTTTTGTAGTGGTAACAGTGGATTTTGTAACTGAAGATGATGTAACAGCGTCAGAAGCTGAAGATGCTGACGGTTCATGGACAGTATTTGAAACTCTGTCGCCGCAGCCTGTAAGCAGGAGGAGTGACAACAAGAATAAAAGAGCGTATTTATTTTTCATACAAACAACCTTTCGACATAAAACTACAAAAAATTATATCATAAATATTACATATTGTAAAGGGGATGAATAAATAAAAATGTTCTGTATAATCCTTGCAATTTTCATGAGAATATGATATAATAGTTTATATTATTTTTGAATCGGAGGTAATAAGTATGTTATCTGATATTGAAATTGCTCAGAACGCTGAGATGAAGCGGATTAATGAAATCGCAGCCGGTCTTGGAATAGATGAAAATGACCTTGAACCCTATGGACACTATAAGGCAAAGCTTTCGGAGAGCCTTTATTCAAAGCTTGCTTTCAGAGAGGACGGCAAGCTTATCCTTGTTACCGCTATAAATCCGACTCCTGCGGGTGAAGGAAAAACTACCGTCAGTGTTGGTCTTGCAGAAGCTATGGGCAGACTCGGAAAGAAAGCGGTTCTTGCTTTGCGTGAGCCTTCACTCGGACCTGTTTTCGGAATGAAGGGCGGAGCTGCCGGCGGCGGATATGCTCAGGTTGTTCCTATGGAGGATATAAACCTTCATTTTACAGGTGATATGCACGCTATCACAGCTGCAAACAATCTTCTCTGTGCTATGCTTGATAATCATCTGCAGCAGGGTAATGAGCTCGGAATCGACCCGAGAAGAATCATGTTCAAGCGCTGTCTTGATATGAACGACAGAGCACTGCGTAATATTGTGGTCGGACTTGGCGGCAAGGCAAACGGTGTTCCACGTGAGGATGGCTTCAATATTACAGTAGCTTCAGAGATAATGGCGATTCTTTGTCTTGCAACTGATATCGCAGACCTCAAGGAGCGTATCGGAAATATCCTTGTTGCGTATAATTATAACGGCGAGCCTGTTTTTGCAAAGCAGATAAATGCCTGCGGAGCCATGACAGCTCTTCTCAAGGACGCTCTCAAGCCGAATCTTGTTCAGACACTTGAAAATAATCCGGCATTTATTCATGGCGGTCCGTTTGCCAATATTGCTCACGGCTGCAACTCCATCAGAGCTACAAAGCTTGCACTGAAGCTCGGAGATTACTGCATCACTGAAGCAGGCTTTGGTTCGGATCTTGGTGCAGAGAAATTCTTTGATATCAAGTGCAGATACGGCGGACTCAAGCCATCCTGCGTAGTGCTTGTTGCTACCATCAAGGCTCTCAAATATAATGGCGGAGTTCAGAAGAATGACCTTGCAAAGGAAAATATGTGGGCACTTGAAAAGGGTATCGTAAATCTTAAAACCCACATTGAGAATATGCATAAATATCATCTTCCTGTTGTTGTTGCAATCAATCGCTTTACAACGGATACTGCCGAGGAAATTAAATTCGTACAGGATTTCTGTGCTGAAATGGGCGTTGATGTTTCAATGTGCGAGGTATTTGCAAAGGGCGGAGAAGGCGGACTTGACCTCGCAGAAAAGGTCTGTGAAACAATCAGATTCTGCGACGGAAGCAGTTCTGATTTCAAACCGCTTTATGAATCCGGAATTTCAATCAAGGACAAGGTTGAGACAATTGCCAGGGAAATTTATCGTGCTGACGGTGTAATATTTACACCTCAGGCTGAAAAAGCCATAAAGGAAATTGAGGGAATAGGCTTCCGCAGTCTTCCTGTATGTATCGCAAAGACACAGTATTCGCTGTCGGATAATCCTGCACTTCTTGGCAAGCCGAAAAATTTCAGGATTACTGTACGTGACGCAAAGCTTTCATCAGGAGCAGGCTTTGTAGTAATCTACACCGGAGATATCCTGACAATGCCGGGACTCCCGAAGATGCCTGCTGCTTTCAATATCGGCTGTGACAACAACGGAAATATTACCGGATTATTCTGATAAGGCGGACTGATTTATGAAAATTGTTACTCATTCTCCTGAGGAAACCATAAAGGCTGCCGAAAAGCTCGGCGGACTTCTCAGAGCAGGGGATATGATTGCATATAAGGGCGGACTCGGCGCCGGTAAAACCACATTTACAAGAGGACTTGCCATAGGACTCGGGCTCGGAGACAATGTTACATCCCCGACTTTTGCGCTTGTCAATGAGTACAGGGGCGACAGGCTTACTCTTTACCACTTTGATATGTACCGTATAGAATCAGAGGATGATCTTGAATCAACAGGCTTCTACGACTATCCCTTTGAGGAGAATGTAGCTGCGGTTGAGTGGTCGGAAAACATTGCGGAATTTCTTCCGGATAATACGATATATATCACAATAAACAGAATTAATGAGCTTGAACGTGAAATTATTATAGAGGACGGTGGAAGATTTGCTGCTGCTTGGAATTGATACATCAGGAAAGACTGCTTCGGCGGCACTCTTCGACTCGGATACCGAGATTTTTCTCGCACAGACTACACTTTACACTCAGAAGACACACTCTCAGGTTATAATGCCCATAGTGAAGGAGCTTGTTGCTCAGGCAGGCAGGGAGTTGTCTGATATAGGTGCAATTGCCGTTGCAAACGGTCCTGGCTCATATACGGGGCTGAGGATAGGTGTGGCGGCAGTCAAGGCAATGTGCTTCGGGCTAAACATAAAATGCTGCGGAGTTTCTACACTTGAGGGACTTGCCTGCAATAATATTTCCTATAAGGGTACCATTTGCTCAATTATGAAGGCAAGGGGAGAGTTGGTTTATACCTGTTCATATAAGTGTGACGGCTATTGTATCGAGCCTTTGTGTGAGGAGCAGATTATTTCCCGTGACGAGCTTGCGGAATTTTTAGCATTCAATGGTACTGAGGTGCTGCTTTGCGGTGACGGCGCTGCGGATTTCTTTATGGATTACAGATCACCGTCATTTATAATAGCTCCGCCTCAGGGAAGGATACAGAATGCCGCAGGAATTTGTCTTGCGGGACTTTCAAAAAAGCTTACCGAGCCTGATTTGCTGGAGGTATCATATCTTCAGAAGGTCAAGGCCGAAAAGGATTTAGAGGATAAGCAGAAAAAATAAAAATAAGAATGGAGTAGATTCTATGATAGCAATTGGCTGTGACCATGCAGGCTGCGAAATGAAAAATGCAATAATCGAGGCTCTTTCGGAAAAGGGATATGAATTCAAGGATATGGGCTGTAACGGTGAACCGTGCGATTATCCCGTAATCGCTGAGGCTGTATGCAATGAGATTACTTCAGGAAGCTGTGAAAAGGGAATACTCATCTGCGGCACAGGAATCGGAATGTCGATAGCTGCAAATAAAATCAAGGGAATCAGGGCTGCATTGTGTTCAGATTCATTTTCCACAAAATTTACACGCCTGCACAATGATACAAATGTAATGTGTATGGGTGCGAGAACTCTCGGCGTGGGACTTGCAGCAGAGCTTGCTGAAATATTCCTGTCTACAGGCTTTGAGGGCGGACGTCATCAAAGAAGAATTGATTTGATTACAGAGCTTGAAAATAAATAAAAACAGCGCATAAATACGCTGTAATTAAAGGGTGACAATAAGGATAGTATTCATATAGAAGCTATATGTTATATTTATCGGTGGAAACATTTCTGAAGAAAGGTTCTCCCTCAATAATATACGCAATAACTTCTGTAAGGGTATTATTCTTATTGTTACCCTTTTTATTATTCGCATATTGTACCACGTATGCTTCTGCCCTCGTTATATGAATCGAGGAAATGGTGGTAATCGTCACCGATATGATAAGAAATGAGGGTCTGAAGGTTGACGTTTTCAACGCTGCGGAAGATATTCATATCTACTGCCGGATTGACTGTACGCAGCTGTTTAAGAAGCTCCTTTATTTCCTGACGCTTGGAGCTTGTCTTGCCGCTTGAAGCTTTACTTTCTGTAAGACTGCAGGCGCAGCGTAAGAACTGCAGGTTATTGTGCTGCTGCCATTGAATTATATCAGCCTCACGGACAAGGTACAAAGGACGTATCAGCTGCATTCCCTTATAGTTTTCGCTGTGAAGCTTGGGCATCATGGTCTGAATCTGCGAGCCGTAAAGCATACCCATGAGAATTGTTTCGATAACGTCATCAAAATGATGACCGAGAGCGATTTTGTTGCAGCCAAGCTCCTGAGCCTTTTTGTACAGCCAGCCTCTGCGGAGTCTTGAACACAGAAAGCAAGGATTACTGTTCTCTTTCTCGACTGAGCTGAAGATTTTAGTTTCATACATCTGTACCGGTAATCCGAGAAGCTCAGCGTTTTCAAGGATTTTCTGACGGTTAACGGTGTTATAGCCTGGATTCATAACGAGGAATTCAAGCTCAAACGGAATTCTGCTGTATCGGTGAAGGCGGTTCATACACTGAGCCATAAGCAAGGAATCCTTGCCTCCGGAGATGCATACGGCAATCCTGTCACCTTCCTGAATAAGCTGATAGCTGCTTACAGCCTTGTTGAATTTTGACCAGATAGTTTTATTGAATTTTTCAGCAATCGACTGCTCTATTGTATTTGTATTTTCCATGATTTCACTCTTTTCGTCTTTATATAGAATAATTATACAGTCGGCAGAAACATAAGTCAAGGAATGTACAAAAATATACTGCATATTATGATACAGCTGTTTTAATTTGGTTATAAAAAATCCTCTCTCCGCTGCGGAGAGAGGATTGAATTATTTATTCGGAATTTCCATACCGAGAAACCTGCATATATTTTTATAGAAAATCTTTTCACGTGCTGTATCGGTAAGGTCGATCCTGTTTATTCTTTCAATTTCATCGGAAGGACTCCACATAGGATAATCGGTTGCAAAAAATACTTTATCCTCAGTAAAAGCATCAATACATCGTTTAGCCTCCTGCGGAGAGATAAATGCAAGGGAGCTGCACGTATCGACATAAACATTTTCGAGGTCTGAAAGGTATTTCACAGCGTCATTCCATTCGCTGTAGCCGCCGAGATGTGCTGCAATTACCTTTTGCTCAGGAAATTGTTTTGCTGCATTTGCAAGTCTTGACGGAGTTGAATAGGTAAAACGCTTATCGCCCGTATGAAACAGAATCGGCAGACGATTATCGACAGCTTCATAAAGCTCCATAGCACATTTGTCGTCAATATTGAAGTACTGAAAATCGGGATGAAGCTTTATTCCGAGAAGCCCCATATCAATCATTCTTCTGATTTCCTCATCGGCTTCTTTCTGAGTCATTGAAGGATGAAGCGAACCAAATCCTACAAACATATCGGGATATTTATTCACACTGCCGGCAATGAAATCATTTATTTTCTGCACTTGTTCCTTAGTGGTAGCGACAGAATGAACGAGACATCTGTTCACTCCTGCTTTGTCACACGCCTGCATAAGCTGCGAAATACTTCCGTCGTAAATTACATTAAGATCATAGAAATTACTGATGCTCTCTGAAGCCTTTGCAGCTATTTTATCGGGATAAATATGAACGTGACTATCAAATATATACATTTTTTCGCCTTTCAGCATTATGCTGTTACAATTTTACTTGCGTCCTGAAGTCCGAGATGTTCAACAGCCCATTCTCTCATTTTATACTTGAGGATTTTTCCGGCTGCATTCATCGGGAAGCTGTCAACAAAGGCAACATATCTTGGCACCTTATGCTTTGCAAGTCTTTCGAGCGCATACTGCTTCATTTCTTCAACAGTAGCCTCCTCGTCGGGCTTGAGAATGATACATGCCATAATTTCTTCGCCGTAAGCCTTATCAGGAACGCCGATAACCTGAACGTCTTTTACCTGAGGATGTGTATAGAAGAATTCTTCGATTTCCTTTGGATAGATATTTTCACCGCCACGGATAATCATGTCCTTTATTCTTCCTGTAATCTTGAAGTAACCTTCGGGAGTTCTTCAAGCAAGGTCACCTGAATGGAGCCAGCCGTCGCTGTCAAATGCGGCAGCTGTAGCCTCAGGCATCTTGTAATAGCCCTTCATTATGTTATAGCCCCTTGCACAGAATTCGCCGTCCATATTATCGCCGAGCTCTTCACCTGTTTCAGGGTCAACGATTTTACATTCAACGCCGAATATAGGTCCGCCGACTGTATTTACTCTTGTTTCGATACTGTCTGTTGTCTTACTCATTGTTGTTGCAGGGCTTGCTTCTGTCTGTCCGTATGTAATGCAGATTTCAGGCATATGCATCTTTTCGATAACCTCCTGCATTGTCTTGATAGGACAAGGAGAGCCTGCCATGATACCTGTTCTCATATTTGAGAAATCGGTTTTGACGAAATCCTCATGTCCCAGCATAGCTATAAACATTGTAGGAACACCGTGGAATGCTGTAATTTTTTCCTTATTTATACAAGCAAGGCCTTTTCTTGGTGAGAAAGCTGTAATAGGGGACATAGTAACACCGTGTGTAACGCTTGCGGTCATAGCGAGAACCATTCCGAAGCAATGGAACATAGGAACCTGAATCATCATTTTATCATGAGTAGAAAGGTCCATGCAGTCACCGATAGCCTTACCGTTATTTACAACGTTATAATGAGTAAGCATAACGCCCTTAGGGAATCCTGTTGTACCTGAGGTGTACTGCATATTTACAACATCGTCCTTATTGATTTTAGAGCGCATTTCTTCGATTACAGAAATAGGAACTGTATCTGCAAGCTCCATTGCCTCATCCCATGTGAAGCAGCCGTCCTGCTTGCTTTCAGTTGTAATAATATTTTTGAGGAACGGCAGTCTTTCTGAATTAAGCTCACCCGGCTTGCAGGATGCAAGCTCAGGACAGAGCTCCTTTATGATTCCTACATAATCGCTGTCCTTGTATCCGTCAATCATTACGAGGGTATGCGTATCAGACTGGTGGAGAAGGTATTCAGCTTCATGAATCTTATAAGCAGTATTTACTGTAACGAGAACAGCTCCGATAGTTGTACAAGCCCAGAAGGTGATATACCATGCAGGTGTATTTGTTGCCCAGATTGCAACGTGGTCATCTTTCTTAACTCCCATTGCAACGAGTGCTCTTGCAAAACGCTGTACATCATCACGGAACTGAGGATATGTTCTTGTATAATCAAGCTCTGTATAGCGGAAAGCATACTGCTCGGGGAACTCCTCACATATTCTGTCAAGAACATCGGGGAAGGTTTCATTGATGATAGTTTCCTTAGGCCAGGGGTAATAGCCTGTGCCACGGTCGTCAACCTGAAGCCTGCTTTTTTCAGCGATAATATAAGGCTTCATATATCTTGCGAACTGCGGGAATACAATACCGGCAGCATAGAGGTCTCTTGACCATCTCTTTATCCATTCAAGTGAAACATAACCGGTGTAGCCTATTTTCTGAAGAGCAGAGAACATTTCATGAAGCGGCATATCACCTTCGCCCATGAGCTTATAGACAAGCTTCCCGTTCTCAACAGCAGAATCCTTGACGTGAACAAATCTGATATAATTACCAAGATTAGAGGTTGTAACTGAAGCAGATTCATTCATATAGCGGTAGGGGTGGTGCATATCCCACAAAGCTCCAACCGCCTTGCTGTCTACATCATCAAGGAGCTTTTTAAGACGCATAGTATCTGAATATACGCCATTTGTTTCAACAAGAAGCATTACTCCGTATCTTTCAGCGATTGTGCATACTTCTTTAAGTACGGATACAACATATTTATCGTCAACGTCTCCATCCGGCTCCGGAGTAAGGTCGCCGAGAATTCTTATATAAGGAGCCTCAAGCTTTGCAGCAAGCTCGATATATTGTGTGATTTCCTCGACATTTTCATCATGCTTGTCAGCGAATTTCAGGCAGGCACCGCATGAAAGACAGGGTATTTCAAGTCCGAGCTTTTTCAGCTTAGAGATAGTATCATTGATTTTTTCAGGTCTGAAGGGTTTTGCCTTTACTGTATTGATTTCCTCACCAATGCCTCTGATTTCAATACCATTAAAACCTACATCCTTTGCCATTGAATAAATTTCTGTCCACGAAAAATCCGGACAAGCAAGTGTTGAAAAGCTTATTTTCATTTTCAACCATTCCTTTCTCTTCATAAAAATGGAGTTAATGCCGATTTGTATTATCGGCGCTTGATGACAACAAAAAAGCCCTTCGCCCC
>JAGBIH010000033.1 GCA_017935095.1 Ruminococcus sp.
CAATCGGCAGCACCTGACCGATAACTCCTGTGGACGCTACAATAACGTCATTTTCGTCGATTCCAAGCTCAGCGGCGGTGAGCTGACACATTTTGTTTGCTTTTTCAACTCCGTCAGCATTGCAGGTATTGGCGTTTACTGAATTCACGATAACAGCACGTGCCTTACCGTCCTTTATATGCTCCTTAGTCACGAGGATAGGCGCACCCTTGACCTTATTGGTAGTGTAGACTGCTGCTGCGGTACATTCCTTGTCCGCAACGATAAGTGCGAGGTCGTTTTTCTTTTTTGTCACATGAGCGCCTGCATGAGCCAGTCCGCACTGAATTCCGTTTGCCCTGAAGCCCTTAGCGGCACATACTCCGCCGTCAACAAATTTTATGTTATCAAATTTTTTAAGCTCCATTTTAAATTTCTCCTTTCAAAATATATCCTTAATCTCATCAAATGATTTTACAACAAAATCCGCATCGGGATAATTACCTTTTTCCTCAGTAATCAGCACAGTTTTCAGCCCTGCCCTTTTAGCACCAGAAATGTCCTTTTCATAATCGTTGCCAATCATAACCGCATTTTCGGCGGAAGTGCCAAGCTTCTTTACAATGCTTTCAAAGAAAGCCGTGTCAGGTTTTCTTGCTCCCAGCTCCTTTGACGTAAAATAATAATCAAAGCAGCTGTCAAGACTTACCCTTTCAAAAGCTTTTTTCATAGCAAGCGCATCCGATTCGCCTGCGTTTGAGCCGACCGTACAGACATATTTTCCATGCAGGTATGGTATTGTTTCCGCAACACCCTGCATAACCGTAATTTTATCCCACAGATACATAGCCTGCTTTATATCCGGGTTGTCGGCCATAAGTGTATCGCCCCAATCAAATATGAGGTGAGTGATGTTTTCCATTCTGACCTCCCGTTCTGATTCCCAATGAGCAGTTATTTTACATACCACATTGCAGAAATATCTTTACTGTAATTTTTAATGCTTCAAAACTATTCTTCAAAGGATATAATCAATTCCGTATTAAACAAGTCCTGTAGTCTCGTCAATTCCCATCATGATGTTAAGGCACTGTACAGCTGCACCGCTTGCACCCTTTCCGAGATTGTCAAGACGTGAGCAGAGAAGAATCTGTTCATCGTTGCCGAAAACAAATACCTGAAGCTTGTTCTGTCCGCTGAGGGTATTCGACGCAAGGAAGAAGGACTTCTGCTCCTCCTCGGACATCAGAGGCATTACCTCTACCATATTCGCACCCTCATAGTGCTTCATGTACATTTCATGTACCGCTTCGGCAGTCACATTTTTTTCGAGAAGTCTTGTCTGAATCGGGACGCTTACAACCATTCCGCTGAAATAATCACAGATTATCGGATTGAACATGGGAGTGTATTTCAGTCCTGAAACAGCCTTCATTTCGGGAAGGTGCTTATGCTGCTGGGAAAGCGCATACTGACGGGGACTGTTGAACTCAAAGGGCTTATCCTCGCCCTCATATACAGCAATAGCCTTTTTGCCTGCACCGCTGTAGCCTGAGGTCGCATACGCAAACACAGGGAAATCGTCGGGAATAATGCCATTGCTCACGAGAGGATATACTATCGAAGCAAAGCCGCTTGCATAACAGCCCGGGACAGCAACTCTGTCTGAAACCCTGATTTTTTCTCTGTGCTGAGCCGAAAGCTCAGGAAAGCCGTATGCCCAGCCAGGGTTTGTACGGTGAGCAGTAGAAGCATCTATAATTCTTACGTGGTCATTGTCCACGAATGAAACAGCCTCTCTTGCAGCAGCGTCAGGCAGACAGAGGAAAGTGTAATCCGACATATTTATAAGTCTTGCACGCTCCTGCGAATCTTTACGTTTTTCCTCGCTGATTCTGAGAAGCTCGATATCATTTCTGCCCTCAAAGCGCTCAAGAATCTTGAGTCCTGTTGTACCTTCCTGACCGTCAATATATATTTTAACTGACATAAATTACCCTCCTGAAATGAAAATAAACTGATATTTTATAACAATATTGCTCAGAGAGTCCAAAAACGCAAAACTGCTATTCTGCGTTGTCTGACCTCTCCCCTACCGCACAAGAGGCAGTCCCCTGCCACAAAATACGGGCTATATTGCACTCCCCCACAAAAAAGGTGTCATCTTCTCTTTTTCTGTTTACGCTTGTTTTTTTTGCGCTCATATTTCTGTCGCTTGGGGTCCTGCAAATCGGACTCGTCCTCAAGCATCGAATGCCACACGCTGATAATCAGAGTGGCAGAAACTATACCTATAAGCCAGAAGAGATGAGCCTTCGGGACAACCGCAATCCAGAGTCCCATTACAAGCTCGCCTACTATCCAGAGCACACCCATGAAGATAGTAAGTCCGATAATAAAAACCAGATCTTTTTTCTTCATAATTATTGTTCCAGATCAGACAGGAGCAAATCGGTATGCAGAGCAAGCTCATGCTCAGCATTGCGAATCTGATTCTTTACTTCATCGGGAGAAGGTCCGCCGTATGACTTACGCTCACGCACGCAGGTGTCGAGGCTGATAGCGTCGTAAACATCCTCAGTGAAAAGCTCCGTCATCTTTGCGTATTCCTCAAGCGGAAGTGTTTCAAGAGTGAGACCCTTTTCAATACACTCAGCAACAAGAGTTCCTGTAATCTTATAAGCGTCACGGAAAGGCATACCCTTCTTGACGAGATAGTCTGCACAGTCCGTAGCGTTGATAAAGCCTCTTGCGGCAGCGTTCCTCATATTATCCTTGAGAACTCTCATTGTTGCAAGCATAGGAGTGAAGGTTCTGACGCAGAGCTTTACATTGTCAACAGCGTCGAAGATAGCCTCCTTGTCCTCCTGCATATCCTTATTATAGGCAAGCGGAATACCCTTCATCATAGTGAGGAGTGTGATGAGGTCGCCGTTCACACGTCCTGTCTTGCCGCGTATAAGCTCAGTAATATCGGGATTTTTCTTCTGGGGCATAATTGATGAGCCTGTAGCAAAAGCGTCGTCAAGCTCAACGAATTTGAATTCCCACGAGCACCAGAGGATAATTTCCTCGGAAAAGCGTGAAAGATGAGTCATAAGGAGTGACAGCGCGCAGTTAAGCTCCACGCAGTAGTCACGGTCGGAAACGCCGTCAAGGCTGTTTTCCATAGGAGCGGTAAAGCCGAGAAGCTCCGATGTCTGCTGACGGTTTGTCTTATAGGTAGTACCTGCAAGAGCGCCGCAGCCGAGAGGACAATAATTCATTCTCTCCGCAGTATCCTGAAGTCTGCCGAGGTCTCGCAGGAGCATCCATACATAAGCCATGAGATGATGTGCGAGGGTAATCGGCTGTGCACGCTGAAGATGTGTATAGCCGGGCATGATTGTTTCAGTATGCTCCTTCGCAAGCTTTATGAGAGTTTCGATAAGCTCTCTTACGAGGCTGTAAATTTCACGAATCTCGTCACGGAGATAAAGTCTCAGGTCAACTGCAACCTGATCGTTTCTTGAGCGGGAGGTATGGAGTCTCTTTCCGACATCGCCGAGGCGCTTTGTCAGCTCAGCCTCAACGAACATATGTATATCCTCGGCATTCGGGTCAAGCTCAAGAGCGCCGCTGTCAATATCGGCAAGGATGCCTTTGAGTCCCTCTATGATTTCGAGACTGTCCTCTTTTGTTATTATTCCGCAGTCTCCCAGCATTGTTGCGTGGGCGATACTGCCCTGTATATCGTGACGGTACATCCGTCCGTCAAAGGCAATTGAAGAATTGAAAGCGTTGACGCCTGCGTCTACCTGCTTTGAAAATCTTCCTGCCCACATCATATCTGCCATAGTTTTACTCCTTTATGTGTCTATTCTTACAATATATCAATGTATTTATTCCTGTAGAAAAGGTCCTCACGGACAGTGAAGCCCATATGCTCCCAGAAAGCGTTTCCGTTTTCGTTATGGGTGAACACCACCAGCAGCACCTTCTGTATGCCCTCTTTTCTTAGAGCTGTTACCGCACTTTCCACCAGTGCTCTGCCGATACCCTGTCCGCGGTATTCAGGAGCTATGACAACATGGTGGAAGATTCCTCTTCGTCCGTCGTGACCTGCCAGTATAGTGCCGATTATCCTGCCGCCGTCTTCCGCAACGAAGCTTGTGGCGGGATTGCGTCTGATGTATCTTATGAAGCCTTCCCTGCTGTCGTCAACGGGGTTTATGCCTTCATGTTCTTTCCATACTTCCGCTATGCCGTCATAGTCGTCGATGGTCATGACCCTGATTTTCACCACTATTTATACCTCCTCAATTTATTCGTAATTATTCCATTGTGTAGGGGACGACATCTCGACGTCCCGCACTCACAATCAAATATTAATGCACTTGTTCCTGTTATAAATCCTCACGCACGGTAAAGCCTGAATGCACCCTGAAAAATATAACGGGACGCTGAGGACGCCGTCACCTGCACATTCAATGCTATGAACTACAACAGGCAGGAGAAAATCTCCCCTGCCTGTCTTTTCTTTAAAATACCTGCCGTGTGCGAAAGCAGACTTGCATTTCCGTACAGAGCAAACAAGTTTACGAGTGAAAGCGTGAACCGCCTGCCCGTGCTATGGGCTTACTTATTCTGCTCTCTCTTCTTGTCGAGCTGAGCCTTAACCTTGATCGGGAGACCGAAGAGGTTGATGAAGCCTGCGGAATCAGCCTGATTGTAAACCTCATCCTCATCGATTGTAGCAACTTCCTCATCATAGAGTGTATATGGTGAAGTAACGCCAGCGTTGATGATGTTGCCCTTATAGAGCTTGAGCTTAACATCACC
>JAGBIH010000034.1 GCA_017935095.1 Ruminococcus sp.
CCGCTATTCTGGGCAGAGGCACTCCCTCATCTTTTTGTGCGCCGTTTGTGCGCCATTGAAACGACAGCACACAAAATCAGATTGAAGGAAACGAAATAATTGTAGCTTGAAACGGCTATATATAGGAGATTACTGAATATAGTAAAAACGCTCGAAAAGCTCAAAATCCCTTTGGTAAGGCGTAGGTCGTCGGTTCAAGTCCGATCATCAGCTCCAGGAAAAAGGATATCCTTTCGGGGATATCCTTTTTCCATTGAAAGCAGCAAAAGCCTCCATTTTAGTCAGATAGTCATAAAGAAGTATTAAAAAGCCATTTTTGATATTATGCCAAAAGTGACTTTTTGCTGATACGACCATTGATTGCTCATTTAATATTGAATTTTATAAGTGGGTGTGGTATAATTATTTTAATAAAGACTATGATGAGGTGAAATATGAACCAAAATGATATTTGTAATGAATTTACAGAAAGTGAAGAAAAAGCAATTTCAAAAGCGGCTTTGTTGGTTTCATTCTATGTATTTTTTCAAGGAATATTTATTTTTACAATTAATGCTTTAGATAAAGTCGGCACACATATCCTTTACCTTTACAGCGGTCTTGCGCTTATGACCATAATTCTTTCGGTTTTGTATTTTATATTATTTTTCAAAAGATTAATAAAAATAAAAAAATATCGTATAAGATATAGTGTCATTGCTGTTATTCTTGCTGTTATGGTTTCGCTTATTACATACAATGGATTCGATTATTCCGTTGATATATTTGTAGGTTCAAAATCCATAACTACTAATGAATATGTTATTCCTTTTTTACGAAATACATATATATGTCTTATTGACGACAGCGGTGAATGCATAAATATCCCTCTTACAGAAGAATTTGTTGAAGAGCTTAAAGAAAATCCTGTGATTGAAGGTGATGCGTGGTCTGATAACTATCTTCTTTATCACAAAAATACCGTTACAATTGAATATTATCCAAACTCAAATGTTTTGCTTGATGCGTATATAAATTGATACTGCTTATATAGTTGTTCTGACCTCGCCTTTGTTTTTTTGCGGATTTTTGACATACACTTTGGCTTCCATCAAAAATATCATTGCGCTTTCCGTAAGACAGAACTGTAGTTGCCACAAAAATTCAACGCCACCATATCCTGCTTGATACGGTGGCGTTTTTTATTTCGGACTTCTTCCTACACCGTAGGGAGTCACTTGACATCCCGAAATTATGCTTTTACAAATTAAAGCCTCCCTTTTTCAGGGAGGCTTCAGTATTTTCAGAGCAGCTTAAAAAAATTACAATTTATTCCGGATTCTTTTGCAAGCCTTACACTGTACAGATTTTCGTTGTAATCGCCGCACACCAGAACAGTATCACTATGTTCAATCATATATTCATCCGCTTCGTCGTAGCAGCTGTCGCAATAAGCGTTGTTTATAGCAATAACCTCATCCGAAGCCTCATGCGCACTGAAATAACGGTCACGGAAGGGCTCAGGCCAGTTTACCGACTGCTCCTCGTAAGGCATGGCAATATACAGCTCAATATCATTATACATTTTCAGAGCGCAGATAATTTCAGCTGCCCATAGCGGCACACCGTATTCACAATTCACAAAGAATCTGTCATAGCCCTGACAAAACAGCGCCCAGATTTTCTCACGCAGCTTTGCCTTCAGCTGCGGGTAAGGCGGCTCGTATTCGTTTTTGCAGACAAGCTTCAATTCTTCTCCTGTTGTAACTATTGTGCATACCATAAAATCCCCCTCCTCTGATTATTGCTCAAACAAATTTTCTGTTCTGATTATAACATAATTTTTTGAAAAAGTCCATATCAGGACAGCATTCTTTTTATAAAAGCACAAAAATAATAATTTCTGTATATTTTACTGATAAATTTTTTTGCTTTGTTTTCGTGACTGTTTTTCTATTGACAAAATTATAAGGATTGTTTATAATTATATTGAGGAATTGTATCATTATGTCAATTCATACGTCACATATTAATTAAAGCAGACTTCAGAAGATTATGGAGTTTGCTGAATGCCTGTACGCACGGAACAGATACAATGTGCGGGGCAATTAAAATCTATATCATGGTCAGCAAAAAGCGATAATGATGCTGACTATAATTCACACGGAGGAACTATGGACATTATAATTGTTGGCTGCGGAAAAGTCGGCTCCTCGCTTGCGGATTTGCTCAGCGAGGAACACAATGTCACTGTAATTGATAACGACGAAAAGCTTATAGGCGCTGTTATAAACGACTATGACGTAATGGGAATAGCCGGCAGCTGCCTTCAGACCGGCGTTCTTGAAGAAGCTAATGTGGATAAGACAGATATATTCATTGCGGTTACAGACTCTGATGAGGTAAATATTCTTTCCTGCCTTATTGCAAAAAAGATGAATGCACACCACTGTATAGCACGTGTGCGCAGTCCCGAATTTGATAAGCAGCTTGTTTTCATGCGTGAGGAGCTCGGAATCAGCATGATGGTCAATCCGGATTACAACGCTGCAAATGAAATCGCAAAGGTAATCCGCTATCCCGAAGCCATCAACATCGAATCCTTTGCAAAGGGACGTGTAGACCTTGCAGAAATCCGTATAACAAACGGAAGCATCCTTGATAATGTTTCCCTTATCCAGCTTTCAAAGCGCCTCAGGCTCGATGTGCTCATCTGTGCCGTACAAAGAGGAGAAGAACTGATTATCCCGAACGGCAGTTTTGTCCTGAGAGCGGGCGACAAAATCCATATGACTGCCTCACACAGCGCTATGGTAAAATTTTTCAAGAGCATAAGCGCCGCTTACAGAGAAAAACGTGTAAAATCAGCAGTTCTCATCGGAGGCGGACGTGTTGCATATCATCTTGCACAGCAGCTTATTGAAATGGGCGTTAAAGTGAAAATTATTGAAATAGACGAAAAACGCTGCATTGAACTGAGCGAAAGGCTCAATAAAGTCAGCATCTCATGTGCCGACGGTACTGACCACGATATACTCGATGAGGAAAGAGTCTACGATGCCGATGCTGTTGTTACTCTTACCGGTATCGACGAGGAAAATATCCTGCTTTCACTGCTTGCCAAAAACAACGGCGTGGAAAAGGTAGTAACAAAGGTAAACCGTATGTCGCTGATTCAGCTTTCTGATACCTTGTCGCTCGACAGCATCATTTCACCGAAATCCATTACAGTGAATCAGATTCTGCGGTATGTGCGTGCAAAACAGAATTCACTCGGAAACAGCGTAACCACACTCTATCAGCTCGTGAACGGACGCCTTGAGGCTATAGAATTCGTTGTACGTGACAAAAAGGACTATGTGGATGTTCCGCTTAAAAAACTCAAAATCCGCAGCGGAATCCTCATCGCAAGTATTGTAAGAGGCAATGAGCTTATCATTCCTAAGGGCGATGACTGTCTGATGCTTAACGACAGCGTCGTGGTTGTTACCACCAATAAAGGCTTCCACGACCTCAGCAATATTTTTGATTAAGGGAGCTAACGGGAATAAAAATGAACTATAAAATGATTCTGTATATCATGGGGCAGATTTTCAAGGTTGTAGGACTGTTTATGCTCCTGCCAATCCTTGTCGGCTTCATCTACAACGAAAATCACGTTGTAACTTCATTCGGCATACCTTTTTTGGCTCTGATGACCATTGCAATACTGCTGACGATAAAAAAGCCGAAGAATAATTCTGTTTTCTCTATGGAGGGCTTTGTCAGTGTTGCCGCTTCGTGGATAGGAGTCTCCGCAATAGGTGCTCTGCCATTCGTAATCTCGGGCGAAATACCGGATTATCCGAGCGCACTCTTTGAAACGGTTTCAGGCTTCACCACCACCGGCGCTACCATTCTCAGCGATATCGAGGGAATGTCCAGAGCCTGCCTTTTCTGGCGCTCCTTTACCCACTGGCTTGGCGGTATGGGAATCCTTATGTTCGTTCTTGCAATTATGTCAAGCAACGATTCACGTACCATGCATATGATGCGTGCCGAATGCGCAGGTCCGAATGTCGGGCGGCTTGTTTCAAAATCAAGCTTTTCCGCAAGAATACTTTATGGCATTTATATCTCGCTCACGGTTCTGGAGATAATCCTTCTCCTCTGCGGAGGAATGCCGCTGTATGACAGTATTATCCATGCCTGTTCATCGGCAGGCACAGGCGGTTTTTCAATCTATTCGGCAAGCATAGGCCACTATAACAGCCTTTATATAGAAATGGTAATCGCTGTGTTCATCATACTTTTCGGTGTGAATTTCAACCTCTATTACTATCTCATTATACGTAAATTCTCGCTCGCCTTCAAAAACGAGGAGGTAAGGGTTTATTTCGGAATCATCATTGCCGCTACAGCTGTGATTACACTGAATATCACCAGCCTCTACGAGAGCGCAGGCGCCGCTCTCAGACACTCGTTCTTCATGGTTGCCTCAACCATAACGTCAACAGGCTTTGCGACTGCTGATATCACCCAATGGCCAGTATTCTCACAGACTCTGCTTCTGCTTCTGATGTTCGTCGGCTCATGTGCAGGCTCTACCGGAGGCGGCATGAAGGTCTCACGTATCCTGATACTCTTCAAAACAGGAGTAAAGGAGCTTAAATACATTGCCAATCCAAGAGCTGTCGCAACCGTAAAAATGGACGGCAAGCCTGTCGAAAAGACCGTTGTAAGAGGCGCTGCCTCATACTTTATATTATTCATGCTGATTATGGCAATCTCACTTCTTCTTATATCTCTTGATAATTATACTATCGAGGAATCAGCTTCGGCTGTAATTACCTGCATGAACAATATAGGCTTTGGTGTCGGACGCTTCGGTCCTAACGGAGGCTTCAGCGATGTTTCGGCGTTCTCGAAAATAGTCCTCTCCTTTGATATGCTGATAGGCAGACTTGAAATCTATCCGCTGATTATGCTGTTCTCTGTGAAGAAAAGCTCTGTCTGACACAGCGTAAAGCTTCTCAGAGCTTTGCAAATACGCTCTTTGTGCTGTATTGTCCTGCAGCAATACAGATAATGATAAATTTTTAAGGAGGATATTAAAATGAAATCTTTTTACACCCGCTTGATCTCGGCTTTAACAAGCATCATAACCGCAATTGTGTTCCTTGCGTCTCCGGTTTATGCTGCTGAATCGCTGAAAAGTACAAGCACAAGAATGACATGGTACCTTTCACCTGTAACGTGCGCTCCCGGAGATGATATCCGCATTGACGTCACAGGCTATAATCAGGTCGGACTCAGCAGACTTCAGGGCGTTGGAATCAAGGTTGCTGCGCCTATCCAGATTACAGGTATGTCCGATTACTGCAACACCTATAATGCCTCAATCAATTATACTATTAATAATAATCAGATTGACTTCACCCTTTCCGGTTCAAATCCGTCCGCAGGTGCTGATGGAAGCGTTCTTTTCTCGGTTTACTGCCACGTACCTGCCGGCTGCCCTGCAGGCACATATGAAATCGGCTGGGACGCAGAATACTGGTACGCTGAAACCGGTTCAGGCTCGCCTTATTTCGGTCTTGTAAGACGCAGCACAATCACAGTAACAAACAGTCCTTCCACAGGTACAACTCCCACAACTACTACATCCACCACTACAACTACTACCACTACTA
>JAGBIH010000035.1 GCA_017935095.1 Ruminococcus sp.
GAATTCCCCTTCCCCGACAGATGCTGTACCTATTTTGGCATAAAGCGTATAATTCTCATGCACGGGAATGCCAAGATTAGAAGCAACTGCCTGCATTCCGTCAAGCAGATTCTGACGGTATTTTTCGGGTATGGTACCTATAATCTCATAAGACCGGCTTCCCGACTCTATAATTTCCGAGCAGTTATTCGTGTCAACGATATTTTTTACCACAAACGGCTTCACCATATCTCCGAATACAGCCTCACGTCCGAGTGCTGCAAGATATATCGGACAGGTCTGCACATAGGACTGACCAAAGGCACTCCTCCTCAGGTCGTCGCTGCAGTTGATTGTGATAGTATTTTCAAGCGGTCCGAAATCGCAGTAAATATCGGCTTCTGTTCCGAAGTGAAAGATATCATTCAGGTCTTTCAGAACGTCAGCTGTTCCGATTTCGTTGAATGCCTTTGCAAAGAATACATTGCTGGAGTTCACAAACGCTGAGCTCAGAGTACGTTCGGTTATGGGGTAATTGTAATTTGTATCATAATCCCAGTTGAGGATTGTGGTACCGCTGTCGCTCCATATACCGTCATCAGGCAGGACATTTATACCGTGTTTATCGGAAATGACCTCCGACATAATCTTGAAGCACGAACCGGGAGCGGCATTCTGGAAGGCTTTATTTCCGAAAGCTCCCCACGGAAGTGATTCAGCATACGAAGGATCAGCAATATAAAGGTCGGGATCATAGGACGGATAGGAAACCTCCGACATTATTGAGCCGTCGGTACGCATTACAACTACTGAGCCGACAAGATTGGTACTCTGCATATATTGGTAGACAGCATTCTGAATATCTGCGTCAATAGTCAGCTGCACCGAACGTCCTGTGATATCATCGCCACCTACGGGTGTTGGATTTTTCACCCTCAGCGTTTCCGAAAACGTATCGTCAAAGCCGCAGGACATTGAGCTGAGAATATTTGCAAATGCAACCTTATATTGTTCCGGAGCATATCTTCTTTCAACTCCGTATTCATCAGGAACGCTGTGCATAAGAAGCTTTCCGTTTATATCGTAGAAATTGCCCTTTAATTGAGCTGTTTCCGTTTCAGAGACAGCAGCTGTGGTACTTTCGGCTTCATCGGTTGATTCAGCTGAAGCTTCCGTTTCTTCGGCAGCGGCGGTTGTCGCTGTATCGTCAGATTCAGCGGAGTCAGTTTGTCTCCAGTGTGCAGGGAGCGTAGGGTCATACGGATTATCCTGATTCACCTCAGTCAGACATGAGGTCAGTGAAAGCAGTGCAAAAGCAGCTGCAATTACTTCCGCATATTTTATTGATCTGAAAGTCACCATAATCACCGTCCTCAGCGTTACTGCCTGATATTTCACAAAGCCACAGCACAAAAATTCTGCAATATGTGACTTTATTATACTATTTTTTTCTTATTTCGTCAACAGTTATTTTCAAGGCATCTTTACAGTCTGTTTATTGATACTTCTCTGTCAGGACATGAAGAAATGTTTCATAAAAAATACGGGCAGTCATCGTTGAATGACCACCCGCATTTTCAATAAATTGCGATAATATTTATGCTCAGTTTTCAGGAAGTGCACTTATAAGTCCAAGCTTATACTTCTGGATAGCAAGAGCATCCTTATTTGTAATACCATCTCCATTTCCGGAGCAATCAGCATTAAGCTGTCCTATTGCGTAAATCTCATACTTATCCGGATTTGCAAGTGACTGCATAATGAGAACTGCATCAGCCATATTTACTTCAAAGTCGCAGTTTGCATCACCATATAAGGCTTTTCCGGAAGGAGCTGTTGTTGTAGTTGTTGTTGTTGTGGTAACAGGCTTTGTTGTTGTAGTTGTTGTTGCAGCTGGCGGATTCGGCTCTGATGAACCCATACCGTTAGCATAGGTGCCGTCCGGCTCGTAACCGTAATAAAGTTCTCCATTTACATAAACAGGAACATAAGGTGTTATGATTCCCTTTGCAGATCCGTCAGGACCGGTTGTTGTTGAACCTCCGCCGAGCAGCTCCTTGTTGGAAGGGTCATTTTCAGCGTTCCAGCCGCTTCCGTAGTTAGGCATTACAAATGCAATGAGTATCTCACACTGCTGCATACCTTCTGAAATCGGAAGAACAGCACGCCCGTCAGGAAGGTTTACTTCTACATAGTAGATATTGCCGTCATACTGGACAGGCTTTGAGATTTCTGAGCTCTTTATACCGTTTGCTGCATACATAGCAGACTGGTCACGGTCGCAGCGGATTACAAGGTCACTTGGAGAATGACCTGCACTGATAAGCTCGCTGAGGTCCATGTAGTAACGGAAGGAAATGTTATCCTGAACTCTTGCCGGCCATGCAGAGTGATTTGTAACCTTGAAGCTGAGAGTCATACCGCTTGAATCAGCTCCCTTTGTGAGAGTCTCAACGTAGAACTCAGGACCGTCATGCGGTTCAACAGGCGGGAAGGACGGATCAGAGGTTCCGCCGTATTTATCAAGCATCTTACAGAGAATAGCAGTAAAGCCTGCATTATAGTCAGTAGCAACCTCGTTGTTGATGAAGTTTCCACGGTCATCCACATAGGAGCCGTCCTCATTAGGACCGCCTACAAGAGCGCCATAGAGAGTATGTCTGTTAGCATCAGGAATTGCAAGGTCATTTTTCCATGAACCATGAGCAGTTCTGTGGTGAGCGTTCTTAGGGGAGTTTTCACCGTAGCCTACAACATAGCTGCGGTTATCGGGGTTGTCTCCGAGGACGAAGTTAATCTGCTCCTCGTAAAATTTCTCATAAGCTGATGTATCTTTGCCGGCAAGAACTGTATCGCAGGCAACCGCTGCAATGAATGCTGCTGTCTGGGCATATCTTGCACAGCCCCATGTAGTCAGCCAGCGCATACCGCCGTCAAGCTTCTTTACGTTATTTGTCCAGTTGTTTACGTGCTTTTCAACACGGCTGATGTAAAAATCATCCTTGGTATTGATAGCATATAAGAGGATTCCGCCCTGAAGCGAGTCATCCCAGCAGTGTCCCCAGCCATAAGCAAGCTCATCAGTTCCAAGCTCCTTGCCGAGATTCGGGATATAGCTTTCAGCCTTATCAAGGTAGGAATCTTCTCCTGTTGCGATATAAAGCCAGTTTGCAGCGTAGAAAAGCTCGTCGTAGAAGTGGCTTGAACGATAGAAACCCGAGGCATCGCTGTTATTATATGTTGTATCGCTCTTTGAAGCATCTGCAAGCTTGAAAATGCTTTCTGCGTGCTCAAGATAAGCCTGACGCTTTGATTCGTCAATTCTTCCGTCGAGAGCACAGTAGCCGGCAGCAAGAGCAGCAGACATACCACCGAATACAGCCGAGCAGCCGTCTGATGCTTTCAGTATTTCACGTGCAGCTTCATAAGATGTACCGCTGTCTCCCATACCATATTCATAAAGCTCAACAGGGCCCCACCATGTATGGTCAATAGTACCGTTACCCACCTGATACACTACCTCGTCGCCCAGATCACAGTCAGCAAGATAGTCAAGTACGAATTCAAGGTTGTTGACATAGTTGGTCATTTCGCCGCTCTGCTCAACACCATCGGGATACTGATACAGACCCCATGCGAGTACGGCTGCGGAATATGACATAGGCAGATTGAACTTTACGTGGTCACCTGCGTCATACCATCCGCCCTTGATTTCGTCGATTAAGGTTGAATCGGCACGCCATTCAACACGGTTCCACTCAGGCAGCGGACCTGCCTGCTGGCATTCATAGAAATAGAGTGATTTCTGCAGTGCTTCGGCATAATCCGGAGTTGCAGCAGCAGACACGTCGGACATAGTGCCTGTTGTGCTGATTGTTCCGAGCGAAGCTGCAAGAACGACAGCGGAAAGTAATCCGCTTGTTATTTTTTTCAGCATAGTAAGACTCTCCTCTCAAATCAAATTCGGAAGCTGCATAAAAGCTCTCCCGTCCCTCACGAGCATACATGCTATATATAGTTAATTATGCCATAGAATTAATAAATTGTCAAGTATTATGCATGAAATTCACCAAGTAATATACACAAAACAACTTGCTGTCATTCTTTTCCGCTGTATGCAGACTTGACAATGAGCCAAAAATAGTATATAATCAACGTATATTATCGCTCCCTAAGCACAACAATTACGGAGCATCAACACAAATTGAACTACTCGCCTTAAAATGGAGGTTTTACTATGAAAAAAGCTTTATCTGTACTTCTTTCAACCGTAATCGGAATCTCTGCTCTGTGCACCTTTTCATGCGCAGCGGCAGGAAGCAGCACAGCTGATAAAAGCAGCGCTTCGGGTAATACCGTTTCTGCTGCACAGGATGGAAGTATCGTAGTCTTCGGAGACAGCATAGCGGCAGGATACGGACTTGACCCTGATGAAGAATATAATTACGGTCAGATCTGCGCCGACTATCTCGGCTACACCGTTGAAAACTACGCTGTTTCAGGAGACACAACATCTGATCTTCTCAATGTTATTTCTTCACTTGACGAAGCCCAGAAAAACAGCGTTGCCGGGTCTGAAATCGTTATCATTTCCATCGGTGGAAATGACCTCATGCAGTACGCTGCAAAAAAGATTCTTATTTTTGCAGCTGAAAAAAATCTCATGAAGGAAGGCTATACTGCTGAAAATATACCTGAAAATCCAAGTATAACTCACCTTCTCCTCATGCTTGATACCGATGCATTTATGGAATATGCAAACGGCGGTCTTGTCAATATGCTTCAGCTTAATACTCTTCTTTCCGATATCGCAAAAAACCTCCGCTTCGACACCTCCAAGTATGAAGGCTATATCCCGAAAACCATTATCCCCAATATCGAAAGCGCTGTTGCACAAATAAAGCAGCTCAACCCCGATGCACGCATAATAGTCCAGACTATCTATCAGCCGCTTCAGCTTGACCCCGCTTATATCGAAGCTGAATACGGCAGCAATTCAAATTATTCCACAGTAATCGGTCAGATCAGAAGCAATTTCAATGATATACTCTATACATTCAGTGACGAGCTTTATGAAATTGACGGCATTGAGATTGCCGATGTGTTTACCGAATTCACCTCACTCCCCGATGATGTCACTCCGACTGCCGCTAACCCCGGTTATGCTCATTACTTCACTGATATACAGGAATCCGGCATGAACAGAGATTTCCACCCGAATCAGAAGGGTCACCTCGCTATTGCCGCTACCGTCCTTAAAACTATCGGTGAGCTTCATGACGACTCAGGTCTGCTTACTCAGGTATATACCGGTCTGAGCGACGCTTCAAGCTATCCGGCTCTTGCTCTTGACACCTATAAGGAGGTTGCAGGTAATTTTATGCTCGGCGATGTGAATTTCGACCTCAAGGTTGACGCTCGTGATGCAAGCCTTGTCCTCAGAGACTACGCCGATACTGCAAGCGGACTTGATACATCACTCTCAAAGTATCAGCAGAAAGCTGCCTCGGTAAACAGCGATGACGCTATCGACGCCCGTGACGCTTCCTCGCTTCTCAGATACTACGCTTTCATATCCTCCGGCGGCGAGCTTTCTTTTGAGGATTTCCTTAAACAGGATGTAGTTGTCAGCATACTTTAATTATAATCACAGAAAGGCTTCTGCAAAAAATGCAGAAGCCTTTTTTCACTCTCTGAAAGCTGCGGATTACACTCCATCAGCTATTACGTTGCTTTTTAGCATAATATGTCCTGAATACCTGCTGTTCATTGCAGTACGCCGCAGAAACATATCGCCCTCCCAGATGCATTTCAGTAACCTTCTGATTCCCGAAATAAATTTCCGAATCCGCAACCCTTTCAATACCCTCAAGCTTCATTATACACGGATAACCTTCATTTATATCCTCACCAAAACAGCGCATTATGAACTCAGGCTGAGGCGATTTATGCGAAAAGCCTGAAACCTCCTTCAACTCGTCAAAGAAGGGATAGCCGTCATTCTGTGCAGGTATTATCCTCATTGCGCCATCTTCCTTATAGAGGAACAGCTCTGTTGCCGTAGTGCGTTCATCTGTGATTTCCGCATTGCTGATTACTGTGCCTGAGGTAAAAGATTCTCCGTCCTCAGAAACCGATATCCTCCACGCAGCAGGGTCACCATCGGGCTCTGCTCCTGACGTTACCAGATAATAGGAGCCAAGAGCGCTGACAGGTCTTTCAAGAGCAAAGATAATTGTACATTCTCCGTATTTCTCGCCTCCCCAGTTATAAAACCGTGCATAGGTAGAATTGTTACCGTCAATAAGCATTTCAGGCGCATATAAAGATGAAACCGACGGTGTTTGTCCGTTAATAGTTGCAGTAAGGCTGCTTACAGGTATTTTTTCTCCGGTATCGTCAAAAAAGCAGACCTCTGACAGATAAAGATAACTGCTCCGCTGCTTCAGCTTTAACACCTGAAGCCTGATATAATTAATCATGTCATTCCCCCTTTTCGACTATAAAGCCGATAGAGCGAAGATAATCCGCATCTTTGCATTGTTCGGTTGTAAGACCGTAGAAATACCAGCCTCCGTTTACAGTACGCCTGTATTCTGCCGAGCCCATTTTATCGGCATCATAAAAGCAAGGCGTCAGAAATGCCGCATTCCAGTATGCACCGCTGACCGCTTCATATTCTATTGCGTGATAACAATTGCTGAACGCAGCATCTTCATGCGCCATAAGAATATTATATCCCACACCTTTGATTTTTCCCGTAAAATAAGAGTCAGTAACAATTGCATTATTAAAAATTGCAGCACCGTCTGCGGAAGTACTGAGCATTTCCTGAACTGTAAGCTCCAGCCTGAGATGCGACCGTTTCATAGCTCCGTTTTTAAAAATAGAATACGGAACCTCATAATTTCCCTTGACCGCAAATGTACAAAGCTCAGCATTCACCACAATCAGATTATTATGAAGCAGACATCTGCTTCCTGAAGAAGAAGTATCCCTGTCAAGACGTCTAACATTAAGAATAAAGGTACAGTTATAAAGCTCTACTGTACAGCCTGTATCATTTCCCGAGCTGAAAACATAGGAATTTAGTGCCGAAAGCTCAATGTTTTCAATTCAGAGATTGCTGATTTCAACGGTTGTATCAGAAGTAACGGAAAATAAATTCACATCACTGTCAACGGTGTTCACATAGATGTTTTTTATTGAATGTCCTGCCCCGTCAAGATGACCGCAGCAAACAGGAATCGGAGTAAAATTCTCACCGTAAGGTGTTCCGTTAAGGCTGATATCAGCTCCAAGGCGGCAATAGACATCACTGCCGCCATACTCCCCCATATGATAAAGCTCTTCAGCTGTCATGATTACAAACGGGTCATTCTTTGTTCCTGTTCCGTTCATTTTAATCCTCCCCCACTATAACATAAAGCGAATCGCTCTTATGAAAGGTTGAATCGTATTCACTTTTAGTCAGCGCAATAACCTCCGGACGTGCAAGATAAACTGCTGTATCAGCTTCCATTTTGTCAAGGCGCTTTTCAACCTCCTCAAGATTAAAGCTGTCCATAAGCTGTCCGAGCTGTTCTGTACCCTCTGCTACTGCTGCATTAATCGCACTTACCGCCTGCTCGGAGGTTTCGGGAAGCGCTCCGTTTTTGCCGTTGGGCGTCGGATTGACGTATACAGGCTGCATAACGTATTTTACGATAAGCTTTTCCTCATCCTCACTGTACTGTGAGGCTCTTATTTCAAGGGCAAGCCTGCCTGAATTAATGGTAAAGCTGTTGCCGACCGTCCATTTCAGTCTGATTTTTTCGCCTATGACCTCAGCAATAAGAGGCTGACTGACCTCCCAATCACCTGCGGTAAGTCCTCTGATTGCAAAATCGCACACTGAAAGATCAGTATTGTTATAGAACCTGTCAACAATAAAGCAGATCGTATCGGCAAGATGCTCACCCTGAGTCAGAAGATTACCAAAAGCGTAGGTCGGGATATTTTTCCCTTTTGCATATATTTCCATTTATCTTCTCCTTGTATCGTACTGAAGAAGCTCCGCAGCACTTCTCTGCAAGAGTGCAGAAAAACAGGCTCATTCAACGCAGAAGCATTGAATAAGCCTTATAGTTTACAAAAAATTCACAAACAAGCCCTCGTGTATCAGAAAGGGACGCCCTGCAAAGCAGGACGTCCCTTGATAAACAGATATATTTCAGCAATATAGCTCCTTTTACTGCGGTGTATGAACCTCAGGCGGTACAGGAAGGTCATAGCCTGTGCCGAGGAAGTAATCAGTATGAGGAGGCTGATTATATCCGTTATTCTGTGCAGCAACCTGAACTCTGTACTGAGGATTGTGCATAAGCGAATAAATCGGATACTCTGTTGTAAATGTTGTAGCAAATACTCTGAGACCAGTACCGTCAGACTTGCGGAAAATCATTTCCTCACGCCAGTCGCCGAACAGGTCTGCTGTCAGGCAGGCATTGGACTTACTGTAGTTATTGTAGGTTACACCGTCACCGGTAAATACTCTGCCCTTGCCATACTGATCAGCCATGGTTCTGTCAAGAACTGCTCTTTCCAGAACATCAGACCAGTAAACTACGGAATTCTGACCCCATTTTGTTATATCAGCCCAGTCGCATACCTTTTCATGGTTGCCTGAAGCCTTATATACAACGCTGTTATGTGAGCCGACAATTTCAGCTCCGTCATTGCCTGCAACAAGATTATCAGCAATACATCTTCCTGTATCGCCGCCTGCTTCTTCTCTGAACAGAATTTTACCTGTTTTTCCGTCACGGAGAACAGTACCGTAATTAATTGCAGTTCCGTTGGGATGAGTTCCATCCTCAAGGCACTGGAAGATTTCAATTCCCGGATTGCTCGGGTCAAAGTCACCTATATGCATAGCGTCACCGTGTGCATGACCTGAAGTATACAGGAGCTTGCCGTTATCGTCAACAACAGCTGAGCCTAATACAACCTCATCCTTGCCGTCACCGTCAACATCAGCACCCATAATATGGTGGTTACCATCGCCGTAGCCTGCTGTCGCCTTGTTATCGCCCGTATCATAAGCCCATACTTCCTTGAGCTTTCCGTTTTCAACATTATATGCTGTAAGAGCTGATCTTGTATAGTAGCCTCTGCCGAATACTGCACTTGCTCTGTTGCCGTCGAGATAAGCAACACAGGCTGTAAAGCGGTCAACACGGTTTCCGTACTTGTCACC
>JAGBIH010000036.1 GCA_017935095.1 Ruminococcus sp.
CTGTACCGGGCTTGCAGAAGAATTCAAGCTCCATCTGCTCAAATTCACGTACACGGAAAATGAAGTTTCCGGGAGTAATTTCATTTCTGAATGATTTTCCTACCTGTGCAACGCCGAAAGGAACCTTCTTTCTTGTTGTACGCTGGATATTTGCAAAGTTTACAAAAATACCCTGTGCTGTTTCGGGACGGAGGTAAAGCTCGGCTTTGCTGTCCTCAGTAACACCCTGGAAGGTCTTGAACATAAGGTTGAACTGACGGATATCGGTGAAATTATGCTTACCGCAGTCAGGGCAGGCACTTTCATGCTCCTTGATGTAGTCCATCATCTGTTCATTGGTCCAGCCTGCAACATTAGTGCCGTCAAAATCCTCGATGAGGTTGTCCGCACGGTGACGTGTTTTACACTCCTTACAGTCCATAAGCGGGTCTGAGAAGCCGCCGATATGTCCGGAAGCCACCCATGTCTGAGGATTCATAAGGATAGCACTGTCAAGACCGACATTATACTTGTTTTCCTGAACGAATTTCTTCAGCCATGCCTTTTTGATGTTGTTTTTCAGCTCAACGCCGAGCGGGCCGTAGTCCCATGTATTTGCAAGACCGCCGTAAATTTCAGAGCCGGGGTATACAAAGCCCTTTGACTTACAAAGGTCAACGATTTTTTCCATAACTTTTTCATTGTTTTTCAGCATAATATGCAACCTCGTTTCAAAATAATAATTCTATTCTATTTTACAGCATATCGGGGAAAATGTCAAGGTGATTTTAAAAAGACAGGGTAATTCTGTTGTAATTAAGGCAACACTGCACAAAACTCACCTTGCGGCTCTGTGCGGTATCGCCTTAAGAGAAAATATTTTCCGTACAATCATTCCAGACCATAAAACCAGACAAATCAATGGGAATAACGGTTCGGGCTGTACTCTGCCGTTATTATTTATTTTTCACAGCCGTTCCTATTTTCTCTCCGTATTTTACTACGGTTTCAAAGCCATATGCGGAATTTCTCAGAATATCGTCATCGGGAGATATTGCGTCCTTTTCAAAAAGCATAACAATTGTAGAACCGCCGAACTGAAACATTCCCTTTTCCTGACCTCGCTTAAAGGTGCAGGCGTTGTGGTGATTAAGGATTCTTCCGACCATCATGGCTCCGACCTCAACCTGAACCACGGTACCGAAATTATGTGTCTGCATTACTGTACATTCACGGCTGTTGCGCTTATAGATATTATAGTGCTCAAGAGCTATAGGGTTGACGGTATGAAGCTCGCCCTTTATAAAGAAATCAGCGGCTTCTGAACCGTTATCTATATAGCAGTAGCGGTGATAATCGTCAACCTCAAGGCGGAAAATCAGGCAATATCCGTCCCTGAAGCGTTCGGAAAGCTTCCTGCTGCGGAGGAGGTCTGAGATTCTGTAATATGAGTCCTTTATACGAAAGACGCTGTTATCGCTGATTTTATATACAGTGAGCTTTGAGTCGCACGGACTTATCAGATGCTCAGGCTGAAGGTCAACATGGCGCATATCAGTTCTGACCTTACGGGTAAAAAAGTCATTGTACGAGCTGAAATCCTTTGCTTCATACTGTGACATATCTATATTATTGTTCTTTATGAACCTTTTTATCATTGGTACTGAGAGAGGTGAATCCATAAATTTTCCGGCTGCCTTTGATACAACAGGAGCTGTCAGAAGCTTAAGAGCAGCTCTGCCTGCAATTGTACCGTATAGCTTTTCCAGAAGCTTATTTTGTTTTTCGTTGGTAACTATAATATTGCCGTTACGATTTTTTATCATATATTTTACCTCATAATAAAGCATTCAGGCGACAAAAAAGCCGCCTGAATCCTGTTTACATTTTTGCATTTGCAAGCATAAGCTTGATACGGTTTTCCTGATTTACACGGGTAGCTCCGGGGTCGTAGTCAATAGCAACGATGTTCGCATCGGGATTGTCCTCCTTGATTGCACGTGACATTCCCTTTGCGACAATATGATTCGGCAGACAGCCGAATGGCTGTGCGCATATGATGTTCTGCACTCCGGACTTTGCCAGAGCTGCCATTTCAGCCGGAATAAGCCAGCCTTCGCCCATAACAACGCCCTGATTGATATATTTGTCGGCAAGCTTTCTGAGATGCTCAAAGTCGTGGAGAGGCTCAAAGCTGCCGTGCTTTTTCATAACATCTATAAGCTCCTTCTGCTTATGGTAGATGAATTTATAACCGAGCTTAAAAAGACGTGAGGAAGTATTTTTCCTGTCATAGATTTCAGCATTATTGAAGTTAGCTGCGGCACAGTACATAACAAATTCAATCAGCGACGGCACAACAGGCTCGCAGCCTTCGGAGATGAGGAAATCCTCAAGATGATTGTTGGCAAGAGGAGAATATTTGACATAAATTTCGCCGACGATTCCAACACGGATTTTCTTTTCCTTTTTCAGCGGTATTGCTGCAAAATCGTTGAGGATATCGTTGTAAATCATTTTTGTTTTAAGGAACTTCTTGCTTCCCTTACGGAATATATTTCCTATTCTTCTCTGCCATTTATCCAGAACAGCTTTTGCATCGCCTTTTTTAACCTCGTATGCACGGCACTTGTTATAGCAGGTCATCAGCAGATCTCCGTAGAGCACGGCATACAGAAGTCTGAGCAGAATTGCGGGTGTGATTTTAAAGCCGCTGTCCTTTTCAAGTCCGCTGAAGTTAAGTGAAACTACAGGAACCTGAGGATAATTCTTATCCACAGCCTTTCTCAGCAGATGGATATAGTTTGAAGCACGGCAGCCGCCGCCTGTCTGGGTAATCAGAAGGGCGGTTTTATCAACGTCATACTTTCCGCTGTTAAGAGCGTCCATGAACTGACCGATTACCAGCAGTGCGGGATAGCAGGCGTCGTTATGGACATTTTTGAGTCCCTCATCAACAACTGCACGTGAATCATTCTGCAGCAGCTTCATTTTATAGCCGTTTGCTTCAAAGATGCTTATAAGCAGCTTGAAATGAATCGGCAGCATATCGGGAACAAGGATAGTGTGGGTTTTAATCATATCCTCAGTAAACTTTGCATATTCGGGCATTTTTATACCTCCGGATTTATAAATCGTAATCTGTTTTCACAAAAACATATGTATTTGTCTGTAAAGACGGGTTATCGGTTATTTTTATTTCTGCTCCATAGCGGCAACAAGGCTTCTGAGTCTGATTCTTGCAGCACCGAGGTTATTGATTTCGTCAATTTTCAGCTGTGTATAGAGCTTGCCGCTGCTTTCAAGGATTGTTCTTACCTCATCGCTTGTAACGGCGTCGATTCCGCAGCCGAATGATACAAGCTGAATCAGCTGCATATCCTTCTGGGTTGTAACATACTTGGCTGCACGGTAAAGTCTTGCATGATATGTCCACTGGTTGAGGACACCGAGCTTCGGAGTATGTGTAAGGTGAGCGATGCTGTCCTCTGTAATTACAGCCATGCCAAGACTTGTCACAAGCTTATGTATACCGTGATTTATTTCCTTGTCAACGTGATACGGTCTGCCGGCAAGGACGATAATATTCCGCTTTTCGGCACGAGCCTGTGCAATAATTTCTCTTGCCTTGTTTGATACATCAATATTAAAGCGGTACAGAGCGTTATATGCAGCGTCAACCGCATCCGGAATCCTGCCCTTGATATTATATTTTTTCAGAGCCTGTGAAAGAACCTTTATAACATTTTTGCGCACATTGAGGTCCATATACGGATGAATGAAATTATCTGCATTGAGTCTCGGATTGTTTGCAAGCAGAAGCTCAGGATAATACGCAACAACAGGGCAGTTGAAGTGGTTATCGCTGCCGCCCTCGTCGATATTATAGCTCATGCAGGGATAGAAGATGAAATCAACACCCTTATCGAGCAGATTTTCGATATGTCCGTGAGCAAGCTTTGCGGGATAGCAGACTGTATCCGAAGGGATAGTGTGCTGACCGAGATAATACATATCACGTGAGCTTTCATCCGAGAAAACAGTACGGAAGCCAAGCTCTGTGAAAAGAGTATGCCAGAACGGCATCTGCTCATAGAAGCTGAGCGTCAGCGGCAGTCCGACCTTGCCTCTGTAGCGCCTCGGCTGACCAGTTTTGACAAGATTAAGGATACTGTCGTGCTTGTATTCATAAAGATTCGGGATTTTATTCTTATTTGCCATGCCTCCGCCTTTTTCGCAGCGGTTGCCTGAAATGAAGCGGCGTCCCTTGCCGAAGCTGATGATATTCAGCTGACAATTTGCGGTACAGCCTCCGCACTGTGCTGACCTTGAGGTATAGGCAAAGGCTTCAAGCTCATCCTTAGAGATGAGGGACGAGGTCTCACCGGCAGCACGCTCCTTTGCATAAAGTGCGCAGCCGAAGGCTCCCATAAGACCTGAAATCGCAGGACGGATTACATTTCTGCCAAGCTCCTTTTCAAACGAACGGAGAACGGCATCATTAAGGAAGGTACCGCCCTGAACAACGATATTTTTACCAAGCTCGTCGGGAGATTTTGCACGGATAACCTTGTAAATTGCATTCTTGATGATTGACGAGGAAAGTCCGGCAGAGATATCCTCAACCGTAGCACCGTCCTTCTGAGCCTGCTTTACAGAGCTGTTCATAAATACGGTACAGCGTGAGCCGAGGTCAACAGGATGCTCAGCGAAAAGTCCAAGCTGCGAGAATTCGGCAATATCATAACCGAGAGCCATTGCGAAAGTCTGTATAAATGAGCCGCAGCCTGATGAACACGCTTCATTGAGCATGATGCTGTCGATACTCTTGTTTTTTATTTTGAAGCACTTGATATCCTGACCACCGATGTCGATAATGAAGTCAACGTCGGGACAGAAATATGCAGCTGCCTTGAAGTGGGCAACAGTCTCAACGATACCGAAATCCACAGAGAGTCCTGATTTTATAAGGTCCTCGCCGTAGCCTGTAACTGCCGAGCCTTTGATATTGATGTCGGGATTGATTTCCTTATAGATATTTTTTATCTGTTCAGCAATCTTGTCCAGAGGCTGTCCCTGATTCGAGGAGTAATGGTGGTAAAGGATTCTGCCGTCCTCTGTTATAAGTACAAGCTTGGTAGTAGTCGAACCTGCGTCAATTCCGAGGTAAGCGTTGCCCTTGTATGAAGACACATCAGCATAGCCGAGGTCAAACTTCTTATGTCTTTCTATGAATTCGTCATATTCCGCATGAGAGCTGAACAAGGGCTCGCCTGCAATAATATTGTCCGAAGCTCTTGCGTTTGTGATTTTTTCAATTATATTGTCAATTTTATAGGAATCAGAGGCGCTTGCTGCATAGATTGAGCAGCCGTAAGCTACGAAAATAGGAGCTTCATCGGGAAAAACTGCGTGCTCCTCATCAAGAGCAAGCGTATTCACAAATGCCTTTTTCAGTCCGTTGAGGAAGAAAAGCGGTCCGCCGAGGAAGAGCACCTTTCCCTCGATAGCACGTCCCTGAGCAAGACCTGAAACTGTCTGATCAACAACTGCCTGAAAGATACTTGCGGCAATGTCCTCACGGCGTGCACCCTGATTGAGGAGAGGCTGGATATCTGATTTTGCGAAAACTCCGCAGCGTGAGGCAATGGGATAAACCTTCTGGGCGTGAAGCGAAAGCTCATCAAGCTGGTCTGCTGTAAGTCCGAGCAGAGTAGCCATCTGGTCGATAAACGCACCTGTGCCGCCTGCACATGAGCCGTTCATACGCTGTTCAACGCCTCCGGTAAGGAAGATGATTTTAGCGTCTTCACCGCCAAGCTCAATAACAGCATCAGCGTCGGAATGCTTCTGTTTTACAGCGAGGAATGCGGCATGAACCTCCTGAACAAAGGGGATATCCGCAGAATTAGCAAGACCCAGACCTGCCGAGCCTGTAATGCAGACGGTAAATTCCTCGTTGGGATAGTCTGCCTGTATAAGCTTCAGCTGGTCGGTAACAGTTTCCTTGACCTTTGAAAGGTGGCGCTGATATTTTGAATAAATTATATTGCCTTCCTTATCTGTTATGACGGTTTTAACTGTCGTTGAACCGACGTCGATACCAAGAGAATATTTATTCGCCATGTTACACCTCAATAATATTTTGTATTTTCAAGGCAGCATAACGATACTGCCTCAGACTTTTTACAATTTCAGAGGCAGCCCTTGCCGCCTTCATTAACAGTTCTTTAATATTATACTATATTTTTAAAAAAAAATAAAGCGGAAAATTATATTTTTTGCAGAAAACCATCGGAAAAATAAAAGCATTTATCTCGCCGGAAGCTCACCGCAATTCATTTTTCAGTATGAATAATAAATATCACATAAAACTCCATTATAAAGTATAGCACTATCGTCGGAAAATGTCAAATACTGATGAAATAAAGACTTCAAATAAAAAATTTCGTTTTGTCTTGCAATTTATGTCAGAGTGTGGTATAATATGGTTACAATTTAACAGATGGGAGCTTGTGTTACAGGCTGAGAGGGAGGTATGACCTCCGACCGATAACCTGATTTGGATAATGCCAACGTAGGGACGACTGTAAAGCGCTGACGCTTGCACGTCGGTGCATTTTTTATATGCATTTAAAGGAAGCAATCGGAATCGGCAGCTTCCTTTTTTATTTTCCGTCTGTTAAAAATAATATAATGGAGGAAAAATATGTACAAAACACAAATGGAAGCAGCAAGAAAAGGTATCGTCACAAGGGAAATGGAGATTGTTGCGAAAAAGGAGTACCGCACAGCTGAGGAAATCCGTGAGCTTGTTGCAGAGGGCAGGGTTGCAATCTGTGCAAACAGGCTTCATAAGTGTATTGAGCCGAATGGTGTAGGCTCAATGCTCCGCACGAAAATCAACGTAAATCTCGGAGTGTCCCGTGACTGCAGGGATTATGACATCGAAATGAAAAAGGTTATGGCAGCGGTGAATATGGGGGCGGAGGCGATTATGGATTTGTCCTCTCATGGCAACACTCAGCCGTTCAGACAGAAGCTCGTTGCGGAGTGTCCAGCAATGATTGGAACAGTTCCCGTTTACGACAGCGTCATTCACTATCAGCGTGACCTTGCAGCACTTACAGCCAAGGATTTTATTGACGTTGTGCGTCTGCACGCTGAGGACGGTGTTGACTTTGTTACGCTCCACTGCGGAATTACACGCAAAACAATCGAACAGATCAAACAGCATAAGCGTAAGATGAACATTGTGTCACGAGGCGGCTCACTTGTTTTTGCGTGGATGAGCATGACAGGCAATGAAAATCCATTCTATGAATATTTTGACGAGATACTTGACATCTGCCGAGAATATGATGTGACGATTTCTCTCGGTGACGCCTGCCGCCCCGGTTGTCTTGCTGACGCAAGTGATGTTTGTCAGATTGAGGAGCTTGTCCGTCTTGGTGAGCTCACCAAAAGAGCATGGGCAAAGGATGTTCAGGTCATGATTGAAGGTCCGGGACATATGCCTCTTGACCAGATTGAAGCCAATATGAAAATCCAGCAGACAATCTGCATGGGTGCGCCTTTTTATGTGCTTGGACCGCTGGTTACGGATATTGCACCGGGCTACGACCATATTACCTCTGCAATCGGCGGTGCTGTTGCGGCGGCATCAGGTGCGGCATTCCTGTGCTATGTTACTCCCGCAGAGCATCTTGCACTCCCGAATGTTGACGACGTAAAACAGGGCATAATCGCCTCTAAAATTGCTGCACACGCTGCCGACATTGCTAAGCATATTCCTCACGCTATGGACATCGACAACGCAATGGCTGACGCACGCAGAACCTTTGACTGGGACAAGCAGTGGGAGTGCGCCATTGACCCTGAAACTGCAATGAAAATTCGTGATGACAGAAAGCCTGAAATTGAGGAAAGCTGTTCGATGTGCGGAAAATTCTGCGCTGTAAGAAGCATGAACAAGGCGCTTGAGGGCGAATATATCGACATACTTTGAGGTGATGAGATGATTAAAGTAAACGGAGAATCCATTGAAAATCTTGCGGACAAAACAGTTGCGGAATACCTTGCGGAAAGTGGCTATGACATCGGACGTGTTGCGGTTGAGCTGAACGGAGGTATTCTGCCGAAGCCGCAGTATGAAGGTACACTTTTGCAGGACGGTGACTGCATCGAAATTGTAAGCTTTGTCGGAGGCGGCTGATATGACAAAGGAAGAATGGTACAAGGCACTTGAAATACGGCACGGAGCAGATTTACAGCAGAAATTTTCATCAGCCTGTGTTGCGGTGTGCGGACTTGGGGGACTTGGCTCAAATGTGGCGATTTCCCTTGCAAGGGCAGGTGTGGGAAAGCTTCACCTGATTGACTTTGACAGAGTTGATGTATTCAATCTCAACCGTCAGCAGTACAAGATTTCACAGCTTGGAATGCACAAGACAGAAGCCATGAAGCAGAATCTTGCGGAGATTTCTCCCTGCTGCAACGTCATAACGCATACAGTAAAACTCACAGAGGGAAATTTGTCATTGCTTGCTGATTGTGATATAGTATGCGAGTGCTTTGATAGTGCGGAGTGCAAGGCGATGCTTGTGAACGGAGTTTCAGAGAGATACCCCGAAAAGTATATAGCTGCGGCATCGGGAATGTCGGGGCTTCATACGGGCAATACGATACAGACGAAAAAGCTCGGCAAGCGGCTGTATATCTGCGGTGACGGAATGAGCGATGTTGCTGATGACGGAACACTTTTCGCTCCGAGAGTTATGCTATGTGCCGCACATCAGGCGAACACAATTCTGCGTATTATCGCAGGTAAATTTGAAGTATAGAAAGGAAATTATTATGGAAGATAAACTTATTTTAGGCGGACATGAATTCAATTCACGTTTTATTCTCGGCTCGGGTAAGTATTCTCTTAACCTTATTGAAGCGGCTGTCCGTGATGCGGGTGCGGAGATTATTACTCTTGCAGTCCGCCGTGCCAACACAAAGGAAAAGGAAAGTATCCTTGATTACATACCGGAGGGAGTGACGCTTCTCCCTAACACATCGGGAGCAAGAACAGCGGAGGAAGCTGTGCGTATCGCAAGACTTGCAAGAGAAATCGGGTGCGGCGATTTTGTGAAAATCGAGATTATGCGTGACACAAAGTATCTTCTCCCCGACAACAACGAAACTATAAAAGCGACTGAAATCCTCGCAAAAGAGGGCTTTGTGGTACTGCCGTATATGTATCCCGATTTGTATGCGGCACGTGACCTTGCAAGCGCAGGTGCGGCGGCTGTAATGCCTCTTGCTGCGCCTATCGGCTCAAACAAAGGACTGGCAACGAGAGAGTTCATTCAGATACTTATAGACGAAACTGACCTGCCTGTCATCGTTGATGCAGGTATCGGCAGACCGTCACAGGCTTGCGAGGCAATGGAAATGGGTGCGGCGGCAATTATGGCGAATACCGCTCTTGCTACGGCAGGCGATTTACCGCTTATGGCGGCGGCTTTCCGTCAGGCTGTTGAGGCAGGACGAAAGGCGTACCTTTCGGGACTCGGCAGAGTTCTGACTCGTGGTGCTTCCGCTTCCGACCCGCTGACAGGCTTTCTGAGAGACTGAGGTGCGTATGGATAACAGATTTTTTGTGGACGGAGAACATCTTTCCCCTGCCGCACTTGAAAAGAAGCACCGTCTTGAAACCGACCCTGAAAGCCGTACAAATCACATGGAATATATGAATGGAATGGAGCGCATAAACTCCGACATAATGGGAAAAGTGCTGTCCGAAATGGAGAATTACGATTATTCAAAATATACCGCAAAGGACGTAAAGGCGGCACTTGAACACGAAACCTGTACAACCGAGGATTTCAAGGCACTCTTGTCGCCTGCCGCAGAGCCTTTTTTAGAGCAGATGGCTCAGCGTGCAAGGCTTGAAACGTCGAAGCATTTCGGCAATACCGTTTATATGTTCACACCGCTGTATATCGCAAACTACTGCGAGAATTACTGCGTATACTGCGGCTTCAACTGCTACAACAACATCAGCCGCATGAAGCTGAATATGGAGCAGATTGAGCGTGAAATGCAGATTATTTCCGACAGCGGAATGGAGGAGATTCTCATTCTTACAGGAGAAAGCCGCAGTCAGAGCGATATCGGGTACATCGGTGAAGCCTGCAGGCTTGCACGGAAATATTTCCGTATGGTCGGACTTGAAATTTACCCCGTGAATGTTGAGGAGTACCGTTATCTCCACGAATGCGGTGCTGATTATGTAACGGTATTTCAGGAAACCTATGACAGCGGCCGTTATTCCGATTTGCATCTTCTCGGTCATAAACGTGTATATCCTTATCGCTTTGACGCACAGGAGCGTGCGCTTATGGGAGGCATGAGAGGTGTAGCATTTTCGGCGCTTCTTGGCTTGTCCGATTTCCGTAAGGACGCTTTAGCAAGTGCTCTGCACGTTTATTACCTGCAAAGAAAATATCCTCACGCTGAAATGTCGCTGTCCTGCCCGAGACTCCGTCCGATAATCAATAACGACAAAATCAATCCCCTTGATGTACACGAAACACAGCTTTGTCAGATTATCTGCGCATATCGTATTTTCCTGCCCTTTGTCGGAATTACCGTTTCGTCAAGGGAAAGCGAATCTTTCCGTAATGGTATCGTGAAGATTGCCGCAACAAAGGTTTCCGCAGGTGTTTCCACAGGTATCGGTGACCATGAAAGCAAGTACAGCGGCAAGGAATCTGACGGCACAGAGGGTGACGAGCAGTTTGAGATAAACGACGGCAGAAGCCTTGATGTGATGTACAGGGATATTGAAAACGAGGGCTTGCAGCCTGTGCTGAATGACTATATCTATATGTGAGGTGCGTATGAAAAAGCTTGATACAACAATGTATTTTATTACAGACAGCACGAATTACAGTGAGGAAGAATTCCTCCGCCGTGTTGAAGAAGCCTGCAAAGGCGGTGTGACGCTTTTACAGCTTCGTGAAAAGGAGCGTACAACCAGAGAGTATCTCGCACTTGCGGAAAAAGTGCACGAAATTACAATGCGGTACAACATTCCCCTGATTATTGACGACAGGGTTGATGTTGCCCTTGCAGTAAATGCAGAGGGGGTTCACGTTGGTCAGTCAGATATGCCGGTAAAAATTGCACGAAAGCTTATGGGTGATGATAAAATAGTCGGGGCTACCGCAAAGACCGTGCCGCAGGCGATTGAAGCCTATGAACAGGGCGCTGATTACCTCGGCGTTGGCGCAATTTACCCTACCACCACAAAGGTTAAAACAGTGCTGACAAGTGTTGACACGCTGAAAGAAATTGTGAAAGCCGTACCTATTAAGGTGAATGCAATCGGAGGTCTCAACAAGGATAATATCCACGTTCTGAAAAGCAGCGGAATTGACGGAATATGCGCAGTTTCCGCAATTATGAAGGCAGCTGACCCATGCGAAGCCGCAAAGGAATTAAGGGAGGCGTTTGATGCATTACAGTAAAATGAAAACCGTCCTCACCATTGCAGGAAGCGACTCAAGCGGCGGTGCGGGAATTCAGGCGGATTTGAAAACAATGCTTGCAAACGGTGTTTACGGAATGAGCGCCATTACAGCGCTTACAGCTCAGAATACAACGGGAGTTGCCGCAATTTCAGAAGTTACGCCTGAATTTCTCGGACAGCAGATAGACGCAGTATTCACGGATATTTTCCCTGACGCTGTAAAAATCGGAATGACCGCAAATGCGGAACTTATTGAAGTAATTGCTGAACGGCTCAGTTTTTACAAGGCGGAAAATATAGTGCTTGACCCCGTTATGATTGCCACAAGCGGTGCAAGGCTGATTTCGGAAGAAGCGATAGCTGTGCTCAAGGAGAAATTATTGCCGATTGCGTCAGTTATCACCCCCAATATACCCGAAGCCGAAGTGCTTTCAGGTATCAGCATTGCAAATCAATCCGATATGGAAAAAGCCGCAGACTATATAAATAAAATCTACGGCTGTGCGGTGCTGCTGAAGGGCGGTCACGGTATAAACGATGCTAACGACCTGCTTTGCGAAAACAGCGGAATGACGTGGTTTGAGAGTGTGCGCATCAATAATCCCAACACGCACGGTACAGGCTGTACGCTATCCTCTGCAATTGCTTCAAATCTTGCAAGAGGATATGACCTCAAAACCTCCGTACAGCTCGCAAAGGAATACATTTCGGGTGCAATAGCCGCTATGCTTGATTTAGGTAAAGGAAGCGGACCTCTTAATCACGGATTTGCGTTATAAAATTTGTCGTAAGGCTGCGTGTTTGTGCAAAACTAATAAATACAGACAGCATATTTCTCCGTTCAGCCTATTGATTCGCTGACAGCTATGATATATAATTATAATAAGGTTAGGGTGTTTCCATTATTATCGTTGATACTGCTTTGCAGTTCCTGAAGAACGGAGGAGATGTTTTATGAAAAAGATATTGTCAGTTTGTATTGCTTCTATGCTTGCAATTGCCACATTTCCCATGAAGCTTGAATCAAAAGCTTCTTATGCCGACGATTCTGAAACATTTTCATATTCCTTTTATCTTGAAAGAGCTATGTACGAATACACCCAAGATCCTGTGTATGACGACAGTCATTTTGATATGTACCTTAAATACGTTCTGGCTGTTTCTGATAAGGCTTCGCTTTCTGAAGAAGAGCTTGCTCTGTGCAGAAAGATTTTTGAGACAGAGCGTGCCAATCCGTATATAAACTGTCCTTATGCAAAGGAAACTATTAAAAGAGGTTCTCCCCCGAAGCGTATTAATCTTGATGATTTAATTGATGATAAATATATGTTGGCAAGGATGTCGGCTCCTTATAGTTATACTGCTGATTCTGATGTTTATTATCCTGATATTGTTTACAGCAGCTCCGGAATCTGCGAATACTGGCTTGATGACAGCGGCAGAGAACGTATTATAACAAATACGGAAGATACCTTTAGTCCTTATTATGAAATCATTTCTGATGAACCGATTGATCCTTATGAACAGGACGAAATTATGCTGAAATACAACGCTGGAGGCAAACTGTATGAAATGGATGACGGAACATACAGGTTTCTTGCAGACCTTTATGGGGAACAGTATAAGGAATATCGTATTCGTGAAAAATATATATCCGATATATGGGAATATGAAATAATGCATGACGGTTCTGCACTTATTGTCGGCAGTACGCTGCCGTCAAACGATGAAGCCGTACCTTTGGAAGAACCGACAATACTCCCCACTGAGCTTGATGGACATAATGTTTACGGAATAAACATGGATCAGGCTTTGTGTCAGACAGGTATCACAAAGATCGTTGTTCCCGAAAGTTATCAGTACGTAGGATTATCACGTATGAAGCATCTGAAAGAGCTTGAAATAAATGCTCCGGATCTGTATCTTGCAGATGGCGCCATCAATTCATGTGAAAATCTTGAATCAGCTGTTGTGAATGTAAGGTTTATAGGCGCAGGAGCTTTTACAGGCTGTGATGCCTTGAAATCAGTTGAAATAACAGGAGCTGAAGGTATAGAGAACGGTGTGTTCAGCGATCTGCCTTCTCTCAGCGAAGTGTCGCTCCCCGACGGTTTAAGATATATTGGTGTTAATGCATTTGTTAATACAGCCATTACTGAGCTTGTAATTCCTGAAAGCGCTGAAGTTCTTGGTGTAACGATATCTGCGTTTGAACACTGGGATACAATTACAGTACCGCTTATAGAACGTCCTTTAGTGATTGCAGATGAGGAATGTGTTATAAAGGGATATTACAATACAGAGGCTCACCGATATGCGCTTGCTATCGGACATAAATTTTCACCGCTTGATGATATTGAATACGGCGATGTGAATTCCGATGATGATTTCAATGTTGCAGATGTTGTATTGCTGCAAAAATTGCTGTTAAAATCACCTGATACTCAGCTTGACAACTGGATTGCTGCGGATTTCTGTCCTGACGGTAAGCTTGATGTGTTTGATCTGGTTGAAATGCGGCGCAGGCTTATCGGACAGGCAGGATAATGGAGGAAATATACTCGGCAGAAAGAAAATTACTCTGTGTCAGAAAAACTTGAAATGCGACAGCATTCCTGTGTTTTTCTTTCTTGATAAATTTTCTTTCTGCTTTTTTCTTCAGGTGCAGAGCTTTGCGTTTAATTCATGCAGCAGATATTCCTTGCAGTTTTGGAATTTCTGTCTTATAATTATAATTCCGGTGTTGCCTAAAATATTTTTTCTCGATTGTAAATCCTTGAGGCAATACTACATAAAGTCCATTTGGCGACCGTGCACCAAAAACTCGGCGCACGTCGGAGTACCTACTCTTTTTTTGTGCAATCTGATGAAAAAACTGCCTGTGCATCTTCCGCATAATCTTTGTTTGGTATTGTCTTGACTTTTTTTAAATTTTGCTGTATAATTACTTTGGTATATATCTGGCTGAGAAATCAAAACTGAATATCAAAACTGAATATCAAATGCTGGTGTAGCACAATGGTAGTGCAGCGGTATCGTAAACCGCAGGTTGCCCGTTCGATCCGGGTCACCAGCTCCAAAGAAAACCCTCGGAAACGCGTTGTTTCCGAGGGCTCTTTTTATGTATGAAATCAGATGCTTGGGGTTGCCACAACATCACTACTATGCGCCTATTTTTCACCCCGAAGCATGCCTGCAATCCGCACGAGTTCTCGTCGTGAGGAAACCCCCAGCTTGCTGTAGATGTTCTTATTGTGATATTTGAGCGTATTCTCCTTGATGTTCATCTCGGCCAGTACTTCCTTGGTCGAACGGCCGGCAAGATACAGGTCATAGATCATGCGTTCTGTCGGCGTCAGCTTCGAGAGATTCTCACAAAACAGACGAATCTGTTCCGTTTCATCTGCAATTTGCTGTACAGCAGGAATTGGCTCTGCCGACGGCTGTTCCAGTGTTTCTTTTGAAACAGACTGTTCTTCCAGATGGTTCACTTCCGCAATTTCTGTCGATTCTGCCGAATCAACCGACTCTTCCGGTTGATTCATTTTTTCTGAAATTATCGAAAGTTCCGCCGCTGTCTCTGCTTCGGATTGCGTTTGTTCCTGCATCAACAGATACATCCCAAGCAAAAACAATTCGCTGAAGATATAAGAAACAGACAGCATCTCAAAATCCAGCTGCACCAGCTGTTCGATCAGCCAGACGCCGATATTGACAAACACCACCATCACCAGCATCACCGCATGAAGTGTGGATGTCATCTTACGACTGAAGCGTGCATGAAGGATCACAGCGACCATTGCCCCGAAATACAGCATCAGATAGTACAGATAGATGCAGTGCCACGGACCATAAACCTTTTGCAGCACGGAAACGCCGTTGATCGTTTCAAGTGATACGGCAGAATAGTAAATATCAAGATATGGCGGACTCGCCGCAATGAGAAAGACAACAGCACTGACACCAAATAGGATGCCTGTCAGCCATTTTGAAATGCGGAAATGTGTCTGTCCCAAAATAATCATCAGCATCGAAAGCGGAAGAAAGACGGAACCAAGATAGGAGATCCGGTTGGCAAGCAACGCTTCTGCAAGTGTCTGCGAACTGCCCAGACAGAAATAGCCTGCGTTGATGATGAATACGCATGAGTATAAAAGCAGATACCAAAGATTTTTCTTCTGCACCAGACAACAGTACCCGATCAGAAGAAGCAGCGAAAGCACAGCTGTCACGCCATAGATGATGATCATGCTGGCAGACTTTTCACCGATCGGTCCGCAGGCAGTGAACGAAAAAAGCAGGGGCAGCACGATGCCGATGCTTTTTAGGATTGTTTTCATGGGAAATCTCCTTTTCATGAGATTTATGTATGATTTTCACCATTACCCCACACTTTCCCACCCGTTATTCTGTTTTTTTGTCCAAAAAGAGCAGACTCCCACACCGAATTTATGAAAAAGTGTGGGGACAAATGTGAAAAAATAGTGTATAATAAAGCCAAGAAGTGCTTGGTGTTTTCTATATATTATACCATATTAAATGGATGACGTCAAGGGCTGATTAATTCCAAGGGCGGCGGCGGTATTGTCGGCAGTGCATCTGGGAGTACGATCGTGGGATGTGCCAATTATGCCGCAATCACTGGCTCGGGAGTTGCGGGTATCGTGGGAAGTGTAACAGGCAGCTATGTTCAATCCTGCTACAACCGCAGTGCGGTCACCGGTCTCAATGCAGCAGGTATTGCCTGCTTTACCGTAAAGGATGAGAACGGTTTTTCTGCAAATCTGTATTCCTGCTACAATACAGGCATGATCAAAACCACCAGCAAGAATTATTCGCCTGCCGGCGTTGTCTTCATGAGTGCGGATACGGATGAGATTTCCATGTGCTACTATCTTGAAGGCTCTGCGGATGCCGGCATCACAGAAACACTCGGAACGGACAAAACCACAATGGTCACAGCAGCGACGCTCCAGAGCAACAGCTTTGCCGCCCTCAGTATGTCCGGCTATGTCTACAAAGAAGGCGACTATCCCATTCTCAGCTGGGAAGCAACAACCGATGTCTGGGTCAATGGTGTGCATTTCGGGAATGGTGTAACTACAATCGCCTGCGGAAGCGGTACGGCTACCTATGACGCTGCAAGCGATACCCTGTATCTTGATAATGCTGCAATCACATCGGCAACGGGTGTGAACGGTCTTTCCTACGGTATCTATTCCGCATCGGACATCAAGATCGTCAACCGTGGCGTCAGCAGTATCTGCGTTAATTACGGCTATATCTCCGTTGGGATCGCTGTCTACGGTAATCTGACACTCGATGGTACGCCCGATGATACACTGATGATTACTTCCGATTTGGAAGGTTCCTACGGTTTTGCTGCGGAGGGTGTATCCGTTCTGGGCGGTAACTACGTCGTTTCCTGTCCGTCCAGCGTTTTCAATCCCCGTGTGGATGGTGCGGCGTTCGACATCAGCAATTATGATGGCGTGGCAGCGGTTTCGAGAAATGCAAACGGTGACGGCTATACACTTTGGGACAGCACGACCAGCATGAGTGAGTACGAATATCTCTATCTGCAGGAACGCAAGGAAGCCAATCCCATCATCAGCGAACTGCGTGCAAGAGTGGCACAGCCCGTTGTCGGCATGACGCCGGCTGAATGTGCTTCCTACACCTGCCTGACGGACAATACGACCATTAACGAAATCACATGGCAATACCTCGATCCGACGGATGAGGGCTGGTACATCATGGATGAAGATGCAAAATTCGAGGCCGGCGTGGAATACCTCTGCGACGTAGAATTCGTACCGCTGGAAGGCTTCAGCTTCGTTTCTGCCAGAGACGATATGAAGTGCTATGTTAATGGCGAAGAAACCATCTGTTCTCCTGTATATTCGACTGAAAAGGTATATGTGTATTTTTATGCAGAACCGCTCGAGATGGGCGATGTGACTTCCGATGGTAAGTTTACGGTTTCCGATGTGGTGGCACTGCAGAAGTGGCTGCTGAACACGCCCAATGCTGGAGTGGTTGAATGGAGAGCCGGCGATTTCACAGGCGACAAGAAGCTGGATGGCTTTGATCTGGCAATTATAAAGCGTGAACTGCTTAATCAGTAAGTGAAAACTACAGATTTAAGAAATAATCATAATTGGGGATGTTGTGTCTTTGACGGCACAGTATTCCCTGTATATCCGATAAAGAGAGGCTGAATTGATCATGAAAAAGATGGTTGTGTATTCCGTTCTGTTTGCAATGCTGCTGGCAATGACAGGCTGTGGAAACGAAAAGGAAACCGAAAGCAGCTCCGCCACCAAAGCAGCAACAGCGGAGCATACAAAACATACAGAAGCCGATACAACTGCTTGCACGAAAACGGAAAGCAAAGCAGAAACATCAACGGAAGTCCCCACGGAAGCTCCCACAGAAGCAATTGACTATCACGAAGCCTATTCGGAAATCATCGAAGGATTCCGAAGTGTGATTACGGACGGCTTAGGGGACGAAACTGAAATTCTCGGCGATCCGTCCGTGCTTTACGATCTTTCAGGCCGTGAAGCGGAGTACAACCTCGGCTATGCCATCGAGGATCTCAGCGGTGACGGTATCCCCGAACTTGCCATAGCCACGATTAACGAAGAGCGTGACGGCGTCAGCTACGGCGATCTGGTCTATGCAGTATACACCTGTTATGAGGGTACGGTCTCTCTTGTCTTTGAAGGGTCTTACCGAAGCAGCTATCATTATAAGGGTGACGGCAAATTCTTCTATCGTGGCTCAGGCGGTGCGATGTATGCGATTTTCGGCAGCTTCACGCTGCAGCCCGACGGCAAAAGCCTGAAGTGCAATGACTACTACTTCACATACGAAAAGGACGAAACCTTCACGGAAATCGGCTTTTACCACAATGCAGCCGGTGTCAGCGACAAGGCACAGTCCGAGGAACTGAACATCACAGTGGACGAATTCTGGGAAAAATGCACCGACCTTGAAACCGAGGCTGTAGGACTTGCCCTGACGCCCTTTGTAGAAGAATATGCGGCAAAGGAGTCTTCACAGCTGTTTGTGGAGTATCAGTCTGTCGCTTCATTCAACGAGGATTCCTGCGATTTTTATTCAGTGGAGCAATCAGAGCATTCAACCATGATTGTGTTTACAACTGACGGTGTGCTGCAGGATCTCAAGCTCCTCTCTCTCTTTATGAATGATGTAGACGAGGCAGGCAACCCTGAATATACCATTGATGAGATCTATTCCTACGGCACACTTGAATCATACCGTCCGCTGATGGTAGAGCTTACATTCTACGGCGATATGCCGTCCTATGGAGTTTCCTACACCGATGAAAACGGCGAAACAAGGTACTTTGCAGTTTCCGTGAGCGGTTATGACGGATCGCTGGAACTGCTTGAATTTTAAATCACGAAAGGAGTTTTGGCCATGAAAGTTCGAAACAAATTATTTTCCCTTGTCACAGCGTTTGCTATGACAACAACCGTTCTGTTCGGAGGTATGCCTGCTTTGAATTTGAACGTAAATGCAGCAAGTTCCATGGTGTATGCTCACGGTATAGAAATAAATGATGGTTATTATCTTGCGGAAGGCAAGACCGAACCAACCACAATAAAACCCGTCGATGATTATCTTTATTATAAAGACGGTGTGCTTACCATGCATAATTATAACTACCAGGGAATTACAGGAGATACAAAAGGGGCTATTCAAATTGGTTATGTTACTAATGCTATTCAAACTCCGATTACTATCATGTTAGAAGGTGAAAATTCTATAATACTAACGGATTCAGATTCAGGTCAATATGGAATTTGGGTAGCTGATTCTGTTACAATTGACGGTGAAGGTACTCTTGACCTGAGTGGTTACAGAGGTATAACCTCGGCTTATTCCGTGGTAAACATAGTGGATGGAAATTTAAACATTAATACAACAAAAGGTAGTGCTATTTATAGTGTTAAAGGTCTGAGCATTTCGGGTGGAAATATAAAGATTAACTCAGAACTTGCTGGACTTTATTGTGAAAACAAAACGCTTATTGAGGGTGGCACAGTAGTAATTGATTCAAATAGCAGTGGCATTGCGAGTGCTTATGTTGAAATCAATGGCGGTAATACGATTATTCGGTCAAATGCAGTAGAAGATGATGATAGTAAACATCGTGCTATTAGCACAAATGAATTTACATTTGGTGAATATGTAACGATTTCAGCTGCGAGCGACCCTGATGGTGTGGCTGGAGAATATGTTCCGGAATATCATGATAATTATGATTTGATTGTCACAAAAGGTATGGATCTTGCTTTGGCAAAAGAACTTGAATTTAGTTCATTATCTCCTAAGCCAAGTGCTGCTGAGCTGTTAGATGGTGCATCCAATCTTGGTGAAGCCAAATTGGGAAGCGATGCAACCAATCTCATGTTTTACGGCTTCCCGGAAAAGCTGTCAGATAGTGCAATTGAAGCGGGTCTAACCGTATCCCGTGGCATCAGAGTATATCGCAATGATTCTGAATTCTACAGCCGTACTTATCTGGATAACGAAGTGTTCGGCTGGAATCTGAAGGAAAATATCACCGATGGCGGTGAGTACAGGATTGATGTGTATATTTCTATCACGGACGGCGACGCATATGCAGAAAAAAAGCACACCTATACCATTTATGTTATCGGCTCAACAGTTGATTATCTTGAGGCGTTTGATCTGGAAACACCCATCGTAGGTAAGGAACAGCCCCTGACTGCTACCTGTAATATCCCCGGTGTGTATATCCGTGATATCGAATGGTGCTACTTTGATGAAACAGAGGACGATGAAGCATTCCAGTGGCCGCTTATGCAGGAAGGCGATGTCTTTGAAGCAGGTGAACGCTATCAGGTCCTTATTGAATTCCGCACAGAAGAGGGTTTCTCCTTTACCGAAACCTCAGATGGTATGACTGCATACATCAATGGCATGGAAGCAACAGTTGTCTGGAATCCGTATGCAACCAACAAGGCGTATGTAGAACTGGAGATCACGCCCCTTGGAATGGGTGATATCAACGCAGACGGAAACTTCAATGTTGCCGATGTGGTGGCACTGCAAAAGTGGCTTCTCTGTGCCAAGGGTGCAGAAAAATCCATTGTTATGTGGAAGGCGGGCAACTTTGTGGACGATGACAGACTGGATGTGTTTGATCTGGTAATTATGAAACGGGAGTTATTGAATCAGAACTAAGGGGGTTATTGTTCCAATAAGGGATAAATATTATAACGGAACCGCTACATCAGTAAATGATGCAGCGGTTTTGTTTACTCAACTTGTAGGGGTGGTAAGCATGGAGCATTATAAGGATACAGCTGAGGGCTGTTTATCTGAAAATCACCCCACCACCAAATGCAGATTATCAAGCTGTGACAGGATTTCACTTGCAACGTCACTCGGAGCAGTAACCAATCTGCTCCCGTTCAGATAAAAGAATCTGTGCCAGAAATCCACATAGGAATTGAGAATAGAGTAGTGATGTTCCTTGACTGCAACCAATCCCATCGCAATCAGTGCATCAAGATACTTCTTGCACTGATTATTCGGAACATCCATATGCTTTGCGATTTCACTCAAGCGGTGCTTCCCTGTCGCAATTGCATACAGAATCGCATGATAAGATTCTGGGGTACGGAACTGTTCGCTTAACATCTGCGGCATCAAACGATACAACATTGAGTCTGTTGAAATCCAGTCATTCAGGGTATCGGAAAAGGATCGGGTTTCATCATAATCATTCAGCAAAGCAGATAATCCGCCTGTGACTGCACATAACCTTGCAACATCAACTGCGCTCATTTTCGGAGCGTGTTTTTTTATGTCCGAGGATGTATACAGTAGCACTCTGAATAGTTCGTGTTTCCCGAATGATGACTCGCATCGACAAGACAATAAAAACAGGTTCTTCATATCAGTCAGCGATTCGGAAAGCTGTTCAATTGCAGCGATAACTTCAGATTCAGACTTGCTGTGCTCCAGATCATCAAAAACGATTCTAGTATAGTGCTTTTTGAAAAACGGGACAAGGCACTGAAACGCTTCCTGCCACGTCATTGCAGAAGATAAATCGCACCAAACGCTGAACGTGCGTTTAAACTGTGCAAGCGCAGTGCGGTGATCAAGTCCACGAAAGCTGAAATACATACTGCATTTTGTATTCTGCGCAAAACAGAGTGCAAGCTGTGTCTTGCCCGTCCCCGAAATACCGCATATTTTAATGATACGGTCACAGATATTCTCACGATGACAATAACGCACATGAGCGGCAACATCTTTCTGCAGTTCTATACTCTTCGATTCAATATTCAAATTCATGTCTGCGCCCTCCTTTTATCATATTACGATATGACGAATTACATTTTATCATGAATAGAATGCTATGTCAACGACTTCTCGCATATCATTTTGGTTCTGTTTGTTGTGATACTGCACAGCAGAATGTCGGTCGTTTCTCTTTCAGGTGTGAATTAATATGAAATTTGAAAAAACTTTTCAAGAATAGGGCTATATAAAGGAGCGTGCCGTTCCCCTTTAATTAGAGGGCAATGAACGAAGCAAAATGCATAAAAACGAACTTAAAAATTGTGCAAGCATACAAAGCTGCAAAGAAGTTTTTTGTAAAATCTCAAAATGTCCCTAGAAGAATATAGAGAGCAGTGAATTACATAGCATCTTGAAAACTGAATATGGATCCTTTACAGAACTGTGCATCAAGGGTGGGGTGGTGAGCCGTACCAGCCGCATGAGAAATCCGCCAAGACCTTGAAAGAGCGAGCGAACAATATATTCTCAGATCTGCACAGCCAATGCAGCAGACGATGAAAGTCAGAACGGAGTGGTTGGGAATGAACTCTCCCGACAGCTTGAAAGGCATTATGCATTTGCAAATTACAAGAAATCTGAAAAAAGGAGGTTGTGTTAATAAAAATACGAAAGGACGTGATAACATGAAAAAACTCGAAACAAAATCCTGCGAAGAAATTATGAGTACAGCATACAAACCGCTTGCGTATTGTGTTGACGGTTTGCTTGCACAGGGCTTGTATCTTCTTGCAGGCGCACCCAAAATCGGTAAGTCATGGTTGTCGCTCGATATCTGTCTTTCAGTCGCAAAGGGAGAAACTGTGCTCGGACAACGCACTGCAAAAGGTACAGCACTGTATCTCTGCCTTGAGGATAACAAGGTGCGGTTGCAGAACCGACTGTACGAGCTGACGAATGAACCGACGGACAGTCTGTATTTTTCTTTGCTTGCAGATACCATTGGTGACGGACTGGAACAGCAGATCGAACAGTTCTATCTTGCACACCGTGACTTGAAGATTGTTGTCATTGATACACTGCAGAAAATCCGCAGCAGTGAAGAATCAGCATACGGAACAGACTACACAGAGCTTGCATCGCTGAAACGACTGGCAGACAAGCTTGCAATCACCATTCTCCTTGTGCATCACACAAGGAAATGCAAGGACAGCGATCCATTCAATATGATTTCA
>JAGBIH010000037.1 GCA_017935095.1 Ruminococcus sp.
AAGCCATAACCCTGCCAAGTACAACGGCTATAAGGTATATGGGGATGACGGCTGCCAGATCACTCTCAGAGGCGCTGAAATTATACTTGAAAAAATCAATTCACTCGATATATTCAATGACGTAAAATCCTCATCCTTCGATGAAGAGCTTGCTAACGGCAATATTTCTTACATCGGTCAGGATGTTGTTGACGCTTTCTATGAAAAGGTTCTTGCTGAAGGTCTGAACGAGGAGCTTTGCGCAACAAGCGGTCTTAAAGTTGTTTATACACCGCTCAACGGTGCAGGTAACAAGCCTGTACGTGAAATTCTCAGAAGACTCGGCATTTCTGACGTTACTATCGTTAAGGAACAGGAAAATCCTGACGGCAATTTCACTACCTGTCCATATCCTAACCCCGAAATCCGTGAGGCTCTTGAGGTTGGTCTGAGATATTGTCAGGAGGTTAAGCCTGACCTTCTCCTTGCTACTGACCCCGACTGCGACCGTGTAGGTATCGCTGTTCCCGACGGCGACGGCTATGCTCTTTTCAGCGGTAATGAGGTCGGCGCTATGTTGCTTGAGTATATATGCCAGCAGCGTATCAGGAAGGGTACTATGCCGGAAAATCCTATAGCTGTAAAGACTATAGTTACTACCGATATTGTCAACTCTATCGGCAAGGAGTATGGCGTTGAGATTATTGATGTGCTCACAGGCTTTAAATTCATTGGTGAGCAGATCGGCTTCCTTGAGGATAAAGGTGAGGAAAACCGCTATATCTTCGGATTTGAGGAAAGCTACGGTTATCTCTCAGGCTCATATGTCCGTGATAAGGACGCTGTAAATGCTTCCATGCTCATATGCGAAATGGCTGCTTATTACCGTACACAGGGTATTACCTTGCTTCAGGCCCGTGAGAATATGTATAAAAAGTACGGTGTATTCTACCAGACTCTCCATAGCTTTACATTCGAAGGCGAAAGCGGTATGAACAAGATGAATGAAATCATGGAGAATCTCAGAAAGAATCCTCCGGCTGAAATCGCAGGTCTCAGCGTAGTAAAATTCGATGACTACAAGACAAGCATTTCAAAGGATATTGCTTCCGGTGCTGAATCCGAGATCACACTTCCGAAATCAAATGTTCTTGCATTCTTCCTTGAGGGTGGTTCAAAGGTTATTGTACGTCCTTCCGGTACTGAGCCTAAGATTAAAACCTACCTCACCGCTAAACAGCCTACCCATGATGAGGCTCATGTGCTTGAATCCAAGCTTGCAAATGATTTTACTAAGATTTTCAACTGATAACCTCATGTTTTAAGTTAATTCAAAAAAATATATATCACACTCTTGACATATATAAAAGAGTATGATATAATTTTAAAATGTAATGTATAACGGTACTACTGTCTAAGGGAACTGATGGGCTACTCGGTTTACAAATAGTAATCTGAAAGAGGTGACAATCGTGAAAGAGGGAATCCATCCTAACTTTGTAAAGACTACAATCACTTGCCACTGCGGTAATGTTATTGAAACTATGTCCACAAAGGAAAACATTAAGGTTGAAATCTGCTCAAAGTGCCATCCGTTCTATACCGGAAAGCAGAAGCTTGTTGATACAGGCGGACGTGTTGACAGATTCAAGAAGCGTTTCAATTTGGACAAGTAAGTCATTCAGCCGGTCTATGACCGGCTTTTTGCGTATAGAAATAAAGGTTTATTATGAATTATTTTACTGTTTCAGAGGCAGCAAATGCCTCATTTATAGAAAAACGCTCCGAGTTTATCGGCTATATCGCCCCCGTGAAAACTAACGACGAAGCTGTTGATTTCGTAAACTCAATCAAGGCTGAACACCGTAAAGCCAAGCATAACGTCTATGCTTATATTCTGCGTCAGGACAATATTTCCCGCTATTCCGATGACGGTGAGCCCCAGGGTACTGCCGGTATACCTGTGCTTGATGTGCTGAAAAAGCGCTCTCTCACCGATGTATGCGTTGTTGTAACAAGATATTTCGGAGGAATCCTTCTCGGCGGAGGCGGTCTCGTGCGTGCCTACTCCCACGCTGCTTCGCTCGCCTGTGACGCTGCCCATATCATGAATATGTGCCTCTGTCATCGTGTAAAAATCGTTACAGACTACGGTATGTATGGTAAAATCTCATACCTTCTGCCAAATTATGAGACTATTACCCTCAGCTCCGATTTCGGTACGGACGTTACTCTTGAAATACTCGTCCTGTCCGAAAAAATCGAAGCTCTGAAAAAAGAACTGACTGAAGTAACTAATGGCTTGGTAAATATAACCGACTGCGGTGAGCTTTATGAGGATTTTTCCTCTGTGAAAAAAATTTCCTGAAAAATTTTAAAGGGTTTTTGCATTTTATATAGTATAAGTATTTAGCTGACAATTTCACGAATTATGCAAGAAGAGGTGATTCATATGACTGTACGTGAACAAACAGAAATTACAGAGGTGGGTATTCTCAGCAACTATGCTTGCACAAGCGTCGATGAGAATAATACAAAGCGTGTCCGCTATGAAAAAAAATGCCCTTATCGTACCGAGTTCCAGCGTGACCGTGACCGTATTCTGCATTGTAACTCTTTTCGCCGCCTTAAAAGAAAAACTCAGGTTTTTCTCTCCCCTGTAGGTGATCATTACAGAACAAGACTCACCCATACTCTTGAAGTTTCTCAGATTGCAAGAACTATTTCCCGAGGTATGCGGATGAATGAGGATCTTACAGAAGCTATAGCTCTCGGTCATGATCTCGGACACTCCCCTTTCGGTCACTGCGGCGAGGCTGTACTCAACGAAATCTGCCCTCATGGCTTCAAACACTACCTGCAAAGTGTGAGAGTTGTTGAGTCTCTCGAAAAAAAAGGAGAAGGTCTTAATCTTACCTTTGCTGTAAGAGACGGCATCAAATGTCATACCAATCAGGTTGCTGCAACAAGAGAAGGCAATATAGTCCGACTCGCCGATACCATCGCTTACATAAATCATGACATCGAAGACTCTATCCGTGCAGGAATTCTCCGCCCCGAGGATTTACCTGCTGATTGCGTAAAAACACTCGGCAATACCAAAACTAAAAGAATTACCTCGCTTATCGCCTCGGTAATTGAACACGGCGCCTATGAAATCGACTTTGCACCGCATATCCGCAAGGCTCATGACGACCTTAAAAGCTTTATGTTTGAAAAGGTTTATACAAATCCTGCCGCTAAACAGGAAGAATCCAAAGCAGAGCTTCTTCTGAAAAAGCTTTATTCCTACTTTATCGAACATACCGCAAAGCTTCCGGATGAGTATCGCAATATAATGAAAAAAACTGATGCTGACCGTGCAGTCTGCGATTATATTTCCGGCATGAGCGATGAGTATGCCGTAGATTTGTATACGGAGCTTTTTGTTCCTAAATTCTGGAAATAAAGGAGGTTTTCCATGCCCCGCAATGATGAATTTCTATATCGGCTGAGAACGGCAAATCCCATTGAGACTGTTATGGGTGCCTATATACAGCTGACTCGCAGGGGCAGAAATTACGTTTGCTCCTGTCCCTTTCATTCGGAAAAGACGCCTTCGTGTACCGTTTTCACCGATACCCAGAGCTTCTACTGCTTCGGCTGCGGTGCAGGCGGAGACGTTATCACTTTTACAATGAAAATCGAAAATCTTGATTTTTCCGAGGCGGTCAAGCTCCTTGCACAGCGTTCGGGTATCGAAATTCCGCAGTACGGCTCTGCTGACAGTCAGCTCGCAAAACGAAAAACCCGTATCTACGAAATGAACCGTCTTGCTGCAAATTTTTTCTATACAAATCTTGTTAAAGGCAAAAACAAATCAGGACTTAAATACTTTGCCGACCGTAAGCTGACTCCGCAGACAATTAAAAAATACGGTCTCGGCTATGCCTCAGATTCATGGGACGAGCTCGCAAGACTTCTTCACTCAAAAGGCTACTCGGACGATGAAATAATCGACGCATGGCTTGGCGGACGTTCCAAAAAGAGCGGCAGAATCTTCGATATGTTCAGAAACAGAGTCATGTTTCCTATCATTGACCTGCGTGGAAATATAATAGGCTTCGGCGGACGTGTCCTTGACAACTCACAGCCGAAATACCTCAACACCGGCGCAACTCCGGTATTCGATAAAGGCTCTAATCTCTTCTCAATGAACTTCGCCAAAAATGCTGATACCAAAAGAATTATCCTATGTGAAGGCTATATGGACGTAATTGCCGTAAATCAGGCAGGCTTTGAGAACGTCACAGCGACCCTCGGAACCGCAATTACTCCTGAACAGGCACGTCTTATCAGTCACTACGCCGAGGAGGTTGTTATTGCCTACGACAGCGATGGTGCGGGACAAAAGGCTACACAAAAGGCAATAAACCATTTTGCCGATGTCGGAGTGCGCACGAAAATCATCCGCATGGAGGGCGCTAAGGACCCCGATGAATACATAAAAAAATTCGGCAGAGACCGATTCCGTATGCTGCTTGAAGGTTCATTTGACGCAAATGATTTTATGCTCGATAAGTGTGAAAATGGCCTTGACCTCTCAACGGAAATCGGACGTGTTGAGCTGCTGAAACGAGCGTCGAAAATTCTTGCTGGTATAGAGTCTCCGCTCGAACGTGAGGTCTATATCTCACGTACATCAAAGAAATGTGATATCCCTGTACAGGTTCTTAAAACCCACATTGACGATATACTGAGAAAATCAAGACGCACCGAACAGAAAAAAGAGTGGAGGAATATCACCTCATCTGCAACGTATATAAGAGATGATATAAATCCTGATGCTGCTAAATTCCGCAGAGAATCCAAAGCAGAGGAAAGCATAATTTATTTCCTGCTTAAACGTCCCGAGGAATGGGAAAGTATTGCAGCTCAGGCACCTCCGGAAATCTTTGTCACGGCTTTTAATAAAAAAGTCTACTCAGCCCTTCTGGACCGGATGAAAAACAGCGAAAAATTTTCACTTTCACTTCTTGCAGATGAATTTTCTGCGGAAGAAATGGGAAGAATAAGCGGAATAGAGGCTATGCACCGTGATTTCCCCGTTAACCGAAATGTGTTTTCAGACTGCATCAGCGTCCTGAAAAATAATAATAACTCGTCTAAGTCAGATGAACTAAGCAACGACGATTTAATAAATATTTTCAAGTCAAAAAACAAGCGGGCCTGATCTTTAAAAGGCTCTGTCAGGAGGATATTTTATGGAAATGAAAAAAAACACCATCGAAGCCCTTATGGAACAGGGAAAAACAAACGGAAAACTCACTACAAAGGAAATTACTGACGCTCTGGAGGAGCTTGATTTTGACGTTGATCAGATTAACACCTTCTACGATAACTGCGAAAATCTCAATATTGAAATCGTTGAGGATATGAATATTGATGCAGACCTCAAAATAGGTCTGGATTCCAACCTGACTGATGACCTTGAAATGGCACTCTCTACCGAGGGTATTGCTATCGATGATCCTGTCAAGATATACCTTAAAGAAATCGGTCGTGTTCCGCTTCTGAATACAGAAGAAGAAATTGAGCTTGCTCAGAGAATGACCAAGGGCGACCCCTACGCTAAAAAAAGACTCTCTGAGGCTAACCTCCGTCTTGTTGTAAGTATCGCCAAGAAATATGTCGGCAGAGGTATGCAGTTCCTTGACCTTATTCAGGAGGGTAATCTCGGTCTTATCAAGGCTGTTGAGAAATTTGACTATACCAAGGGCTTCAAATTCTCTACCTACGCAACATGGTGGATTCGTCAGGCTATCACCCGTGCTATCGCTGATCAGGCAAGAACTATCAGAATTCCGGTACACATGGTTGAAACCATCACAAAGGTAAAGAAGGTTTCAAGTCAGCTTCTCCACGAAAATGGTCACGACCCGAGTCCTGAGGAAATTGCAGACAAGCTTAATATGCCTGTGGACAAGGTCCGTGAAATCATGCGTGTTGCTCAGGACCCTGTTTCCCTTGAAACACCTATCGGTGAGGAGGAGGACAGCCATCTCGGTGACTTTATCCCCGACGACGACGCTCCCGCTCCTGCTGAAGCTGCTTCACATACACTCCTTAAGGAGCAGCTCAATGAGGTGCTTGCTACACTTACTGATCGTGAGGCAAAGGTACTCAAGCTCCGTTTTGGTCTTGAGGACGGCAAATCACGTACCCTTGAAGAGGTTGGTCAGCGCTTCGACGTAACACGTGAGCGTATCCGTCAGATCGAGGCAAAGGCACTCAGAAAGCTCCGTCATCCAAGCAGAAGTAAAAAAGTCAAGGATTTCCTTGACTAAGATTACATATAAAATCAGGCTATCGGATTATAGCGTCCGATAGCCTGTTTGTCTTTCTATAGCTTCATATATTCAGTATATGCCATAAGATACGGCGCTATACCCTTTGCGTCGTTTTCGACAATTCTCTCACTCAGATAGTATTCAGCTGAGCCGTCTCTCATTGGCTTTCCGCCAAGACCTGCCATAAGACAGATATTTTTCAATACAGGAGCTTCGTCCTGAACGTATCTTATGTAATTATCGGTAACTGACAGAAATGCCTTTATTCCAATATCCCTGAGGCTTTCATCCACTATTCCGAGACGATATGCTTTCATCGCTGAATAAGCAAAAAGCAGCGTTCCGCTTGTCTCCGGATAATTTCTTTCAAGCTCAGGTCTTGCCGGAAGCTGAAGCAGTATTCCCTCCGGAGAAATATATCCGGAAAGTGCTTCAAGCAGTTCACCTGACATATTATTGCAGAGCGAACAAAGTCCTTCACTGTCCGCAGCAGCTTCAGCGGTATCAACAAGTGCCGCACAAAGCCACCCCATAGCTCTCAGCCAGAATTCCTGTGAAAGTCCCGTTTCAGGGTCAGCCCATTTCATTGAGCGTGTTTCGTCATAGCCGTGATAATACAATCCTGTTTCATCATCACGCATTATGGAGCGGATATTCCTGAGCTGCATATGTATGTCGTCAAAAAGCCCCTTTTTTCCGCTCATCACAGCGTACTCCGCCATGAAAGGAAAAACCATATACGCTCCGTCAAGCCAGACCTGATTGGGATAAATTGCCTTATGCCAGAAGTTTCCGCAGTTAAGTCTCGGCTGTCTGCTCAGCTGGCAGCTGTAAAGCTTTTCCGCAGCAATATAATAACGCTCATCCGAGGTCTTTCCATAAAGATAAAGAAGATTTTTTGCTCCGTTAATGTTATCGAGGTTGAAATCAGCGCAGTCCATAGCGGAAATTGTGCCGTTTTCATCCACATATGAATCAATGAAATGCACTGCATATTCAAGCAGTCTTTCATCATTGGTAAGCTCATAGAGCATAGCTGCGGCTTTAATCATGCAGCCGTCAATATAATTCCACTTTGCAGGTTTATGGAAAATTATACTCTCCCTGTTCCAGAGCGGACGCATCGGGTCAGACGGCAGAATAAGCCTTTCAATATATTGTTTTGCAGCCAGTTCCGGCTGCGTTATTGTTATCATCCGGATAATCCTCCCGCAGTAATACCGCTTACAAATTTTTTCTGTGCAAGTGAAAATACAGCCACTGACGGAATAAGTCCTATTACCGACATGGTTATAATCTTACGCTGCTCGTAGCCCTGCCCGGTACTGTCAACCGACAGCCTCAGCGCAAGCGACAGCGGATATTTTTCTACCGACTGAATCATTATAAGCGGATTCAGAAAATCATTCATTGTCCATAAAAAGGTAAAAACTGCTATCGAAACCACAGCAGGCTTTATGCATGGAATCAGAATGAAAAAAAGTGTTTTTAATGTACCGCAGCCATCAATTCTTGCAGCCTCATCAAATTCTCTCGGCACTCCCTTAAAAAACTGAATAAGAATAAATACAAACATTCCCTCACAGGCAAAAAGTGATGGCAGTGTCAGCGGAATATATGTATCAAGGAAGCCGAGCTTGCTCCACATAAGATATGAAGGCATAACTGTAACAATCGACGGCATAAGCATACCTCCCATAAGGAGGGCAAAAAAGAACCTTTTCAACGGAAAATCAAACCGTGCAAAGCCATATGCTACCAACACAGATGAGATAACCGCAAAAATCGTCTTAGGAATAATTATCCCAAAGGTATTAAGGAAATAATGTCCCATATTATATGGAGTAACGGTCTGCCATGCATGACGGTAAATATTGAAGTCAATATCCTCCGGCATAAACCATATGGTCGAAAATATTTCCTCGTTTGATTTGAATGACGCACCTAAAAGCCATAACAAAGGGTAAATCATCACAACCGCAGCAGCAGTCAGGAAAAGATACAAGGGAAGCTTTTTCATGTTTTATCCTCCCTTAGTCTGCCTGTAACACCGTACATCGCAAATACCACAATTGCAATAATCACAAACATCAGCCACGAAACCGCATTTGCATATCCGACATTGTAATAACGGAACATTTCGTCATAGATAAGCATCCCCAGTGTATAAGTACTCCTGAGCGGTCCGCCGCCTGTTATCATATATGGTGCGTTGAACTCCTGAAGTGCACTGATGGTCTGAAGCACAAGGTTAATGAAAATTACGCTTTTTAACTGCGGCAGGGTTATTGCAAAAAATGCTCTTACAGCTCCGCAGCCGTCAACTCTTGCAGCATCGTAATACTCCTTAGGAATATTGTGCAGAGCTGTCAGGAAAATGATCATTGTTGAACCGAATTCCCATAATCTCAGCAATATGATTATAAAAATTGCTGAATCAGGATTACCGTACCAGCTTACAGGTGCTGCTCCGATGATTTCCAGAAACTGATTTACAAGGCCATCCGACGTAAACAGATACTGCCACATAATTACAACAGAGAGATTTGCTCCGAGAATTGACGGTATGTAAAAGGCTGTCCGATATACACCGATTCCCTTTATTTCAAGGCTTAGCAGCAAAGCTGTCAGCAGTGAAAAGACCAGCTTCAGCGGTACAAGTACAGCAGCATAGCCGAAGGTGACCTTTATGGCATTAAGCAGATTGTCATCGCTCAGCATATTCCTGTAATTCTGTACGCCTATAAATTCAGGCGGACGGATATTGTCATATTCTGTAAGTCCGAGTACAAACGAACAGATAAACGGATACAGTGTGAACAGCAGAAATCCTCCGATAAACGGAAGGATAAGCAGCAGTCCCGTATATCTGCTTACACCAACGGGATTCCGGTAAATACGTTTTTTCATTTTCTGATAGTCTCCAGATACTTTGAGATTGAATCGTACATCTCCTCTGCGGCAGTCTGAGTGTCTGTCTTACTGTAGGAAACCTCCTCAATAGCTGTATTGTAGAATTCCTTCATACGCGGCAGCTCCATATACGGACTTATAGTGACCGTATTGAGATTTTCAAGCATTTCATCATTTTCCTGTGCGAGTCCGCTAAGCTTACCATTTAACTCAAGGCTTTTCTCTGCATAGTCCGAAGCCGGAATACCTCTTGAGGTTCCGAGTATAACGGCACAATCCTCATTATTCAGAAGAAAATCAATGAACGCCGCAGACTCATCCGGATATCGTGTATTTTTTGATACCGCATAGAGCATTGACGGTTTGATCATCCAGCCATCTGAATTTCCGTTTTCATCCGTAAGCAAGGGGCCCGCCTCAAGGACACCCTCCGGCAGCACGGCTTCATACTTTCCGACAGAGCTTCCCCATTCAAGAACTCCCGCTATATTACCGCTTATGAATTCCGGCGACTGATAAAGAGCAGCATTTCCGTCCTCATCGGTACGTGTCTGGATTGTACGGATTACATGTTTGTCCTCAATCTCCTTGTAGAAATCAAGTGCAGACCTGATATCATCAGCAGTAAAGCCGAGTTCACCGTCCATTGTGATGAATTGTCTGCCTGTTTTCTGCTGGACGTATACAACAGCAAGATACCATGCAGTACCTCCCGACTGAATATCGAGGTCAAGCGGATAAAGGCTATGTTCTCCGAAAGTTTCCCCGAGCGCAATAAGCTCATCCCATGTACGTGGATATGAAGCTCCGAGCCGCTTATATACTTCGGAATTATAGAAAAGTCCTCTTCCGCTTACTGAAACTGTAACAGCATTCAGACAGTCATTGACCATACCGAATGACAGAATATCCTCTTCAAAGCCGGAAAGGTCAAGATTATCAGTGAGCTGATTAAGGTCGTAGAAGCCTTTTCCGTCAGCAGACATTGTAACGAGCCAGTCATAGTTTATCTGCATGATATCAGGCTCTGTACCTCCGCTTATCTGAGCGATCACCTTTTCTGTCCAGCCATCCCAGCCTCCGTATTCAGGAATAATGGTAATTTCAGGATGAAGCTCATTCCAGAGCTCAATTGCTTTCAGAGTGGCGGCATGACGGTCATCACCGCCCCACCATGAAAATCTCAGTGTGCATTTGTCGAGTTTCCCATCAGGCGGAGTAACAGATCCTTGTGATTTGTTTCCGCAGGCAGAGAGCGTCAGTGCGCAGCATATTGCTGCGACTTTGGGAATAATTTTTTTCATACTCTCAGTCCTCAAATATAATGATACCTATATTATACAATATTTGTCACCAAAAATCAAGCAAATTCAGTAATTTTCATTTGTCTGTTTGTGCATTTTGCAGTTAAACAGCGTTTTTGTAATCTGATGTCTTATTTATATTGACATTTCTGCAAATATATTGTATAATATAATAAATATAAATCGTTAATTCCGGTAATCTGCATACCGTTGATTGCAGAACCGCAAAACATCGGGACACCCTCTCTCACCCGATCTGTCTATGCGGTCTATGGAGTGCTTATGAGTATTTTTAATTTAGAAAAAAAACCTCCGGAGCTAAGCCACGACTGGCAGGTCTTTCAGCAATTCATGGGCAATATCGGCGCATTTACATACATCGCTAAGGATAAGACCGCTTACCTTGACGAAGCTGCCTGCCGTATGCTTTCCTGCAAATCAGAAAAGCTCAATGAATTTGAATTTTTTAATCTCCTTGAAAAAATCTCCAAGAATCCTGTAGAAGAACAAAAACACATTTATCGTTTTTCTGAGAATAATGTTACACGATACATTAAAATGAACATCTATGAAAGCAGCGATGAATGGCTCGGTTTTGTACAGGATTTCACCCGTCAGATTTCTGAAATGAACAGAAACAGCAGCTTTGTTGAGTATGATCCTGTTACACGTCTGCCCTCCTATCCGTCGTTCTCGCAGAAAATCAAAAAAATTCTTCCCGATGTTCAGCATTGCTGCCTTGCTACAGTTTATATCAACGGTATTGAAAAGCTTGGCTCGTATCTCACCGTTGACAACACCAATAACTGCATTACCTCTGTAGCTGAGGTGCTCAAAAGCTTTGCAAATGAAAATATCATCATCGGCTCAAAATCCAACTATGAAATCTGTGCTTTTTTCCGTGACTGCGACAAAATGGTTATCTATAATATCCTTAACAGCATGGATGAGGCTGTACAGAATTGCATTCTTACAGATGATTTCGGTGAAATTATCGACATCTCTGACAAAAGCAGTCTCAGCCTTTCTATCGGCTGCTCCTCATATCCGGAAGAGGCTTCCGATTTTAATATGCTTGTCAATTACTCAGAATTTGCTCTCTTTGAAGCACGTACAAGCAAACGCAGTGTTATAAACTGGTTCTCAGAGGAAAATTATCTCCGTGAAAAGGATGCCTACAGAGATGCACAGTTCTTCTCGCGTGTTGTTCAGGAAAATCTCCTGACATATTATCTGCAGCCTATCGTCGAGACACAAACCGGCGAAATCGTAGCTTACGAGGCTCTTATGCGTACAACCGGAGATATGAAAATGACTCCGAGTCAGATCCTCAGAATTGCTGCAAGTCAGAATAACCTGTATGCTATCGAAAAGCTCACCTTCTTCAATACCATGAAGCTGCTGAGCGATAACCAGCAGATATTCGAGAACAGAAAGCTATTTATCAACTGTCTGCCGAATTACCTTCTGACTGATGAGGATTTCAATGAGCTTTATCTTACATATGGTGAGCTGCTTGAAAAAACTGTAATCGAAACCGTTGAAAACAGTGCTGCTACTCCGGAAGCTGTGGAAACACTCAAAAAACGCTGCAAATTCACGCATTCCAAGCTCGCTATAGATGATTACGGCTCAGGCTACTCCAATAGTGCAAATCTGCTTAATTATTCTCCCGATTATATAAAAATCGACCGCTCACTTATCAGCGATATACAGAATGACCTGAAAAAACAGCAGCTTGTAACCTCAATCATTGAATTCTGCCGTGATAATCAGCTCCGTTCTCTCGCTGAGGGAGTTGAAACACTTCAGGAACTTAAAACTCTCATCCGTCTCGGAGTTGACCTCGTTCAGGGCTACTACACCTCAAAGCCAAAGCCGCTGTTCCTTAACAGCATATCTACTGAGGTAAAGGACGAAATTATAAAAACCAATCTTGAAGTCCGTCCTGAAGGTGTAAAGAAGGTTTATGCTGCTCAGAATGATACCGAAATTGACCTTCTTAAGCTCGCACTTGAAAAATATACCGATATCCATGTTTATCAGAGCAAACTCACGATTGTCGGTTCACCTGATAAACCGGTGAAAATGAATATTTCAATCATGGATAACCACAGCTGTGAGCTTACACTCAAAAACGTAAACATGATAAGCGGCAACAGCAAGCCTACTATTATTGTAGGAGAGTACGCAAGACTTATGCTGAATGTCGTTAAAACAAATAAGCTCAGCTACTCCGGCATTTACGTCCCTATGGGCTCACAGTTCGAGCTTACAGGAAAAGGCAGCCTGACTATCGACTGCTATGCAACTGAGGGTATCTGTATCGGAAATGACTACGATCATGGTTATGGCGATATTACTATAAATACTGCCGGTACTCTTGAAATCATTTCTAATAATGTTGAGTCGCTTTGTATCGGAGGCGGATTCAATGACGACGATTCCGAAATCAATCTTCTTTCCGGTAAAATCAAAATCAGTATGTACTCTCATAACGGTCTCGCTATCGGAAGCTTTAACGGTGATGCCAATATAAATATCTCTGAAAACTGTAAGCTCGATATCACTATCTCCGGAAACAGAGTTACAGGTATCGGCAGCTGTAAGGGTATATCCACCATTACCTCCGAAGCTGATATCACTATGTCCTGTACCGGTGCACAGTCAGTAGGAATCGGTGTATTCGAGGACGGCGATGGCAGCATCCTGATTAAAAAGGGTAAAATTTCTATGAAAATGCGCTCAGCAAAGCATTCTTGTATCGGCGCTTCAGGCGGAAATGTCAACACAAGAATTAAGAACGCTGAAATAATCATA
>JAGBIH010000038.1 GCA_017935095.1 Ruminococcus sp.
AGAATTTCAAGTATCGGAGGAAGCATAAGCAGTATTATCGCTATAACTCCCGCAGCTCCTGCAGTGCAGCAAATTACATCAAAGCTGCTTCTGACTGTTGCATAAGCGTCGGAAACCGCCCCTCCGACTATCGGAATAAAGCCTGATATTACATATTTTGCAGCTTTTGTAGTAACTCCATCCATCTTTCCTGCAATACTGCACTTTAAGGTAACAAAACCCGTGAAAAGAGTCATAATGACTGTCATGCTCCACGTAATTCCTTTTTTCATCAGCCTGCCTATACTATCAAGCGAGGCATTCGGAAAAACACTGCCTGAAACTGCAAGAACTGTTGTAATACTCACAACAGGAATAAGAAATTGCTGAGACACCCCTACAATTGCTTCAGAAGCAGCCAGAGTCATAACATTATAAATTCCACCTGTTGTAAATCCGCCTGAAACAACTGCAATTCCAGCAAAAACAGGTACAAATACAAGCAGAAATCCACTGACAATCTCAATTGTTGACAAAGCACGTTCATAAACAGTAAACAGCTGCGGAGTTATTACCGTCACTGCCGTCATCACACATATCATATTATATATGCCTGATAATGAATTCTGCGAAAAAAATCCCTCCGCAGTACTTCTCAGAAGCGCTGTGAAAACCGTAACAACAAGCAGCGTTCCTAACATTTTAATAGGAGCAGCAAGCCGTTCTGCCATTGAATCCTTGACCCTTGCTGCAAGCTCACTAAAGGTCAGTCCGCTTATATCTCCCATTCCGTAGCCTATATCGTAATCTGACAAAATATTATCAACTTCTTCATTAAGTTCTGTCTGTTCATCTGAGTATTCTTCTGCATGGGCATTGACCGGAACTACAGCAAAAAGCATTACTAATGTCAGAACAAATACCGTAAAAACAATCCTTTTCATACTTTTCCGTCCTATATGATTTCATTGATTCTTTCAAGAAGTGCCTTTAATATAGGCAGACTCATAAAAGTAAGCGCTCCTCTTCCCCATAGCTCTGCCGCTGACGCAATGGCTGCTTCTGCACTGTCACGGCAGATTTCACAAGTAATCTGAGTGATAAAGCATATGGCTGCAGCCTTGAAAATAATCGAAATATAATTGTCAGAAATTCCGGCTTCTGAGAAAATATTCCTTAAATCTGATATCAAAGGAGATAAAAACAGCATAAATCCGCCTATAACAGCTACACAGGCAGCAAGCGCTATAAGTATTGACTGCTCCCGACAGTATTGACGCAGAAGAACTGCAAATATAGCTGCACATATGCAGAAAACAGCAACCGAAAAACAATTCTCTACCATAATCCGAACACCGTTTTCACTGTTTCAAACAGGTCTCCGATTTCTTCAACAATCACTACAAGAACTACAATTAGTCCGGCAAGAGTTGTCATCATTGCCTGTTCTTCACGCTCAGCTCGCTTTAATACAAGATTCAATACAGCAACAATTATTCCGGTTCCTGCAATTTTAAATATTAAATCTATGTCCATATCCTTTTCCTTTCACTTTATATCACAAGAATTCCAACCATTACACCGAAAAGCATGCCAACACTCCGATACATCCTTCCCTTCTGAAGATAACATTCCGAACGCTTCTTTTCAAGCTGCTGTAATTCTGCTTCAAGCGCTTCAATGGAAGTAAGCTGACCTTTAGAATCACTTGCACCAATAATTCTGCCGAATTCACTCAGAAGCTTTTTTTCTTCATTTTGCAAGTCGTCCTGTTTTTGAAGATGATATTGCCACAAATCATGAAAATTCTCACCCTGCACGTATCTTTCAGGCAGATTTTTCAGAAAAGCAAGCTGCGAAAGACTCTCTGAGGATTTTAATTCACCAACAAGGTCATAGACATTCATACGACGATATCGTATCATTATTGCTGATACCCTCAGCATTTCACCTATCGCACGACAGATATCACGGTTTTGCTTCAGCCTTTCCGAACCTGATATTCCAATTATTGCGCCTGCTGTTGAAAACATCAATGCAGCAAGAAGTTTAAAAACCATTAGTAAGCCTCCTGATTTCTTTTACCTTAGATGGAAAATTGCTTCCCTCAAGAATAACAGCATAATCAAAAACTCCTGCATTGAGAAGCTTTTCTGCAACAGGACGTTTCTTCATCGACTCATAGCTCTCTGCATGAAGAGTAGCAGCAAATCGTACTCCACAGCCATGACCTCTTAAAATTGCCTCGGCATCTGACTGCTCTGATATCTCATCACAAAATATCATGTCAGGCGAAAGAGTCCTTATAGACGACATAATTCCTGTTGAACGGTCTGAACGCACAATAATATCTGTCATAACACCAACATCATTCCGAGGATTTCCACTTTTGGTACTTGAAATTTCATTACGTTCATCAATGAGAGAAACCTTGCAGATATTGCCGCATAGCCTGCATAAATCCCGAAGAATTGTTGTCTTTCCAGAATTAACTCCGCCGCAGATTAATATACTTCCGCCATTTCGACAAATACGCTCAAAAAGTTCCTCTGCACATCCCTCGACTGATCGAGATATCCTGAAATTCAATCCATTGAAATCAGTGATAATCCTGTCATCACCGTCTGTGTATGTCCCCGCAGCGCCAACCCTGATTCCTCCATCGAGAATAAAGTATCCCTCATGCAGTTCTTTTGTACAGCTATGCATCGAATAATGACATAACGCATTTATAATTGTCGTTATATCATGTGAGGAAGTAATTATACAATTCCGATTCGTATAATCATTTACAAGCATACCGTTGACAGTAAGAAATTTTATTGAATCATGATATACATATGATACGGCTCGTCCGCTTCGTATACGGATTTCACTCAGATGCTGTCTTAGCATTGGACTTACCATTAGCATTGCACTACGTATATTTTCGGTTACATAATCTGAGATCACTTCATAGCTTGTACAGTTTGACATTTCGAACACTCCTTTCAATCAATAATATTCAGTGAAGAAGTGTAATATTACAAAAAAAGGGCGCCGAAGCGTCCAAAAAAATACAGCACACCGAAGTGTGCTGTAAATGTTTAAGATTATTCCTTTACACCACCAAGTGCAACACCGGCAATGATGAACTTTGAAAGGAGAACGTAAACAATGATAATTGGTAAGATACTAAGTGCAATAGCTAAGTAAATTACACCTAAATCTGTAAACTTTTCAGAAGCCTGGAGACCCTGAATCATCATAGGAACTGTTCTCTGTGTACGTTCAGCAGTTGCGAGAATCATACTTGGAGTATAGAGGTTATTCCAGTTAGCGATGAATGCGAAGATTGCCTGAACAGCAATAGCCGGCTTCATCATAGGAATAGCAATTGTAAGGAATGTTCTGAACTCACTTGATCCGTCAATACGAGCAGCCTCAACAATATCAAGCGGGAATGATGACTTCATATATGATCTCATGAAGTAAACTACCGCAGGAGCTGCGATTGCAGGAACAATGAGAGGCCAGTATGTATTTGTAAGTCCAAGCTGTGACATGAAGCTTACAAAACCAGCTGTGGTTACCTGTGTAGGAACCATCATAACGAGAAGGATTACTGTATATGAAAAATCTTTAAGCTTAAAGTCATATACGTGTATACCATATGCAGTAAGTGCAGAGAAAAATACAGTAAACAATGTTGCAAAACCAGTAATAATCATACTGTTTCTGTAACCATCCCATAATCTGAATACAGAACTATAGTTGATATCATTAAAGAGTGTATTCCAGTTCTCTTTAAGATGTGAACCTGGTATTAACGAAAGAGTTGTTGTAATCTCAGAATCAGGTCTTGTTGCGTTAACAATAAGAATATAAATTGGTAACAAACAAATTATCGTAAGAATTACAAACCAGATAAAAAGAATTGTTGACTTCAGTTTAATTTTGAAGCTGTAATTATCCTTAGCTGTACCATAAACAGATTTCATGTTGCTCATATTGTGAATCCTCCAAACTGTTTATTTTCAAGCTTATTCTGCTTCGCAATCTTCTTACGCTGCTTCTTCTTAGCAATTTCATCCTTATCACGTGTGAGATAGAATGCAATGAGACCAAGAACAAGTGTTATTAAGAACAACATTACAGATGCAGCACCTGCATAACCCATTCTGTACTTATTTTCAGTATTGGTATGGATAGTATTATAGTTCTGGTAAATAAATACAGCCATTGTTTCGAGTTTTTCGTGCGGTACATTGGTGTTATTGTAAAGTAAAGGCATATCGAACATCTGGAGACCACCGATCATAGATGTAACGAGAGTATATGCCATAATCGGACTCAGGAGAGGAAGAGTAATCTTTCTGAAAACCTGTCCGGAGTTTGCACCGTCGATGCTTGCAGCCTCGAAAAGTGATGGGTTGATACCCATAATACCGGACATAAGCATAATCATTGTATTACCAAACCACATCCAGGTCTGAATAAACATGATAACACCACGGTTGATATTTTCACCATTTATAAATCTTATTGTTTCAAACTTAGTCGTTACAGTACCATCCGCAGCAACAAATTCAGTTGAATCAAGGAAGCCCATCTTGTTAAGAAGAAGGTTTACAGCACCAGGAGCTGACTCTGATTCACCACAGAGCTGAAGGAAAAGTACAGCAACTGAAGCAGCTGTAACTATGTTTGGAAGATACATAACAATCTTAAAGAAACCTTTTCCCGGAATCTTAAGCTTTGCTTCTGTAAACCATACAGCAAGCGATAATGAAAGAATAATCTGAGGAATAAAGTTACCAATCCAGAGTACGAAGGTGTTCTTCATATCCTGCATGAACTTTTCATGTAAATTTTTTACAGTTCGGCCACCCTCACCTGTAATGAGGTCCTTGTAGTTCTGAAAACCTACAAATTCGTCAAACTGAGTTGTATTTCCTTTAAAGCCAAGGATAAAAGTATTAATTAAAGGCCAGAATTGGAAAAATAAATAAACAATAAAAAACGGAAGTATGAAAAAATAGCCATACTTTGCATAACTTATCGATTTAATTCGTTTCTGCGCAGCAGAAGCCATAACACACACCCTCTCAAAGATTAATTGATAAATATACACCTACGGAATATTAAAAATATTCCGTAGGTATAAATAGTGACATTTAGTTAGACTTTAAATCAAATTAATCCCAGTTGAGGCCAGGGAGCTTCTCAGAAGCCTTGTCAAGGAATGCTTCCTTAGTTGCATCCCATGATGAGCCCTTCTCAAGGTACTCTTCTCTTACAGCTGTGATGAATGCAGTCTTGCAGTCAGCATCTTAAGGAGTGATAAGACCGTCAAAGTCAATCTTTGTTACGTTGTCGTAAAGGTTAGCGTAGATGTTCTGGTTGTTTACGAAGTTACCAGTGATATCCTTGTTGAATACTGTATCAGCCTTGATGAGCTCATCCATAACAACAGAGTTGTTTACGAACTCAGGCTTGTTTATAGCGTATGTCTTCATCTTGTCGTTGTCAACTGTAGCTGCCTTGATGAGACCCTGAGCTTCCTCAGCGTTATCTGTAGCAGGGTTAACAACCATCCAAGTACCGCCCCAGTAATATGGAACAGGACCCTGACAAACAGCCCACTTACCGTACTGCTCGCCGCCAACACCGCCTGAAGCGTTCATGTGGAATCCGCCGTAGCCCCATGTTGATACGAAGTAACCCATACATGTGCCGTTTACGCCTGAACCTTCCCAAGCAGCGTCAGTCCACTGGTTATTCTTTGTAACAGCGCCGCAATCCCAGAGTTCCTTAGCGTGGTTAGCGAAGTCCTCACAGAATGCATCGATCTGAACCTTATCGTCAACTACCCAAGGAGTTGAACGTCCGCAAGCGTATGCCTGCCACATACCACCGAGTGAGTCAGCGAAAGCAACTGTACCGTTTGTAGCCTCAGAAACCTTCTTACCAGCAGCTACGAAATCATCCCAGTTACCGATCTTAGCCTGCATCTCCTCAGGTGTCTTAACACCGAGGTACTGCTCAGCAAGGTCAGCTCTGTAAGCAAAGCCGCCAGCTGCAGCCTGCCATGAAACGCCCTTACGAACGCCGTTAGAATCCTTACCGATTTCATCTGTGTATGAATAGATTTCAGCAAAGTTAGCCTCTGAGAAGCCGAGCTTGTCAAGAGCTACTGTCTTTGTGTCATCGTTGATGAACTGGAGAGCCCAGTCAGCTTCACAGAAGTAAACGTCAAGATCCTTACCCTCAGCGAAGAGCTGGTTGTACTGCTCAGAAGCCTTGTCGCCGCCTACATCAAAGTTAATGAACTTAATGCCTTCGATCTGGTCGTTAGCAAGCTTCTCCTTGTAGCCAGCAAAGTCTGTTGAACCCTGCCATGAAGCAATGAGAGCAGGCATATCGTCAGCGTTCCAAGCTGCAACTGTGAATGTGTCGCCGCCTGTCTTGAGTGAGCTGTCGATTGCGCCAACCTCTGTTGACTTAGAAGCTGGATCTACAGGAGCCTCTGTAGGATCCTCAGGAGCCTCTGTAGGTGCATCTGTAGCTGCATCTGTTGCAGCCGGAGCAGCTGTTGTAGGCTCAGCTGTTGATGATGAATCATCCTTGCCACAACCAACGAAAGCTGTTGCAGACATAGCAAGTGTAGCTACTAAAGCTAATGTTCTCTTAAGTGTGTTCATTAGAATTTTCCTCCTTAAATATGTATATTATACTTTTCATTAAGTATAATATGTATGGATAATTTTGCAGTCTGCCGCACAGCCTCACTCAGCACGATGAATGTGCTCACCGAAGCATTATTCAGCTTCCGACACACTGTTTGCTGTTCATTCGAACAGGTATTACTAAAGACATTAGTCCATGTAATCATAAGTCAATCAGTTGTGACGGAAGTTCTCCGAACGCAGACCGACCGCTTTGTACTTAAAAATATACCGTATTTTCTATCCAAAGTCAATGCTTTGTATCGTTCTTTAATATTTTTTGAGCACATTGTACATTTTCAACACTGTTTCTTCGGTAAAAATAACATAATTCAAAACACTAATTTCAAAAAGTTACAAAACGGTAAAAGTCAAAATGCCCCTTATTTCATGCTTACACCACATTTATTTTATGGCTATTGCCCAACAATTACAAATTCTGCCATTTCCGCAACCTGTTTTTGTTCAAGTTTCTCAATAAATAAAAGTTCATACACGCTGCTGTATCCGTTCAGATCATTGCGCAGCTTTATGATATCAGCAGCAATTTCCTCATTCACATGAGGAAGCAGCAGAAGCTCCTCTGCTGTTGCTGTATTTATGTCCAGAGGGGCAATTTCCTCAAGAGTGATGATATGTTCTGTTCCGGATTCAGCTGACGGCTCGGTTTCAGATTCGGTATCAGGCTCTGTCTCCGGCTCAGGCACTGATGACGGATAAACAGGATTTTCCACATAAATATGCGGACTTATTTTCTCAAAGGTCGCCTCACCTATCCCCGTTACAAGCATAATTTCCTCAATATTAAGGAAGCTGCCATATTCATTGCGGTATCTGATTATTTCTGCTGCCGTCACCTCGCCTATGCCTTCAAGCTTCTGAAGCATTGCGGAATCGGCTGTATTGATATTTATATATGTATACTCTGTTGTCGGCTCGGTTACGATTTTCTGTTTAGTTTCTGTAACAGCAGTACTCGTTTCCGTAACAGCAGCTGTTGTGATTGATGATGCTGTTATGGATTCGGATTTTATTTCGATTTCTGTTTCGCCCTGCTCTGCATTCTTCCCCGACAGGAGTGCGAATGCAGCAGTTATCAGAACGCATATGACTGCTGTAATTATAATAATTATGTCCCTTTTGCCGTTCATGTCTCATCACCTGCCGTATCCGGTATTAATCAGAACTGTGATGCTCTGTCTGCATAGCATACAAGAATCTGGCTTGCATCAATTGCGTTTATCATACCATTTCCGTCAAAATCAGCAAATTCGAGAAAATCGTCATCAATTACTCCGTTTTCTCCTGCTGAAAGATTTGCATAGTGCTTCAGGACTGTTGAGGCGTCTACGGCGTCAACCTTTCCGCTGCCGTTAACGTCGCCCTTTTCATATATAATTATATATTTCGCCTGTGAAGCAAATGTCGTATCAGTTGCAGCATATCTTATCATTATCGGCTGACCGCATATAATATTCTGAGCATCTTCCCAGTAAGCACCCGCAAATTTTTCAAGAAGCTCCCTCGTCTCCGCACCAAGACGTTTCTGCATAACTGCTGCATATGCCTCGGTATCTTTATAGCCGTAACGCCAAGCATACTCCTCAAGCGTCACGCCAAAATTATTTTCACCTGCAGCTTCATAAATGTACTCAGTAAAATTAATGTATCCGTTATCAACTGTATAATCAGGTATTTCCTGAGGAGCCGCACCTGCTTCAGGTATTCTTATTGTTTGAGGCTCACTTGCAAAGGTATTCTCTCCTGCACTTATTTTAAGCGTGATTGTTTCGCCCGGAATAACCTGAAAAACCTTATTCATTATCATTCCTGAATTTATCCATGTTCCGTCAAACAGACGCTGCTCTGCTGAAATATAGTCTGATTTATCCGGATTTTCCATAGGAGCATAAACCAGAAGCTCCGCCATTTCATTCGGAAAATATCCGAGCATTTCATAATAGTAATCAATCTCAAGCTCAGGAATGACCGCACGCTCCGGTACCTTGCAGCTTATTTTTTCTCCGTCAGCTTCAGCTATAAGCGTCTGACCTGCATATGCTCCGATATTATCTCCGTTCCTGATTATTGTTCCGTCAGGAGCCGTAAGCGAATCAGCACCTGAGAAATATACCTGTTCCTTCTCAGTAGAAATCTCTATCGGACTTTTTATAATAGTAAGAGTAACTGTATTGCTCAGTGCATTTTCCTTTTCAAGCTCAAATGTAATAACTGTTTCACCGTATCCGATCTCAAACATATCCGTAATCTCATTGTTACTGAGCGGCACACCGTTCATGGTAACATCCGCTGTTGAAACAGGATAAAGACTGATTTTCTCTGAAGTAGTGTTGAGATTGATTTCGTATTCACTGTCACTTATTTTCTCAGCATAGCTTAGGTGCAGCCCTTTATTCGGCTCGGTTGTGTCGTAGCCGATGTCAATAAACTGAGCCTTAGAAGGAGTATATTTTCTTTCGGTAAATGTTGTTTTATCAATAGTAGCCGAAATCGTTGTATCCCCGCTTATTGCAATAGGTGCAGTATAAAGCTCATATGCCGAACCATTTATTGATACATAAATATCGTCACCGCTTTTTGAAGACAGCTCTACAGCCTCATTCAGCGCAACCTCTCCCGAAATATGTGAAAAATCAACCGTATTTACAGGGTTTGCAAATACCTTGAGAGATATATTTCCCATAATTACGCCAACATCTCCTGCTTCAAACAGCGCCTTATAACGGTCAAAGGTTGCCTGAGCAGCCGCAAGCTCTGTTGTTTCATCAGGCTCAAAGCCTTCAAGCAGCTCCTGCTCAAGATCAGCAAGCAGAAAACTTTCCTCAGCTTCGGTGTATATATACTTTTCATTATATGTATCCACCCATTCGGAACCGTCCGCACTGTAGAAGCTCTCCTGCGCAGATGTATTGTACGAAATCCCGTAATATGTTGTAAAGCCGCTGATGTCGGTTATTTTATCGTTTTCATCCTGAACGAACATACTTCCTTCAAATGGGATTACATATGGATTTTCCTCACTATAGAGCTTCACAACCACACTGAACAGTTCGCCTTCACTTAGCTTTACGTTCTCGTCAAGCTCAATTGTTGCATACCCTGTAAGGGTGCTTACACCTTCTGTAGTATCCGAGGGCAAACCGGAAGTCGGGTCTGAAGGGTCGGTAAGTCCTGTATAAACTATTATTTCGTACTCAGTTCCCGGAGTATCAAAATAAGTTGAAACAGCTTCAATCTGCTCATTTTCTTTCGCTGTAAATATATTTGCCATGTATGACGGCTGATTTATATCGGCATTATCCGAAGCTGACATACGATGTACAGGTATAAACGTATCGTGCTGATATAAGGTTGAATAATTTGTCTTGTCACCAAGCTCATATACTGCAAAATCACACAGAGACGTATCATAATAGGAAATCCATATATAACCGTCCTCACCGAAGCTTGAACCCCAGCTGTTCTTAACAAGCCACGCTCCGTCCCCTTCGGGCTCCACAACAAAATTCGAAGCCGGATAATTGTCGTCCCAGCCCGCAATCGTTACGGCATGATTCGCAAATTTAGGCAACCTGTTGCTGTTGGTCGAGCTATGAGTGATGCTGTAACACTTCGAAGGATCTGAATAAAACGAAACATCAACCGCATTTCCGTTATATACAAACTGCTTGACAAGCGAATTAATCTCGTCCTTATTGCTTCTTTCACTGTCATAATCAAACATATAGGCATTTTCAAGATGAAAATCACTTTCGTGCATCATACTATATAGGTCATTGCTATTTTCAAAATATGATGTATTTTCATAAGGAAGCTTTTCCTCAAATACAGGACCAAGCCACTGTGACCACAGATTTACCACCAGTCCAACAGTACCCCCTGCATTGAGATGCTCTGTTATGTTTGAAAAATCAGCAACAGAATCATAATATGAATAGTAAGCAGTATGCAGCTCAGACAAATTGACATCAGGCACAGAATCAAGGATACCGGTTTCTGCACTTCCTGCTGATGAATGTGCCCAGCACGTTCCGTAAACTGACTGATTTTTTACTGATGTAATACCGCTGCTTTCTCTGAGGTCAAAGCTGGACGGCAGAATGTCCGCAGCTCCATAAATGTCCATACTTTCCTTAACAGCAGTGTATTCTGCAACCGGTGTAACCTGTTCGCCGGGCATTCCCTTGATTGTTCCGAATTCCGGCAGAGACAATGAGCCTGCTGAAAGAACACGGACAGATTGCTTATCCGCTCCCACTGATACATCCGCAGAACAATCAGTGTCAATTGCTGCGCTGTTTTTCATGGGAGGGAAAAAAGTCATTGAAAAAACAGCCGCAGAAATAATAGCTGAGGCTTTACTTATATATTTTTTCATATTATACCTCCTTGAACAAAATATAATCTCGTCTTTTAACATTATACCATATTTTTTGTTATTTGTAAACAAAAAAATGACTATCCGCAGTTTTTCCCGGATAGTCAGGCATATTTTATTCAAACGCATTGGCATTACTTATGCTGTATTGTCTTAATCCGCACAGAAAGCCGAGTACAGTTCGCCCTTTCTGAAGCCGCTTTCCTTTGCAACAGCCTTGCAGGCATCAACGGGACGTTCTCCCATTTCGACAAGCTTCTGTACCTGAGCAAGTGCCTGTTCTATCGTAAGCTCATCACCGCAGCTTTCTTCTGCACCGTCCAGAACAAGCACAAACTCTCCCTTAGGCTCATGGACTGAATAATACTCTATTGCTTCAGCAAGTGTAAGCCTCAGAACCTCCTCGTGAATTTTTGTAAGCTCACGGCAAATGGAAATCCTGCGATCTCCGCCGAAGGAATCCGCCAAATCAGCAAGTGTATTTTTAAGCTTATGAGGAGCCTCGTAAAACACCATTAACGCAGTCTCTCCTCTGAGCCTTTCAAGCCGCTCTGTACGCTGTTTTTTAGGTACAGGCAGAAAGCCCTCAAAGGTAAAGCGTGAGGTACTCAGTCCCGAAACAGCAATTGCCGAAACTACAGCACTTGGTCCGGGAACAACCTTTATATCTATTCCATTCTCCACGCACATTTTCACCAGAACCTCGCCGGGATCTGAAATACATGGCATACCTGCATCAGTTACAATTCCGCAGCTTTCCCCATTAAGCAGGCGGTCGATAATCCGCTGCGCATCGGATTTGGTGCTGTGTTCATGAAAGCTGATCAGCGGTTTTTTTATTTCATATCTGTTCAGCAGCTTGAGCGTTACTCTTGTATCCTCAGCACAGATAAAATCCACACTGCCAAGTGTATCAAGCTGACGCAGTGTAATATCCTCAAGATTACCGATAGGCGTTCCTATTACATAAAATGTTCCGCTCATATCTGCTCCTTTCCGATTGAATATATTTTCTGAAGCTCCTCGGAAAAACCATTTTCACTGCGGATATACAGCTGCGGCTCGACCTTCATGAACGGCTTTGAGCCTTTTTTACCCTCAATAAGGAAAAGCCACGGTGCTTCTTCCGGATTTTTTGAGACAAAACGCAGTCGTTTCGGCTCTATATTGTGGTTTTTCATTGCAAATACTACATCGCTGAGACGTTCAGGTCGGTTGCAGACACACAATCTGCCTCCGTATTTCAGAAGCTTTTCTGCTGCCGCACACACGTCATCAATGGTACACATAATTTCGTGACGGGCTATTCTCTGAGCAGTGAGAACACTTTCAAAGCCGGCGTTTGCTGCTTTATACGGTGGATTGCAGATTACAAGGTCAAGCTGACCGAGCGGTGCGTCGTCCCAGAGAGCTTTAAGGTCGGCACATACAGGAATAATTCCCGTTGTTTCGCTTTTTTCAAGACCAAGCCGCAGCTGCTCAATTGCTCCCTCCTGTATATCCACAGCGTAGGTTACCTGAGGAGGAAGGCTTTTCTGCATAATCAGAGGAATTATGCCGCAGCCTGTTCCGAGGTCGCAAACCTTATCCTTCTGACGATAACCTGAGAAATCAGTCAGAAGAAAAGCGTCAGTACCGAAACGATGATCAGAACTTGCACAGACATAAATTTTATCGTTAAGCTTTTCGTATTTATATTCCATTATTTTATTCTGCCTCCGCCGACAACAATATCGCCATCATATAAAACAACTGCCTGACCGCTTGTGACTGCCCTCTGAGGCTCATCAAATTCAACCATGTACTCTCCGTTACCGAGGCAAGACACAACAGCAGGCTGTTCTGTCTGACTGTAGCGTGTCTTTGCGGTAACTCTCATAGGCTCTGTAAGCTCTTCGACTGAAATCAGATTCACATCCTGCGCAATAAGAGTCCTTGTATAGAGGTCGGATTCTTCACCAAGAGTCACCGTATTTGATGCAACATCCTTTTTTACTACATAAGCCGGTCTGCCAAGAGATATACCCAAGCCCTTGCGCTGTCCGATCGTATAATTGATAATTCCTCTGTGGGTTCCGAGTTTTTTTCCGTTAATGTCAACGAAGCTGCCCTCAATGATTTCAGCTCCTGTAAAGCGCCTGATGAATTCTGCATATCTGCCGTCAGGGACAAAGCATATATCCTGACTGTCCGGCTTGTCCGAGTTGACAAGCTCCGCTTCTTCAGCAAGCTCCCTTACCTTTGATTTTTCAATACTGCCAAGCGGAAAAATTGTATGTGAAAGCTGCTCCTGTGTCAGCGAGTAGAGCATATAGGTCTGGTCCTTGCTTCTGTCTGCGGAGCGTTTCAGCAGCCAGCGTCCTGATTTTTCATCATATTCACTCACAGCATAATGTCCTGTAGCTATATAATCATAGCCACGCTCCTGAGCAAGGCGGAGCATTTCTCCGAATTTCACGTACTTATTGCACTCAATGCACGGATTTGGTGTCCGTCCGCAGAGATAGCTGTCCGCAAACTGCTTCATGACATATTCACGGAAGCAATCTGTCAAATCAAAAACCTCATGTTCAAAACCAAGACGGTCCGCCACGCATTTTGCATCCCTTATACCTGAAAGAGCACAGCTTGTTTTACCTTCCTTCTGCGCCTCAGCAAGCTCCTCATCAGAAAACAGTTTTAATGTAACTCCTGTAACATCCAAGCCCTGTTCACGCAGAATCAGCGCTGCAACGGAGCTGTCAACTCCGCCGCTCATACCTACCATAACTTTTTTCATTTCATACATTCCTTCCAGAACGTGTTTTCAATTTCGCAAATCAGTTTTCTGATTCAGAATATCCTTGATTCCGTCAAGCGATTCTACGTAATAATCCGACTCATATGCTATTTTCTCACGGTCCTGAGCCGATACCTCATCATATACTCCGACAGTAATGAAACCTGCATTTTCAGCAGTCCTTATACAGTGAAGTGAATCCTCGACAACGAGTGTTTCCTCAGGAGCGCATCCCATAATTTCCGCCGCTCCCAAGAAAATATCAGGGAATTTCTTTCCGAGCGGATATTCCGAATCCGTCAGCAGAAAACGGAATCGTTCATAAATTCCGCATCGCTTCAATACCGCCTGAGCCAGCTTTTTATACGTAGCAGTTGCTACGCCATACGGTATTCCACGTCCGTCAAGATAATCCAGCAGCTCCTCAGCATACGGTTTGAGCGGAATATGCTCCTCATACTGAATACGCACAAGCTCCTCGATACGTTTTATAACGTATTCCTTAGTACAGCTTAGTCCGAAGCGGCTGATAAAATACTCCGACGACTCATCAACGGTCATTTTGCGGACTTTGTCTGAGATATCTGACGGAGGATTCTCAATACCGTTTTCTCTGAGAAAATCCCTGTCTACATTATTCCACACCCGCATTGAATCTATAAGTGTTCCGTCAAGGTCAAAAATAATCCCCTTAATCAATTCACTTCTCCTTATTTCATTCAGCTTCCTGCTGTGCAAGCTGTTCCTTACGGCTCACAACATCCGTGTCGGCAAGTTCTGGATTTGGTCTGTAGTGGCCCTCTGTTTCGGAATTGCCGCAAATAACAACTGCCTGTTTATCCATTATATTATATATCATTTCAAACCTGTCAAGAGGATACGTGGTATTTCCGACAAGCGGGTCTGCTGCATAGACAATACCCTGCTCCGTATCGTACCCATAAATCGCCATACAGTGCTGGAAATCATTGAACCACATCTCTTCGCCGTTTCCGGCAGTCCATTTATAGTTTTTATACGATTCGGTAAGATTCATGGTTGACCATACTATAACAGGTCTGCCCTGCTCAATCTGATAAAACAGCTCCCTGAAATCCGTACCTGTAAGGTTGACTGCATAACAGGGAGAATCAATTGACTCAAAGTACTCTTCAGCTGAGCGTACTATGACAGGTGCATTGCAGCCAAAGCCGTTATTCGCTCTGGGGTCACCGATATATGCCTGATTCATAGTATATTCACCATGATAATCAACAGGCATGAAGTTATCGCATAATTCTACCTTATCAATATCAAAGCCAAGATAATTAAGCACCTGCGCAAGCGAAACAATTTCACAGCCTGTAGGCAGCTCGGGCTCCTGCAATATTGCCTCGAAGTCTTCAAGTACATACGATGAAGGCTGCAGCCAATCAGACGGAACCGAAACGTCAACGGAAAACGGTTCTGTTGCCGGCTCTGTCATAGGCTCTGTTGTAATCACTACATTCTGCTCAATTGTGGCAGCCTCTGTAGCGGTTGTGCTGCTGCTTATCGCATCCATGTCAGAACTGCTTACCGGAGCGACTGTGGATCCGCATGAACATAAGACAGTCGCTGATAAAACGGCTATAATTACTGTGCTTCTTAACTTGAATATCATTGAAATTACTCCATATCAATCATTATTTTTGCCCTGTAATCCTTCTGTGCAGAGGTCACTGTCTCAAGAGCAAGACCATAAACATCCGAAGCTCTTATTTCAAGCTCGGCAAAGCGCTCAGCTGTTTCACTGATCTGGGAAAGTCTCGCAATCGACGATGCATACGGAATACGGGTGTGATTCTTTGCCTTTGCAAGAATCTCCTTGCCACGCTCATTGAATGCCAGAATTCTCCCGTATGGCGGAAGCTGCTTCATATCATCCTTTGTGATACCGATAAGAAGCGAAAGCATTATACGTCTTATGCGAGCCATAGTATATCTCTTGGTCTTGACAGTAAACAGCAGCTCGTCAAGTGAGCCTGCCATTCTCGCACCGTAGATTCTGTGCTCCAGGCCCTGTCCAACATCGCTGATAGCTGCTATTTCCTCAACCGTTGTACTTCTTAGCTTATAGAGCAGAACTCTTTCAAGCCGGCTGAGCGAAGCAGTTTCACCCTTTCTGATTGCATTGCCGACTGCCTCTGTCCAGATTGAGGTCGTATATTCACTTATGGCTGAGGCTCTGCGTTCAGCAGCAAGCTTTTCACGTATATACGAAGCACTTGCATAGCCGTTTCCGGCAGCCAATCCGTCATGTGCAGCGTTTATACGCTTTATTGTATATGGCTTCATTCCGGAAGAGAATTTCTTCAGTGCTCTCATATATTCAATTGCAAGCAGATTGTTCGGCTCGGAAATAATGTCCGCCGCCTCTGCATTTATACCATTCAGAACAGAGGTAAGCGCTCTTGGATAGGTATAACCCTTCTCCATGATTTTGCGGATATCATCTGAACGGGAAACTGCTGTAAGCTCAACAGCTTCAAGTGCCTTCTGAAGCTTCTGAACATCTCCGCATTCACTTCCGAAGGAAAGCTCGTCAACAGCACCGAGCGAATTGAGCAGCCATACAGCTCCGGAAGCAAAATATTCAGCCGAGGACAGACAATACTGCACCGGCAGCTCGATAACAAGGTCGGCACCGGAACGTACAGCAAGGCGTGCACGATCAAGCTTATCCATGATCGCTGTATCGCCTCTCTGAACAAAATTGCCGCTCATTACTGCCACAATATGTGTTGCACCGTTTTTTCGTGTCTCACGTATATGATACAGGTGACCATTGTGAAACGGATTGTACTCGCAGATAATACCACTTATTTTCATTTTACTCCCTCTTTTCATAAATTTCAATGTATAAGAAACAGTTTTCACTATTTATTCATTTTATTTGTAGGATTCGGTAGTGTTTTAATCATTTTATGCTTATTTTATGGGCGAATTGAGACAAATTTCAGAAAAGGTCTTGTATTTTGTAAAAAAAGGTATATAATAGTATATGCAAATAATATTTTGAAAGGAATTTGCATATATGATTATCTTAGTTGTTAATGCAGGAAG
>JAGBIH010000039.1 GCA_017935095.1 Ruminococcus sp.
GCTCAAAATCATCCTTGCGAGCATTTGCATAAACAAAATAATGCCTGCTCGTCTGCCTTCTGCCGTTTGAATAGCAATCATCAATATGTCTTATCTTTATTATATCAAAGCCATCAAGGATATGTTCCAGCTCGTCAAGATCTGTGAAGAAATGGGGAATCCCGTCCTCTTCGCCGCCTTGAACAACTAAAGTGTTAGCATCAATATGGGGAAATCCTGACTGAGTGAACATCCAAGTTTCCTTTGAGCATACATCAAAATAAACAGCTCCCTCGGGTCGGAGAACTCTTCTTATCTCGGAAATGATCCGAGAAAAGCCCGCCGAATCCGTATGGGAAAGGGTATGATATGCCCACACGCAGTCAAATGCGCAGTCTGCGAAGGGAAGGCTCAGCATATCGCACTTTACCGTTCTGAAATCAAGTCCCCGTTTTTTCTGAGTGTCTCTGACAAAGCTCACAGCATAATCGGAAAGATCTGCCGCAGTAACGGTAAATCCTGTTTCCGCGAACAAAAGAGAGTGTCTCCCCAGACCGCAGCCCAGATCAAGAACGCTTCGTCTTCCTTCTTTATACCATTTTTCGGCATAATACCTGCTTTCCTCACATGGCTCAAGCCAGCCTTCTTTGTCAGCCGATTCCCAGCTCCACGCTTTTGAAATACTCATTTGACCTCCAAAAATAAACAAGCCGCCCTCAGAAAAAATCTGAAGGCGGCGGAAAAATCTGACCGACGCGGTCCCACTTCAATTCGGCAAAACAAAAAGAATGCCCTTTACGACCGTATAACGGCGGACTCCCGTGACAGCATACACATACACATACAGCATACTTCCTCTGTCAGGCTGACGAACGCACTTCACCGCAGATATCCACGCCGCTCACACCTATCCGGCGCTCTCTGAAGAAGCTCTCAAACGGTTACTCTGAACGCTAAGCCTTTGAAACAATATATAAATATTATATCATAGAGCAGCGAAAAAAGCAATAGCCGAAATAAAATTTTTCACTATTGTCATTTCTTGGTAATGGTAATGGAATCAATAAACTGATCGAAGCTTTCCTGAACGGCGTCAGCCTTATCCTTGGGAGCCTCGCAGATGATATAGAAAGCGTCCTCATCGGAATAGAAATAGTAAACACGGTTCACATATTCACCGTAAAGCTCCTTCTCCTCGGAAAGAACGTATTTACCTTCTTCGTCAATAACATACTCACCGTTCTCATCGGTCACAGGCGGGAAAATGTAGGAAGTAACGGTATAATCGTATCTTATAGCGTCAAATCCCGCAATAGTGGTTTTTATAGGGTCGGAAAACTCGGTATCAGACTGATACAGCATATTGCTTACCTTGATGGAAGCACAGCCGGAATCAGCAAACACCTCAAGCTCCTGAAATTCTTCCTTGTAATTCTGAGCCTTGACGATAATTCCGCCATTGGGAGAAACAAATTGCTTGCCTGTCTTGTCGTCAATAGCTGCTGTAAAACCTTCCGGAAGAGTGCAATTGAATTTGAAAATTGCAAGATCCTCCTCGTTTTCAACCTCTCTGCCGGTGTAAATGCTTATTGATTCATCTTCCTCGGGGATTTCGGTTTCCTCAACAGAAGTCACGGAGAAATCGGGCTTTGCGGCAGCAGTCGTTTCTTCAGGCTGCTCCTGATTCTTTTTGCCGCAGCCTGTCATAAGCAGGCAAACAGCAGCAATTGCCGCAAGGGCTTTTTTCATTTTATTCATTGTTATGAACATCCTTTCAAAGTATACATTTTAATCAGACAGGTATCTTGGATTGATACCGAATCTGGAAAGATATGCGTTTTCATCGGAAAATCTGTTCTGCCCGTAAAATTTTACAGGAGAGCGCAGACTGTTGAATTCAGGATCCTCTGACATGGGAATGTCGATGACCGCTGAACAGTAATCGGGTGAATAATTATATGAGACATCACAACCGAAAAGACGGCAAAAAAGAATCTTCAGTTCCTCTGATGGCAAATATGCCGCAGGCTTTGCTACAGCCTCCGATTGAAGTGCTGAAGGAAGTCCCATAATATATCCGCAGGTTAGGGTTATTCTCATGCTTTGAGCGTCCTTTCGGAAAAGCTTTATTCCGATAGCCTCCACATGACGCTCACCTTCCATTGCTCTTACGGCAAAATCAGTCAGAAGCAGCTTTACAGCACGGATATCCACGCAGGCGAACATTCCTGCAGGAACAGAAGCATTTATCTGAGTATTGTGCCTTGAAAGCACTTCGGAAAGCTCATCGCTCAGACGGGTAAGCCCCGATGAGACACTGACAGGTCCGAAATCCGACAGCTTTCTGCCTTTAAGCTGCATGATCTCCTCCGGAATAAGAAATTCAGAAAGAAGAGTCAGCATAGCACTGTCGATAACGTTCAGCAGCTTTGCCGCAGGTTCACTTCCGCACAGCTCGAACAAATCATCCGCTGCAGCCGATACCGAAGAAACAGCATGGCGCACGGCAGCGCTCAGCACTTCAAAGCAGTCATCTGAAAAGGAAGCCGCAGGAGCGATATTCACAATGCTCTCACTTTCGCTCAGAGGAGAAATATACGCTTTATAGAGCCTGCCACCGCAGTAAACGTATTTCTCATATGCCTTTCCCGTATGGAGATCGGCAAGCTCGGAGGAAAGCTCCTCCGCAAATTCAGCGAAGGGAGAGTTTGAATAAAGAAGCCCGTCTCTGCCCACAGCTGCGGCAGGCAAAAGAGAGTTATCATAGATCCTGCGAATATTTTCGGCAATGACCGCAGTGTTCAATCCGCCCGCCCCCTTATCTGTCGTTATTTCATTATATTATAAAGTATATCATATTTCAATCCGCAAACTAACTAATAATAAGAAACTTTTATTTGACCTATTTGTAAATAAATAAGTTTTTGTGTATAATCGGTGTACGATAGGAGATGAATATAGGACAGACCATTTTCTTCCTGCCAAATTTTGATATGATGTTAAAAATTGCACAAAAAGAAAAAAATTTTAAAAAAACACTTGCCAAAATCACAAAAATAGTATATTATTATACTGTACGGCAAATTACTTTAATGTAAGTGCCAATCCGACTGTTAAAAAATTAACAGCGGGAAGATAAATAATTCTTAGGAGGAATTTTATCATGTCAGTAAAAGTTGCAATCAATGGTTTCGGCAGAATCGGCCGTCTCGCATTCCGTCAGATGTTCGGCGCTGAGGGCTACGAGGTAGTTGCTATCAACGACCTTACCAAGCCTTCCATGCTCGCTCACCTTCTCAAGTACGATACCGCTCAGGGCGGCTACTGCGGCAGGATCGGCGAGAACCTCCACACTGTTACCGCTGATGACGAGGCAGGCACCATCACTGTTGACGGCAAGACCCTCACCATCTACGCTAAGGCAAACGCTGCTGAGCTTCCTTGGGGTGAGATCGGCGTTGACGTTGTTCTCGAGTGCACAGGCTTCTATGTATCCAAGGAGAAGTCCATGGCACACATCAACGCAGGTGCTAAGAAGGTTGTAATTTCTGCTCCCGCAGGCAACGACCTTAAGACCATCGTTTACAGCGTAAACGAGAAAACTCTTACCGCAGACGATACCATCATTTCCGCTGCATCTTGCACGACCAACTGCCTTGCTCCTATGGCATATAATCTTAACAAGCTCGCTGAA
>JAGBIH010000040.1 GCA_017935095.1 Ruminococcus sp.
TCTTGTCGGCAAGCCTGCGGCAGTCCTCCTCGGTATCTTCGTGACCTACACCCAAAAGAAGCAGATATCCGTTTTCAATTTCTCCGCAGATTTTTCCGTCAACCTTAACACTTGCAGCACTCACACGCTGTAAAACAATTTTCATGTCTCAGCCTACTTTCTTACAATATCCATATCAAATGGCTTGAGTTCAATTTTTTCTTTGCCTGTCGAGTCTATTATGCTGTACATCGCTTTTGGCAGTCCGACTACAGCTGGCTTTTCAGAATTATTGAAGAAGAATATATAATCATCAAGACCATTTGTGCGTGTAGTAACCTCAACACCCTCAGGAAGTCCCTTGAGACGAGGAATTCCGGTCTGCTTCATTATGTTGTTTGCCAGCTTTTCATAAAAGTCCATCTTGCATACTGTACCAACGTAATATGCAACTCCGCTGCAATATCTGTTCATCGTCACTGCCGGACAACAGCGATAGAAGCTGTCATTATACTTCGCATAGGCCTTTGCGGTAGTCAGTCTGAGTATGTCGCACCACTGACGGCAGGTAAAGGTATTTCCTGCAAAATCAATTATGGTCTGCTTAGTATTTCCGACAGGGTCATACTCAACAATTTCTGCACCGATAAGCTCCTTATAGGAAGTCGGAAGCACATCCATAACGCAATTGTTGTTTGCATCCTTAACGCCGCTTCTGGTGGTCATTATAAGCGTTCCGCCGTTGATTACGTAACGGTATATATTTTCAGCTGCTTTTTTTCTGTATATGTACATTGACGGTGCAATAACAACCTTGTAAGCAGAAAGATCACTATCAGGTGAAACAACATCAATATTGGCTCCGTACCTGGCAAATGCTTTATGGAAATATTTCAGCTGGTCAATATACGAAAAGCCCTCCGTCTGAGGCTGAATTTTAAAGGCATATTCATTTTCGGGTGAATATAATATTGCCACATCAGAAACAAGCTCTGTCGTATCAATAACATTAAGCTTGGACGCAGTTTTGCAAAGCTCCGTAAATTCAAAAAAACGACGTCCTGGAACATTACTGTGGTCAATAAGACCATGCCTGAACATTCCGGCACCGTTAACAGCTGTCCTCCAGCGATAATGAAGAACCGTGTCCGCACCATGGGCAAGAGCCTGCAGGGAATAACCCTTAATCATGCCAGGAATTGTAGTGGGCGACATTTCCGAACGACTTCCCACAGGACCACTGAGCTGCTCCATTACCCAGAAATTTCTATCCTTGATTCCTCTCATAAGGTCAAGATAAAAAGCATGAGAGGAGAATTTATCAGGATTATCCGATAATCTGACCGGAGGATAGTTATCATACGATACGAAATCCAGAGCATTGAACAGCTTGTACAAATCAGGCACATCCTCATCAAACTGTATATTCGTTGTGATTTTAGCCTTGGGAGCTTCTCTGCGGATTATCAGTGATAGCTCCTTGACATAATTCGCTGCACTTTCAGATATGAATCTGTACCAGTTAAGGCATAATGCAGGATTAATCTCCTTCTCCATATGAATGTCAGGCGGCTGAATCTGCGATATATCACTGTATTCTCCTCCGCACGCACTCATACCAAGAACAGTATTGATTGTTTCAAGATTATCATATCTTTCAAGCAGCCATTCCCTGAATTTCTCCCTGCATACTTCACAACAACATGAAGGCGCTTTAAGCTCACTGTCAATCTGCCATGCAACAATAGTTGGATTTGCAATGTAGCGACGTATAAGCTGCTCGGTAATTCTTTTCGCATAGCTCATAAATACCATCGAGTTCAGACAGCATTGACTATGGCTTCTGCTCTGAACAGAGGATTCTCCCATTCCTGCCTGAATTATTTCCGGATGTGCCTCGTACATCCAGCGTGGCGGACAATTAGTCGGCACACACATTACAACCTCTATTCCATAATGAGAAAAAATACCGATAATATCGTCAAGCCATGAAAAATCATACTGACCGTCCTGAGGTTCAAGCTTTGACCATGCAAGCTCCGCTATCCGGACTATCTTGACACCTGTTCTCGCCATAAGGTCAGCGTCTCTGTTCCACATCGACCTATCCCATTGCTCAGGATAGTAATCAACTCCTATTTTCATAATCTCCTCCTGATTATTCTGCTGTATATTCAATCAGCTGGCAATTTCCCATAAACCAGCCTGCAAACTGCTCTGTTGTCATATCATTGAAGTAGGTTTCAATAACTCTGCATACTCCTCCATGACTGACAAGAAGCACGTTCTTATCATTATATTTTTCTATTATCTCATCCAATAAATAGTATACCCTGTGGGTAAGCTGCATTAGGGACTCGCCTGTCCTGCCCATTTTCACACCGAAATTCACCTTATTTTCAGTAAATCCATCGGTATAACGTGATTTTGACTCATATTCACCGTAGTCCCACTCACGCAGACGGTCATCAGCAATGATTTCAAGTCCGTTTTTTTCGGCTACGAGCTGAGCAGTCTTCATTGCTCTTTTCATCGGAGAGGATATTATAAGGTCAATATCATTATGCCCTGCAACCTTTTCTGCAAGCTCCTGAGCCTGTGACAAGCCTGTCTCATTCAGTTCAATATCAGTTGTTCCGAGGATAATATCCTGCTTATTGTAGTCGGTTTGTCCGTGACGTGTTGAATATATTTTCAAAAAATTCACTCCACTCTATGGTAATACCGCACACAGCTTGTACGAAAGATGCAAGCTGATTTCGTACAAAGCCGTATAGCAGGCTTTGTACGGTGTTTCCCTATATTTCAGCTGCTCTGAGAAGCTCCTCACGTGCTGTATCAAGCATGAGACGGCTCGGATTTTCTCCGCCCATGATTCTTGCTATTTCAGAAACCCTGCCGTCGAATTCAAGCTGAGTCACATGAGTCTCTGTACGTTCACCGATAATTTTTTTCTCAATCATCAGGTGATTATCAGCCATAACTGCAATCTGTGAAAGATGAGTCACGCAGATAACCTGCCTTACCTTGCCTATTTCACGCAGCTTGATTCCTATTTTCTGGGCAGCCTTTCCGCTTACTCCTGTGTCGATTTCATCAAAAATCATAGTCGGAATACTGTCCTTATCGGCAATAACGCTCTTGAGGGCAAGCATTATACGTGAAAGCTCGCCTCCCGATGCAATTTTTGATATCGGCTTAGGCTCCTCACCCTTATTTGCAGAAATAAGAAACTCTACAGTGTCCATGCCGTTTATGGTAAGCTTTCCCTTTTCATGATGGACCGCTATAACAACTCCCGACATATTCAGGAATTCAAGCTCAGCAGTAACACGCTCCACAAATCTTTCGGCAGCCTGCTCACGATAATCGTAAAGCGCCTTTGCACGCTCTGTAACCATATGAAGAAGCTGTTCTTTTCTGGCATTAAGCTGTGAAATCTCATCTCCTGAGCTTTCAAGCTGCATAATCTCCCTGCAGGCATTATCGTAAAGCTTTATAAGCCCGTTGCAATCCGCAGCATATTTACGCTTCAGCTTATTTATTGTACCTAATCGTGTACTTAGATATTCAAGACGCTGACCGTCAAGCTCAACCTTATCTGCGTATTTTTCAAGCTCCGAAGCAATATCCGCAAGCTCGATTTCTGCTGCCGAAAGGCGCTCATAAAGAGCTTTAAGCTGCTCACTGCTGTCAGTAAAGCGTGCAATTTCTCTTTCTGCGGAAACTACCATATCATTAGCAGAATCATCTCCTGAAATTGCCTGAACAGCGTTCTTCAGAGCAATTATTGTCTTTTCGGAATTCTTTGCTGTTTCATATTCATTTTCAAGCTTCTCGTCCTCATTCTCCGAAAGCTCAAGCTCGCCGATATCTTCAATAATTTCATTAAGTGAGCGGCTGCGCTCGATCCTCGATTGTTCCTGACGCTTCAATTCACCAAGCCGTCTCGCCGTATGCTGAAGCTCACGGAAGGTCTCACGATAGCTTTCAAGCAATGAAGTATCACCGTCAAAATTATCAAGTATACTCAGATGACGGTCGCTGTCAAGAAGAATCTGATTGTCATGCTGACCATGTATATTTATAAGCATAGCTCCGATTTCCTTCAGCAGCGAAGCCGGAGCCGTTCTGTGGTTGATACGTGCCACACTGCCGCCGTCGGCACTTATTTCACGGGTTACGGTAATTTCCTCATTATCATGAGAAATACCAAGTTCATCAAGCTTTGCCTGAATTTCTGCGGAGAGCTCCGTGAACAGCGCTGTAATGACAGCCTTTTCACATCCTGTACGTACAATTTCCTTGCTGCATCTCTGACCGAGTACAGCGTTTATTCCATTAATAAGTATTGATTTTCCGGCACCTGTTTCTCCGGTAAAAATATTGAGCTTTCCGTTAAGAGGTATTACAGCCTCCTTGATTACTGCAAGATTCTGTATATAAATTTCCTTTAGCATTATTTAGAATCTACCTCCTCGGGAAAAGCTCACTTCTGAATTTTTTTGATAGCTTTCTGGCGTCAGCCTCGCTTCTGACAAGTATGAAAATTGTATCGTCACCTGCGATAGTTCCGACAACTCCCTGATGATTTACTGAATCAATCGCAGCACAGGTTCCCTGTGCCATCCCTGCTCTGCACTTCAGGACAATAGTATTCATCGCATAATCCACCGACAGTACCGCTTCCTCAAAAAAGCTTTTTTCAGCAACTGCGGATGCGGGGAGTGAATACCTGTAAACTCCGTTTTCATCACGCTGCTTCACAAGCGAAAGCTGCTGTATATCACGTGAAAGTGTTGCCTGAGTTGTATTGATTCCTCTGTCCGAAAGCAGCTGAATAAGCAGCTCCTGTGTAGCGACGGGCTGCTCGCTGATTATTTCAAGTATAGCTTCTTGTCTGTGGTTTTTCATATTTCTCTCCGTATATCATTATTTAAACGGTCTGCACATTTTGCGGCAGAGCGATTCATGGAATGAATTTCCTATAAGATTTATAAATCTGATATTATTTTTTCCTCTGCTGATTTCAATTGATTCGTTTTCCCTGAGATTAATGTGAAGCTCTCCGTCAACATTAATCACCATGCATTCTCCTTCTGCCGGTTTAGCAGTCAGACGCAGCTTACGGTCAGCCGAGAACAAGGTCGCTCTTGAAAACAGTGAATGAGGACAGATAAGCGTCATTTCAATACATTCAAGGTCAGGCTCAATCACCGGACCTCCTGCCGAAAGCGCATATGCAGTCGAGCCGGACGGTGTACTGAACAACACTCCGTCCGCACGGTATTTCCCGACAAGATATCCTTCGGAATAAACCTCAAAATCACATATCCTGAAGCTTCCCGACCTCGCAGACACTTCATTGAGTGCTGTATGTACCTCGTCACCGTCCGCATTATGAAAAACAATATCAAGTGTCATTCTCTCGGATACTTCGTAGTCACCTGAGGTAAGCAGTCTCAGCTTGTCAAGCTGGTCAGATTCAAGACCTGCCATAAAGCCGAGTGTACCTGTATTGATTCCGAGCAGCTTTGTATCAGTCCCCATGAGAAATTTTGCACAGCGGAGGATTGTGCCGTCACCTCCGAATGCAATTACAAAATCAGCCGCAGCTGCCGCTTCACTTATATTCTCAAACTTCACAAATGGCTTATCAGAGAAATCGCTGCGGAATTCTCCGCTCACTGAAACTTCAATACCTGCGCTGTGAAGCACATCACAGGCTTCTCTTGCACAGGACAATGCGTGCGGCTTCTGAAAATTCGGATACAATACTGCCTTCATACAAGCACTCCTTACAATTGATTGAATGAACTTTCCACAAGCTCATGAAAATCATGGATTACCGGAGCGGAATCTGTCTTGCAGAGCATTGCAAGATACTCTATGTTGCCGCTTCCGCCCTTAACAGGGGAAAATGTATATTTCTTTGCACAGAATCCGGTATCTGCGGCAAATGAATCTATTTCCTGCAGCACCCTCTCGTGTACCTTTTTGTTTTTCACTATACCGTGCTTGCCGATATCACTTCTGCCTGCCTCAAACTGAGGCTTAATCAGCACCGCTGCACACGCTCCGTCCTTCATAAGCTCATACATCTTCGGCAGAATTTTTTTCAGCGAGATAAATGATACATCCACCGAAATAAAGTCTGCCGCTCCGCCAAGCTTTTCAACGGTAACACTGCGGATGTCAGTTCCCTCAAGGTTCACCACTCTGCTGTCCTCACGCAATGACTGTGCAAGCTGGTCATGCCCTACATCTACGGCAAATACTCTCTGTGCACCGTTTTTCAACATAAAATCAGTGAAGCCTCCGGTTGAGGCTCCGATGTCAAGGCATACTTTTCCGGAAATATCAATTCCGAATTCACGTACAGCCTTTTCAAGCTTCAGCGCTCCTCTGCCAACGTAAAGCTCCTCCTCGGAGGATTCTATGGTATCTTCACAGGAAACCTCTGCTGAGGCTTTTATAACAATCCTGCCATTTACGCTTACATTTCCTGATTTTATCATTTCCTTGGCACGCTCACGGCTTCTTGCAATTCCCCGAAGCACAAGCTCACTGTCAAGTCTTGCCATTTCCGGCACTCCTTTTTCCTATATAATCAGCCATTTCAGCAGATGTCAGTCCAAGCATCTCAAGACAGGCTGAAACTGATGCCTGCTTTACAAAGCCATCGGCAGTGACTCTGCTGTAATCTCCGGAATATGCAAGCTCGGCAAGTCTGCTTCCGATTTTTTCGGAAATACTTCCCTCACCCATAGACTCCTCAAAAAAGACTATCCTCTTATATCTTTTTATCTCATCAAAGAGGTTTCCATTAATAGGATAAATCTGGGTAAGCTTCAGTATATCACATTCTATTCCATCATTACTGAGAAGATTCCGCGCCTTGCAGGCTTCATTGTAGATTCTGCCGTATGTTATAATCAGCGTATCACTTTGCTTTCCACGGACAAAAAGATAGTCCGTGCTGATATGATGATGATTTGTGTCAGCACCTTCGCCGCCTCTCGGATATCTTACAGCAGCCAGTCCTTTATCTGAATAAATCGCCTTCTGCATACAAAGCTTCAGCTCCTCAAAGCATGACGGCGAATATATTACCGTATTCGGAATAGCGGTCAGCATCGGGACGTCAAAAAGACCCTGATGAGTTTCTCCGTCCTCGCCTACAATTCCTGCACGGTCAATTCCAAGTACAACATGGAGCTTTCCTATTGCAACATCATGGACAAGCTGATCGTAGCAGCGCTGCAGGAACGTGGAATACACTGCAAATACAGGTATCTGTCCCATTGAAGCAAGTCCGCCTGCAAATGTTACGGCATGCTGCTCGGCAATACCGACATCATAAAATCGTTCAGGGAAGCTGTTATGGAAGAATTGCAGACCTGTTCCGTATTTCATAGCAGCAGTAACAGCGCAGATTCTATCGTCATTTTCAGCTAATCTGACAAGCTCCCTGCCAAAAACAGTGGAATAGCACTCATCAACCGAAACCTCGGGATTTCCTGTAGCAACATCAAATTTCGGGATTCCGTGATACTCACCTGGATTTTTTTCCGCCGGAATATATCCCTTGCCCTTAACTGTATTTACATGAATCAAAACCGGCTTATGGTAGGATTTAGCCATATGCATTATTTCTTCAAGCTCTTCAAGATTATGACCGTTTACAGGTCCGAGATAGATAAATCCCATATCCTCGAATATGGTGCTCTGCTTCAGCAGCTTATATTTCACAGTGTCCTTGACATTTTTGATTCCCTTGGTCACTGTTGTACCCATAACCGGAATTTTCTCCAGACCTTTTTCAACAGCACGCTTTGTTGAAAGATATTTCTCAGTATTTCTCAGTGAGGTCAGGTATTTCGCAAGTGAGCCTACACTTTTGGAAATAGACATATTATTGTCATTCAGAATAACAATGAGGTTGTTGTTTTTGTCACGCCCACCGTTGTTCATGGCTTCGTAGAACATTCCGCCTGTCATTGCACCGTCTCCGATTACTGCAATCGCATAGTTGTCCTTATGCTGATGCTTCATCGCCTCGGCAATACCACAGGCAACTGATACCGAGGTGCTGCTGTGTCCGCTGATAAAGGTATCATGGATTGATTCCTCAGGCTTCGGAAAGCCGGAAATTCCGTCCTGCTGACGGAGAGTCGAAAACTGTGATAATCTGCCTGTAAGTATTTTGTGGGTATATGACTGATGTCCCACATCCCAGACTATTTTATCCTCTGGCGAATTGAAATTACGGTGAATAGCCATAGTCAGCTCAACAACACCGAGATTTGAAGCAAGGTGTCCTCCTGTTTTGGAGACTGTTGAAATCAATACATTCCTTATTTCATTGCACAGATTACTGCACTGTTTCAGAGACAGCTTTTTAAGGTCCTCAGGAAGCTTCAGCTCTGACAAGACAGTTTTTTTATCTGAATTAATATTATTCTTCATTTTTTTGAAGCGGAGACATCAATGTTATCAGATAAGAATTTTCATCTGATATGACCTGCTCCGCAGCTCCTTTATGTTAATTTTTCCTGTTAAGAAGCATTTCAGTAAGTTCTTTTAGGAATTCATTATTTCCAAGCTTTTCAAGGCAGTCAAGAGCCTCACAAGTAATATTGTCGGCAATCCCCTGCGCTTTTTCAATTCCGTAGAGAGTAACAAAGGTTGTTTTGTTTTCCTCCGCATCACTGCCAACAGGCTTTCCAAGCTCCTCAGTAGTGCTTGTAACGTCAAGAATATCATCTATTATCTGAAAAGCAAGTCCGAGCTTATATCCGTAATCAGCGGCAATTTTTATTGAATTCTCGTCTGCTCCCGCACATATACATCCCATAACGCATGATACTGCAATAAGCTCCCCTGTTTTGTGACGGTACATATTGCGGAGGTTTGCTTCATACACATCGTCACGCTGTTCATTTTCCATATCAATAACCTGACCGCCAATCATACCGTTTCTGCCGACAGCCTTTGAAAGAACAGAGATTATCTTCACCTTCTGAGCATCTGACAATGTTTTGTCGTCGGAAATAATTTCAAAAGGCAGAACAGAAAGAGCGTCGCCTGCAAGAATAGCCATAGCCTCACCAAACGCCTTATGGCAGGAAGGCTTTCCACGACGGAAATCATCATTGTCCATAGCAGGAAGATCATCGTGAATCAGCGAAAAGGTATGTATCATCTCAATAGCGCTTGCAGGAGCTGCTGCACTTCTGTAATCACCGCCAAAAGCCTCAGTAAAAGCATAAACCAGCACCGGTCTGATACGTTTTCCGCCTGCCTCAAGCGAATAATTCATAGCGTCTATTAGGTTTTTCTGAGCACTTTCCGATTCGGTCAGTGCATTATATTTTTTAAGATTTGATTCTGTATACTCAATATATTCCGCAAATTTATCCTTAAATTCCATAATTATTTTTCAGACGGATCACATCCGTTATCCTCCGTTATTTTTATCTGAGCTTCACTAAGCTGTTTTTTGCACTGCGCTGAAAGCTTAACTCCCTCGCCATACAGCTCAACCGCCTTCTCCAGCGGTATTTCGCCCTTTTCAAGCTCAGCAACAATTTTGCCGAGTCTTGTCATGTTTTCCTCAAAAGTAATCTTTTCTTCCATCATTTCACCATTTATCAATAATTTCGGCTTCTGCTGTACCGCTGCCGAAACGAATCTGTATACGCTCTCCTTTTTCAAGAGAGTCAGCATTTTTCAGAAGCTCTTCCCCTTTATAAACAAGAGAATATCCTCTCGACAATACTTTAAGCGGACTAAGACTGTCAAGTCTTGATGTTTTTTCAGAAAGTACAGCTTCAAGACTTTCTATATAACGTACAATTGCATTCTCAGCTCTTTTATCAAAGCCCTCGAGTCTTTCAAGTGAAAGTCGGAGGCGATTTTCAGGAGACTGAGCTGTCAGCCTCGCATTGAGTGCTATAAAGCTGTCAGCAGACTTATCCAGAGCTGTTAACGCTGCCTTTTCCGCACGTCTTTCCAATATTCCGATTTTTTCGTACAAGGACTCAGCTGAAGGTGACGCAAGCTCTGCTGCCGCAGAAGGCGTAGGCGCTCTCATATCTGCTGCAAGATCAGCATTTGTATAATCTGTCTCATGTCCGACTGCCGAAATTACCGGAGCCTTACAATTATATATCGCATATGCGACCTTTTCAGTATTGAACGCACTCAAATCCTCAGATGAGCCGCCTCCTCTGCCAACGATAATTACATCACAGCCGGCAGCCTCCGCCTTTAATATTCCACGGCATATCGACTCAGGGGCACTCTCGCCCTGCACTACCGCATTGACCGCATAAAGCTCACCAATCGGATAACGTCTTGACAGTACATTTATAATATCCCTGACCGCAGCTCCGCTGAGTGAAGTAACCGCACCTATTTTGCGTGGCATAACAGGCAAAGCTCTCTTATGAGCAGTATCGAAGATTCCCTCTTTTGCAAGCTTCTTTTTCAGCTGCTCCAGAGCTACACTTGCAGCGCCTGCCCCCTCAGGAATAATATCATTCACATAAAGCTGATATGCGCCGTCACGCTCAAATACTGAAATGCTGCCTGAAACAACAACGGACATACCATCCTCCGGAGTAAATTTCAGTCTTGCTGCAGCCGATGAAAACATAACAGCCTTTATTGAGCTTTCACTGTCCTTCAGCGTAAAATAAATGTGACCGCTGCGGTAATGCTGAACGAAATTCGAAATTTCACCCTTTACCATAACACCCTGAAGATTCCTGTCGCCTTTCAGGATAAAGCCGATATATTTATTTATTTGTGTAACTGTTATAACAGGCATTTGTTTTTCTCCGTATGCTTTAAAAATGCGTAAATAGCCACTCCGGCTGCGTTGTCACATGAAAATTCCGGCGAAGCAAAAGCAGCATTACCAAAACGGGAAACGATTTTTCTACGTATAATCATGTCGGACATCACGCCACCTGCAAAAACAAGAGGCATATCACCATATTTTTCTAAAGCTGCCGCTGTCATGGCAATAATAGTCTCTGCAGCAAAATCAAGACAGTAGCCTGCAATATTCTCAGGCTTCTCACCCTGCTCAAGCATTGCTCTGCATTTGTTTTCAACTCCCGAAAGGCAGCAGTCAGCACCTTTAAGTACAGGCTTCACACGGAAGCTTTTGTCTGCATTTTCAGCCAGCCTTTCAAGCTCTGCTCCACACGGAAATTTTAATCCAAGCATTACTCCTGTGCGGTCAACAGCCTGTCCCATTTTCAAATCCAGAGAGGTTCCGAGTGTAGTTATTTTCAGTACGTTTTCCTCGTCAGGCTCACACAGCAGACAATCTGTTGTGCCTCCGCTCACATGAAACGCAATAAAAGGTTGATTTATAAGCCTGAGCCTTTCTGCTGAATAAAGAGCGGCAAGAATATGTCCTACCTGATGAGAAGTTGAATAAAACGGAATTTTCTCAATTGCCGAAAGCGACTGTGCCAAGCCTTCTCCACAGAGAAAACACGGCATATAAGAGCCTTCCGTATTTCTCGGTCTTATTGACGCACCAACTGCAACGGGTCTGCCGAGCACAGCCATGCTGTAAAGCTTCTCAACAATTCCGGGAAGCTGCTTTGTATGATGAAAAACTGCGTCACTTTGCCGTAGTCCAAGCTCACCGTCCTTTACGGGCAGCAGCTTTTTGTACTGATATATTCTGTTTTCTTCGCTGTTATATACTGCCGCTGAGGTTGTGTAGTTACTTGTATCAATTCCGAGGAACTCAGGCATTTGCTGTCTCTTCCTTCTTGGTATCACGTGAAAACGCTCCGAGAACTCCATTAATAAATGAAGTATCTTCCTGATATGTGTATGTCATCGAAAGCTTGATAGCCTCGCTGATTGCAGCATTCATAGGAGTATTGTCATCATAAATAGACTCATAGAGCGCTATTCTCAGAATAGCAAGATTCAGCTTTGAAATTCTTGCAATACTTCTCGATTTACTGTAGCCGGAAATAATTTTATCCAGCTCTTCCGCATGCTCAAGAGTTCCCTCAACAATTTTCTTTACTTCATCGTTGACAGTTATTTCCTCAATTTCCTCTGCAATTTCATAGAGTTCCTGAATATCGTCATCACGCAGAAGCTGCTCGAAAACAAGCTTGAATGCACTGTCTCTTATTTCACGTCTTGTCATTTAAACTCTCCTTTATATTAATTTAGGACGGTATGGGTCAATCAAAAACAACATTGCTGATTGTAACATTTACTCTTGCAACAGCAACTCCGGTCATATTCTGAACATTTTCCTTAACTGCCGACTGTACCTCATTTGCTACTGCACTTGCCTTTTCACTGCTCTTAACTATGATTTTTACATCTATTGCAGCAACATCACCTATCATGCTGATTTTAATAGGTCCGTTTTTACGGATTTTACTCATTTTGCTGACCTCGCCGCTGAGACCTGCTACGCCCTTGACATCAAGGGCAGCAAGTCTTGCAACAGTAATAATAACGTCTTCTGATATTTTAAGTCTGCTTCTGGCAGGTTCTTTTACTACTCCCATTTTTTTACCTCCGTATATCAACAGAATTGAGTGTGTTTTTTAACCAAATACAGCATCTACACCCTTACTTTATATTATACCAAAAAATTTTCATTTGTACAACTACTTTACCTCAAAAATTCTGATATTTTGTGCAGAAACTTCTGTTACACCAAGAATTATCTCTTTTATTGACGCTGCCTGAGCTTTATCCAGCCCCTGAGTCTTTACAACGACCTTTGCTGTTTCGCCATCAAGGTATGCTACACAGTCCTCAAAGCCCTGAGCCTTGACTAAAGATTCAATTGTACCCTCAGATTCAATAAGCTTTGAAACCTGTACAGCGTCAAGGGCATTTACCACCATTTCGTCCTCAGTTATATCTCCGCCGCCGATTATTGTCTGAAGTGTCTGGACAGCCTCGTCACGATTATTCATTTTGTCAAGTCTTGCCTGAGCAAAATAATCAGTTGCTTCTGCCGACAGAGACTCAGCATCTGCATTTACAAACTCTGTGTCACCATAATTTATGCTCTCACTCCCCTCGGCAGACGCTGCTGTTTTATCAGCTTTACCTTTCAGCTCAGGTGCTGTTACATAGTTTATGTAGACCGCAATTGTCAGCATAAGTGTCAGGCATGCCATAATGATCTGTTTCTTTCCTATAATAACTGTTGGTTTTTTCATAGATATTCTCCTTTATTTAAGCTTGGTTACATATATTTTTCCCGTTGGAATTCCAAGAGCTGCTGATACTGCCCTGTAAATCTGTTCCTGCACTATCGGACTGTCACAACCGCTGCAGGCAATTACCGCACCCTCTATTGCGGGAGCTTCAATTGTTTCAATGAGTGCAGATTTTTCGCTTCCCCCGCCAATTATCACATACTTCTCTTCCTCCTCCGTTTTATTTTCAGATCTGCTTCGTTTTCCCTCAGTGGCATATACATACTTCTCGTTGCTTCCAACCTTGAGGTATACTCTTACATCACCTGCCCCTTCAATATTTTTCAGAAACTCCTCAAGCCGTTTTTCAGTTTCGGAACAGTAGCTTTCTGCGTCAGTCATAACCATCTGATTTATTTCCGCCGACTCGTCCGGCTGCTTTTTTTCGGGAATCAGTGATGATATCATTATCAGCAATAGTCCGCTAATTCCAAGAGCTGTCACAGCTGTAAGCATTTTTTTGTCTTTTTTCATTTTCATGAATTTTTCAGGTATTTTCATCTAAAACCTCCGTCTCACTTCCAAGACTGCTCCTGACTATTTCTGCCGCTCCATTGAAATCATCCGCACTGATTATGACCCTACTAATAGATATGCTGCTATCTTCTGAAATATTAACACCGACCTCAATTTTTTCGCATTTTATTCCTGCCGCAGTAATCTGCTCCAAAAGAACCGCAGATACATTTTCTGAAGTTTTACGCTTTAGCTCCTCATGGTATATTTCCATAGAATATGAGTAATCCGGAGAGTCATATTTTCCGAAATCAGGAAGTTCAAATTCAAGTCCTCCTCTTACAAACGGCGCTGTTACAGCCATAAGCAGCACAAAATTCAGAATCAGTCTCATCTGTGACCGAAGTCTTGTACCCGAAACAAGATTTTCAACTATACAGACCGCTGCTGAAACAATACAGACTGCTTTTACAGCATTTGAAAATTCCTCCATTATTACCCTCCTACGAAATTGACTGCATAAGTATTGCGGTACATAGAACAAACATCAGTAAATAACATATCAGCACACTCTGCGCTATAGCAAGTCCGCTATCAATACCTTTCATAAGCTTTGCTATAGGATCGGCAGAAAGCACCTCCGCAGCA
>JAGBIH010000041.1 GCA_017935095.1 Ruminococcus sp.
TAATCAGACAGATACAGCCCTCCTTTCAGCAACACAGGGTACAATGATTCTCAATTGTATCGGAGATGCTTCAAATACAGAGGACGGCTGCTGGAAAAAGGCAAATACAATTATAGTAAATGATTCGCTTACATTTGTACCCGTTAAGAAGTATATGTATGTGCTTATCAGTGACGCTTCAATCACTGCTGATTCAGTATATAACCTTAAAAACGGAAGCACAGATGCAGTAGTGACTCATAACAATGAGCTTGATAATGTATTTGCTATGACAGGCACTGTTTCTGAATTCAACACAGTAAATATGAATTCAACAGGCGGAGAGGTTACAACAGTAACAGATTATACAATCACACTCTCGTCAGCTTCACTTCTTTCAGATGCACCTGCTGAGGTAGCATCTGTTAATAACAATGTGTGTACAATCACTCAGCCCGGAGTATTTGCAGTAAGCGGCGAAATGACAGGCGGTCAGATAGTTGTAGATGTTGATAAAACCGCATATCCCGACGGAATTGTCGAGCTTGACCTTATGGGTGTGAATCTTACAAATACGGCTGATTCTCCGATATATGTGGCTTCTATCGGAGACGAGGTGCAGATAGTAGCAAAGAACGGATACGAGAATACGATTTCGGACGGTACAAGCTACACAAATGCAGATGCAGGAATGGGTGCGATTTATTCCTGTGATGACCTCAAAATCAAGGGAAGCGGCAGCCTTACAGTAAATGGAAATGCTGAGGACGGCATCGTGTGCAAAAACGACCTCAAGCTTTACAACGGAAATATTACTGTAAATGCAGTTGATGACGCTGTAAGAGGAAAGGATAGTGTCACAATCGGAAATGATACAGATACTGATTTCAGTACTCTGAATATAACAGTCAATTCAAAGCAGGGCGACGGAATCAAATCTACAGAGACGGATACTACAACAGGCAAAGGCAATGTCACTGTCAATGGAGGTAGTATAAATGTTACAGCTTACTCAGACGGCATTCACGCTTCACAGCTGCTCACTATAAACGGCGGTGATATTAATATTGAAACAACCTGTCCGGCAACTTCTTCAGGCAGCAATGGAAGTACTGGCAGCTGGAGACCCGGCAGCAGCTCAGGTACAACCACAACAGGTACGGCTGTTACAGGTGCTATTGCAATCAATGGTGGAAATATCAGTGTAAATTCAACAGATGATTGCATTCATGCGAGCGGAAATATCGACCTCATCGGCGGTAAAATGGAGCTTTCTTCGGGAGATGATGCAGTTCATTCCGACGCTGACCTTGTAATCGGGCACGGAAGTGCGGCTACCTATGATGATGTGACAGTAATCATATATAAAGGCTACGAGGGTATGGAAGGCATTAATGTGACTCAGAACAGTGGTACAGTAATCTCCAACACAACAGATGACGGTTATAACGCAGCAGGCGGTGCAGACGGCTCAGGCAATACTTCACCTGGAGGCTGGGGAGGCGGCTTCGGCAGTACAGCAAGCGGAAATTACAGCCTTAACATTAAAGGTGGTTTTGTACTTGTTAATGTAGCTGACGGAGATCACGACGGCTTTGATTCAAACGGTCCCCTCAACATTTCAGGAGGAATTGCTGTTTCAAACGGTCAGGAGGCATTTGACTGCGGTGACGGAAGCAGTATAACATACTCAGGCGGTGTATACGTAAAGGATACAGGCTCAGGCGGTATGGGAGGCATGGGCGGTATGGGCGGCTCAACAAGCATGACCGAATCTGTTTCGGCTTCATGCTCTGTAAGTGCAGGCACAAGAATTACCCTTACTGACGGTTCGGGAAATGTTATCGTATCCTTTATTGCAGATAAATCTGTAAGCAAAATTATTGCAGGCTGTACAGCCTATTCAGGTGCGTCGATTTATACCGGAGGAACACTTTCAGGAGCAACTTACTTCCAGAATATTGATGACACACAGCTTGCTGCATATGGCGGAAAGCTTACCGGCGGTACATTGCTTAAATAACTGAATTTCAAAAAAGTAATATAAAAGTAAAAAGGAGTATGCGAAAGCATACTCCTTTTTACTACAGTGATTTACAAAAACAGGTTGGTTGATTGTTCAGAAATATTCAAGGAAATACCTCGCCAAGCACGCCTGATAACTTCGCAACTTTCGCACAAGCTTTATGCGGTAATGCGTCAATTTTCGGCGTTTTCAAGGACAACACCCTTACCTGATGCGGTAACATTTACAATCATAATCGGTGTGTCCTCCTGTATTTTTTTATAATCTGATTTACTTATGGGAATGTTCGGATATATAGCTTTTTGGGGGGTATCAACAGCAACAGCAACATAATAACTATAATTTTTTTTCTTGCCTTGTTTACGCTGTTTAGTCTTGATAACCGCTCTTCCGATAGCGACCTGAGTCTTTTTTCTGACAACGTGAATTGCCTCAGCAGTAAAGGCAAATGTTACAAATCCCATCAGAAGTATAACAATAAGCTTATTTTTTGTTGCTATAACATAGATGAAAAGAAACCAGAGCACAAGAGAACATATCACGAGAAAAGAAACAGTTTTCATTTTTGTTTTTGATGCAAGTTTTGCCTGTTCTTCGTTTTCCGGATCGTAATACACAATTTCACCGGGTCTTGTATTCAGATATTCTGCATATTTTATGGGTATTTTCAGCTGCATATTATTTTCAAGTAAATTACTGATAAAGTCTTTCATTTTTTATCCTTTCAGAATTTCGTATTTATTAATCAGTCAACGAGCTGGATATAATCCTTGGAAACGTAACCATAACTGTTTTTGAATTTGATTTTATACCAGCCGTTTTCCTCAGATACGATTTCAACAGTACCGTCCTTAGCCACAGTGCCTATAAGGGTACCGTTTTTTGACGGCGAGCTTCTGACATTAAGATCATCCTGTTCAGTAATGACCTTACCGAATTTTATTTCTGTTGGATTATCACCTGAATCGGGGTCAGGTCCCTTTGATACGGTAATTGTAATAACAGAATCGTATGCCACTATAGTGCCGGGAGCGATATCCTGAGCGATTACGTAGTCAACAATTGCAGAATCGCTGAATTCATACTTGATTTTTACAGTGAATCCGAAATAGTTCAGACTGCTTCTTGCGGATTCATAGTGCAGACCTTTAACATTCGGAGTTTCAATATTAGTCATAGCTGAGCCGAGTGAAACAGTCAGCTCAATTTTGCTGCCCTTGAGAGCCATAGTACCCGGTGCAATACTTTGTGATACAACACGGTCCTTTTCGTACTGTTCGTTATAAACCTGTTTAAGCTCTGCAACGAAGCCTTTCCTTTCAATGAGCGAAACAGCAGATTTGTAATTAAGGCCGACTACAGCAGGAATTTCGATCATATCAGTAGCTTCGGATTTTACTTCTTCCGTAGGTTTTGTAGATTTTGTTTCTTCCTTAGGCTTTGTAGTTTTTGAATCTTTCATTGAAGAAGAGTCGTTACCTGAATATCTGTCACCATCGTCGTCGTCAATTCTGCTGCTGTTTTTTGTTCTGGAGGATGAATTTTTTCCGCCTGAAGAATCGTCATCACGATTGAGATAGATATAGAGTCCTACACCTGCGATAGCGAGAATAAGCAGTATTGTGATAAGAATAAGAATGATTGTACCTGAGCCACCGTTTTTCTTTTTTTTGCCATTATTTTTGGGCATCTGAGGCGGTATGAAATCCGGATGATTTCCATTCATCTGGTTATTCTGATATGGATACCTGTTTATATTACTGGGATTGTTCTGCGGCTGGAAGGGATTCTGGGGAAAACTTTGCTGAAACGACTGCCCCTGATACTGATTGGAAGCCTGATGAAAATCAGGAGTATGCTGATTCGCAGGTGGAGTCGGAGTATTTCCCGCTGAATGTTTAGGGGCAAAGATACTGTTATCGGGGTAACCCTGAAAGTTATTATTCGGATAACCCTGAATATTGTTATTATCGTGATTGTAATTATCTGACATAATAAACCTCCTTATTCCGGACATTTGCTGCCGTTATTTTTACTGTTTTCCGGTATTTTAGTTCATCGATGAAAAACAAGTCAATGATAAAAATTTGATAATATTATAATATCAATATTTTTACATTTTGTCAAGGCAGACCGATTGTTATTAACAGAAAGTTTTTGTATTGAATTCAGAATAAAAAAAGCACCACAAGGCAGAATGCCGTGTGGTGCAGTGATGCTGTTTTTACTTATTAGCCGGTGTTGTACCTGTCTGAGTTCTTGTTGCAATATCAGCAAATCCTCCTACAGGTTCACAGGTAACGAAGTCCATAGCGTTAGAGTCGAAGTAGAACCATATCAGAGTTGTAACAAGACCTGGATTGTTCTTTATATTGATATAGTAATCAACAGTGTCTCCGGGCTTACATGAAATCTTATCGCCGTAAACAACAAGTCCGTTTTCAGATGAAACATCAGCAGCTTCGATACTTCCGCCTACACGGATTGTACCATTCATAACCTTAGTTGATTTATTAAGACTCTCGCCCTTGACATTTGCTAAGTCAGGGTTAATGGTAATCGGGTAATCCTTTTCAGGGGCATTATCCTTGATTTTGAAAGTGATCTTAATAAACTGATCCTCAAAAAGGAAATTCTGATCCTTTGAGATGTCGAGCCAGAAGATATATCTTCCGTCTGTTGCACTTACATATTCAGATCCGCTTGATTCAACAATAGTAGTAACAGGAACATACTCTGTAACAGTTTCACCTTCAGCGTTAGTTGCGGTTACAACTTCAGTTACAGGCTGTTTATTTTCATCAAGAACAGCCTCATAGACTGTTGTTTTCTCAGAGCTTGGGGAAGTAGGATCGGGAGCATTAACATCAGCAAGACCGCTGTTGATACCGTCCTGAATAGAACCATACTGGAATGGGTTGATAACGGTAAAGGCATCTTCATTAGTAATAGCTTCAATTTCGATATCGTCAAGAATTGTATCAGTAGAGCTATTGTTGCTGTCATTTTTGCTGCTGCTGCTTTTATCGGAGCATCCTACAACTGATGTGAGTGCCACACAGCTGAGAGCTATAAGAGCAATAAGTCTTTTCTTAAAATTTTTCATTTTTATTTCCTTTCATATGCGATGGTTTAAAATGCAAAACAGTGCTTTCTGCATTTGCCTGTCTTTATTATACACAAGGAGAAAAGATTTGTCAAGTGGCATGAGTATTTGTAATCAATTATTTGAAAAAGGGTCACAATTCTACCATTTATGTGTCACTGTTTTGTCATTTTGATAGCAAATCAAAAAATACGGATGTATAATGGCGATTCTCTTATAGAAGTTTTACGTATATTATTGAGGAAAACCCTTTTGAAAAAGGGTTCTCCCAACGGTCGCCGGTCCCCTCTGTCCGAAGGACAGAGGGGACCGCCACCGTCAGCGGAACCTTTCTTCAGAAAGGTTCCGCTGACGGTGGCGGTCCCCTCTGTCCTTCGGACAGAGGGGACCGGCGACCGTTGGGAGAACCCTTTTTCAAAAGGGTTTTCCTCAATAATATAAGTAAAACTTCTATAAGAGAATCGCCATTATACA
>JAGBIH010000042.1 GCA_017935095.1 Ruminococcus sp.
CGTGAATTTGAGCAGATGGAGCTTGAATTCTTCTGCAAGCCCGGTACAGACCTTGAGTGGTTTGCTTACTGGAGAAGCTTCTGTAAGAACTTCCTGCTCAGCCTTGGTCTTAAGGAGGAAAACCTCCGCCTGAGAGACCACTCCGCAGAAGAGCTCTGCTTCTACTCAAAGGCAACAACAGACTTCGAGTATCTCTTCCCGTTCGGCTGGGGCGAGCTCTGGGGCGTTGCTGACAGAACTGATTATGATCTCACACAGCATATCAATACAAGCGGCAAGTCTCTTGAATACTTCGACCCTGAGACTAACGAAAAATATATTCCTTATGTTATCGAGCCTTCACTCGGCGTTGAGAGACTCTTCCTCTCAATCGTAACAGAAGCCTATGACGAAGAGGAGCTTACTTCTGTTGACAAGAACGGCAATGAAAAGAAGGAAATTCGTACAGTTATGCATTTCCATCCTGCTCTTGCACCGTTCAAGTGTGCAGTTCTTCCTCTTGTAAAGAAGCTCACTCCAAAGGCTGAGGAGGTTTATGAAATGCTCTCCAAGAAGTTCATGGTTGACTTCGACGAGGCAGGTACAATCGGTAAGAGATATCGCCGTCAGGACGAAATCGGTACACCGTTCTGTATTACATACGACTTTGATACTCTTGAAAAAGATAACTGCGTAACAGTCCGTGACCGTGACACTATGCAGCAGGAGCGTGTAGCTATTGACGACCTCGTAGCTTATCTTGAAGCTAAAATGGAATTCTGATTATAAAATTGACTGCCTCAGATTTTTCTGGGGCAGTTTTGTTTATAAAAAATGAAAAAGGCGACTTTTCAGTCGCCTTAATAATTATATAGTCAGCTTCAGACTGCTGTCTTTTTTTCTTCCTTCTTGCCTGATTCCTTATCGGGTACACTGATTTTTTCAATATCAGCACCAATTTCACGAAGCTTTCCCTCCATACAGTCATAGCCACGCTCAATATGGAAGATATCCTCGATTTCTGTAATTCCGTTTGCAGCAAGACCGGCGATAATAAGTGCAGCACCTGCTCTGAGGTCGCAAGCCTTGACGGGAGCACCCATAAGCTTGCCTGTACCCTCTATAAGAGCTACCTTACCATTAACGGTAATATCAGCGCCCATACGTCTGAGCTCGTCAACATAGCGGAAACGCTGTTCCCATACACCCTCGGTAACGATACTTGTTCCCTCGGCAAGGGTAAGCAGAGTAGCTATCTGAGGCTGCATATCGGTAGGGAAGCCTGGATGAGGAGTTGTCTTGACGTTTGCCTTTACGAGAGGACCATCGACCCATACTCTGAGGCTGTCATCATACTGCTCGATATTCACACCGATTTTTTCTAGCTTTTTGGTTATGGACTCAAGATGCTTGGGAATAATATTTTTTATAAGCACGTCACCGTTTGTAGCAGCAGCGGCTATCATAAATGTACCTGCCTCAATCTGGTCGGGAATAACAGCGTAATTTGTACCGTGAAGATGTTCAACACCTCTGATTTTGATAACATCGGTACCTGCGCCCATGATATTTGCGCCCATTGAGTTGAGGAAGTTTGCGAGGTCAACGATATGAGGCTCCTTTGCGGCATTTTCGATTACAGTAAGACCTGAAGCCTTTACTGCTGCAAGCATTGCATTCATAGTAGCGCCGACAGTAACCACATCGAAGAAAATCTGATTACCTCTGAGCTTATCAGCCCTGAGGTCAATCATACCCTGACTGAGTGTATATTCAGCACCAAGAGTAGAAAATGCTTTAAGGTGCTGGTCGATAGGACGGTCACCAAGAGGACATCCGCCCGGCATTGAAACTCTTGCCTTATTGAATTTACCCAGCAAAGCGCCGAGAAAATAGTATGAAGCACGCATCTTACGGGCAGTCTCATAAGGAACGCAGAATTTATTTATTGTAGTAGGGTCGATTCTGTAAGCGTCCTTGCCGACACTCTGAACCTCTGCACCCATTTCCTGAAGGATACGCAGACAGATATTAACATCGCTGATTGTAGGGACGTTCTCAACTATACAAGGCTCGTCCGACAGAATAACAGCCGGAAGTATAGCAACAGCAGCATTTTTAGCACCGCTGATAGTTACTTCTCCGGTAAGACGTCTGCCGCCCTTTATAACAAATTTATCCAAATGATTTCTCTCCTTAATTTTCAGGATAATATTTTTCTGTTCCTGAACTCTTTTTTCTTTTGTCCTTTTTTATTTCTTATCATCAAGATAATCGCTGATAAACCAGCGTGTTTCCTCGCCGTTATACTCGCCGACCTTGACATATTCTATAACAACATCCTCGATAGGCCTGTCCTGAGCATATGGATTTGTCGGGTCCTTGGTTGTATCTGTTTCAACGTCCTGAACGGCAAATACAATATCAAGACCGTCATATACCTGACCGAAAACGGTATAGCCGCCATCGAGGAAGGGCGTACCGCCTGCATTCATATATACCTGCTTTGCATCTTCAGGATAGCCTTCTGCAAACTGTTCTTCGGCATATGTGTCACCTGTAACGATATAGAACTGACTTCCGTTTGTAGCTGTAGAACCGCTGTTTGCATAAGCGACAGCACCTGCAGCATGGATAACATTGGTATTTACACCGCCATCAAATTTTTCGCCCCAGATTGATTCGCCGCCCATACCTGTACCGAGAGGGTCACCGCCCTGAATCATGAAATCGCTGATGATTCTGTGGAAGATAAGGCCGTCGTAATAGCCGTTTTCTGCGTGGCCGACGAAATTCTCAACACCCTTTTCAGCATATTCGGAGAAGAGTTTGATTTTGATTTCTCCTTCATAGCCTTTGAGCTTCATGATAATGACTGTATCACCTTTTTTGGGTGCTGTAAAATTCTTGACATTTGATTTTTCAAGGTCAATCTGAGGAACAGAGCGCTCGGAAAATCTTTCAAGATCAGCTGCGGTTATATTTTTTTCAGGTACATTTTTATCTGTTGTGCTGTTAGCGGCTGTAGTAGTTGTGCTTTTATCGTCATCAACATCAATCTGCTTACCGCAGGATGACAACGCAGCAGTTGCCATAATACTGCACAGCATAGCTGCCAGAACTTTTTTAAGCATAGCTTTCACTCCTTAAAGTAATAATATATATACACGAAACCGGTAATTTTCCTATGAAACGCAGAATGCCTTACACATTCTGCACATTTAAAGTCTCTGCGGCACAAGGCTGCGGAACGCTTTATTGTATTTTTATAAACTCAACCTGTTCATTATACTACAAAAAAAGCGGTTTGTAAAGAGTTTCCACTTAAATTTGTGACAAAAAGTTAAACCTGTTGCAAAAAAGCACAGACATTTTATCTCATAACACAGAAAAAAGCGCTCAATCCTCTTTTTCCTCCTCAGAGGAATAGGTGCTTATTTTAACTGATTTTATCATTACATCCTCTATCGGAGTTCTGTAATCTCCGTTTTCTTCTGCTTCGAGGGAGGCAAGAGCGTCAACGACGTCATAGCCCTTGTACGTCTGACCGATAATTGTCATCTGCTGTGAGAAATTTGGAATACCGCCCTTTTCGATAAAGGCATCGTCAAGCTTGTCACTTACGGAATATCCACGCATTTCATTGCTTACTTCCTCATCAAACTTTATAGAATTAAGAATATTGAAACGGCTTCCGCAGTAATAGGTGCCGCCGCC
>JAGBIH010000043.1 GCA_017935095.1 Ruminococcus sp.
ACATCGCTTACACATTCCTCGATATCTTCTCTGGAGGCAATATTTCTCAAACGATTATATACTATCGTATAAACGAAATTTTTATATTCATCAAATAGTGCACGATGTCCTTTTAAAGAATCATTCCGGATAAGTGCGATGATTTCACTTCCGGTCATTTGGAGTTCTCCTATATATAAACTAAGTACTTAGAGATTACAATTTCCTGTTTCTATATATTACAGTACAGAAATTTTCTTAAAGTGTGACATAGAATAAAATAAAATTTACTATTCTATATCAGAAAGCGTTCCGGCTTCTGACAGCGTAGTTTACTAAAAAATAAAGGCTGTGCAGGATTATCCTACACAACCTTTCCATACATATAATACAATTTCTTTATCAACCGCCCATTAAACGGGGAGCTTTTAAGTATACACTCGGAACAAATACAGGGTGCTGTCCCATACTGACGGAATCCATTCGCCTATTTATACAGATTACGGTGTCCTGAACGCAGTCTGTATAATTGAATTACCGTCAATATGGTAAATCCTGATTCTGAAAGCTTATCGGATTAATACTGCCTGTATTCCGGCAGACGCCTATTTCTGCCGTTTCCGAGGCTGTGCAGTTAAGTCTGGGAGGGAGAGGGGGGACCCATCTTAAAACGCTTCATTACAATAATGTACAAACCTATAAGCTTTCATTTAAAATAATAATTTGTGTTTTGCCTATAATATTATTATACACAGTTTGTAAAATAATACAATGAATAATCATATCTAATTTCAGAAGATTTTTTGAATTTCTTGCACGAATATGCAGAATAGTCTTGCGTTTCGAGCGTATGTATGATACAATATTCTATATACAATACGCTCATTATTACATATAATCTTCATTATTGCTCTACCGATTATACCTTGCCCAAAAGACAAATTCAGAAAGGAGGAGTTAAATGAGCCGTAAAATACTTATTGGTGTTATCATAACCGAATGCCACATGGCTTTTCATGAAGAAATTCTCAGAGGAATTATCGCTCAGTCCTTCCGTAACAAATGTGATATAGCCGTTATTGCTCCTATGCATAACTTCTTTATCAAATCAACTCACAGAAATGCAGAAAAAAATATCTTCAAGCTCATTTTGTCCGAAAGCTTTGACGGTTTTCTCTATGACCGCAACAGCTTTCACGATGAGGAAACAAAACAACATATAGACAATCTTCTCACACGCTCCGGAAAACCGGTAATGCTGCTTGATTCCAATGACCACAAAAGCTTTGAAAATACGCCTGTAGATGACTGCGATGCCTTTGAAACCATAACCGACCATCTTATTGATGTTCATGGATTCAGAAAAATCTACTGCATTACAGGTCCGAAAAATAATTATATTTCAGAAGAACGTCTCAATGGATACATGAATTCCATGAAGAAGCATAAGCTGTCATTTGATAAATCTTTCTTCCGTTATGGCGACTTCTGGACTGAGGCTGCCAAAGATTTTGCGCATCAGATAATCAGCGGCTCTGTTGAACGTCCTGAGGCTATTGTATGCGGAAATGACGTAATGGCTATTTCAATGACCAAAACCCTTATGTCAAACGGCATAAAGGTACCTGAGGATATTGCTGTCACAGGCTGCGATGCCTCAACGGAGGGTTATCAGTTCAGTCCGTCAATTACAAGCTACAGACGTCCGAATTTTCAGCTCGGAGCTGAATCGCTCAGGCGGCTTTATCGTATAATTACGGGAAAAATCTGCAAAAAGGTCCCGAATGAAAACGGTGCACTGCGCCTCGGTGCAAGCTGTGGATGTACTGAAAGTCCCGAAGAAAGGCACGATTTACAGAAAAAAAGCAGAATTAACAGTACCTTTGAATCAACCATGCTCTACGGTGATATGCTGTTTGATATCACCAATACGGACAATATTGATGCATTTGCCGATAAGCTTGATAATTACACATATATTCTCCATAAAATGAACCGGCTGAAGCTATGTCTCACCAGAAGATATATTGATTCCACTACAGGCTCTGACGTAAATCTCAGCTTTGAAGCCGGTGACGAAATGAAAACTGTCCTCTCAAAAGCATCCTCCGGACGTGATTATTCAGATCTGATCAGCTTCAGCTCCAATGACGTTCTTCCGGCATTCAGCGAAGAAAGGCGCTATTCCTCAGCATACTATATCTCTCCCCTGCACTATAATGATAACTTTTTCGGTTATTCAGCGGTTTCCTTCGGCAAGGAGCCTATTTCGTTCAATACACTCTATATACAATGGCTGAACTACGTTAATGCAGCTCTTGAACAGCTGAGAATCAAGTCCATGATAAACAGCAGCATGGCTTCCTATAAAACCTCTCCACAGAAACACTCAGGCATAATTCTTAATCAAAGCGGTATATGTCAGGCTTTTGAAGGCTTTCTCAGCTCCGCAGAGAATAGTACTCCTGTATGCTGCATATCTCTTGAATTATTCATATCCTCCGCATCTAATGCTTCTGTCAGCGATGAACAGCGTCATAAGACAATCGCTGAGCTTGCGGAAATTTTCAAATCCTGTATACTTGAAAACGAAATTTGCGGTTCATGGTCTCCGGGCATTTTCTGCATCCTCACAAAAAACGAAAACCGTGCGCATGAGATATTCAGTCAGATACGCACCGGATTTCAGAACGCCCGCTTCAGCCATGACGAAAACATCAGGATTGATTTTATTATCGGTCAGTACACCATTCCGTCTGACGAAGAAAAGGATATCGCAGACGCTGTATATATGGCAACAGTCAACAAGCTTTATACATATACGATTTCTGATAACAGCAATGAAAATCCTCAGCTTGAAAAGCTCTGCACACTCCGCAGCAGAATCATGAAGAATCCTGAGCTGCCGTGGAATATAGGAGAAATTGCCGAGAGCCTCTATCTCAGCAAAAGCTATCTCCAGAAAATTTACAAAGCTCTTTTCGGAAGAAGCATTATCGAAGAAATGATTTTCTTCAGAATCAGCAACGCCAAAAGACTACTAAGCAAAACGGATATGACAATTACAGATATTTCAAGAGAATGCGGCTATGCCTCGTATAATTATTTTGTGAGACAGTTCAAGGAGTCTGAGGGAATCTCACCTTCGGATTATCGTACATTGCATAAAAAAGCCTGATCCCTGCTATTCTTTAACAAAAATTTCTCTCTGTTCACATATGTCTCCCTCAAGCTTATACTTTACAGTATAGGTGAGGGAGTCTTTATTTTTTTCCGTTTTAATTTCACGGTCAATAATTTCAATGTCATCGCCGAGAAAATTCTTCTCATAAAGATAAATTTTTTCCATAAGCTGTTCCTTCAGTTCGTCATCAGTATAAACAGTTTCGGAAAGCTCAGTCTCGGAAACATACTCCTTTATTATACCTATAGGAAGTTCTTTTCCGAAAAGCTTCAATCCGCTCTCATTCACCTCACTGTCTGAGCTTTTATAATCATTTTTCCCGAAAAACAGCGGTATTTTCAGATTGAACAGCCTCAGATAACGTTCATTGCTTGTATCACCTGTCGGAATATAACGGCTGAAATTGTATTCGCCTGTAAAGGTTACTGTTTCTTCGTAGATTCCCCTGATTATACCCATAGCATGATGTAGTGTTACATGACCTGTATCGTCCTCAGTTACACCGCTGACAAGCAGAGTCCCCTCCGGCACATAGTCCCCGACCTTATGCATGAGCATTCCATCATAAACAGAGGTATATGTAATCTGAGCCCCCCTCTTCGCCACCACATTGCACGGCATACGCTCCTGAACCATTTCCGGCTTTTCAATTATCTCTGTGACCTCCACCACAACACGATTGCCAGTATGACGTATTGCCGCCCATGAAATCCCATCAACCATAACTCTCAGTTCATTTTCGCAGTAATGAAAATTGATTTTCCTTAGCGGAGTCCCCTGCTTGATGTCAAGCTCTGAGAGTGCCGCAAGAATCGCTTCGTCGCTGACTGATGAATTCCCCTGAATCTCAATAGTAACCACAATATTTGAGAAGTAAAGTGCAGCTGTCAGTACAAGAAGTATTCCAAGAATTATGCCGATCCTTTTTTTGTAGCGGAGCACCTTTGATGATATGGTATTGTACTCCGCACTTTTCAGCTCCACGCCGCACTCCTCTGCCATTTCTTCAACCTTTGCAAGGTCGTGACGATAAATTTCTCCATAGAACACGTCACGGCGGCAGTACTGACCAAAGCAGCTGATGCGTCCGCAATGAATCATGTTAATGAATTTATAGAGATTTTTTCCGCTTGCGTTAATCCTTACGCAGCCTCTCAGCTGATTTTTCATTTTTTTTGCCGCTCCTTTCGATGAACTCTATCTGTGATATCTTTCCACGTACAATAAGCCCCTTTGTCTTGAAATCATAAGCCTTCAGGTTGCTTCCCCAGATATGTATACAAAGTCTGCCGGAAATAAGACGCATAAAAACCTCGTTGTATTCCTCAATGCGGCGGCAGTTTTCAATCAGCAGCTCCTTATTGCAGTCAAAATGAATCTGCGGATTCAGATAAAATGTATCACGTGCCTTGTCGGCAAGCCTTTCAAACAAAATAATCACTCCATATCTTAACTTCGTCCGGAATTTCCGTCACGCAATCCAAAGTATAATTTCTTACCTCCAATAATATGATTAATCAGGTGATTATTATGAAGAATTTCAGCAAAAAAGCACTTTTTCCCATAAAGCTTGCAACTGCACTTTTGTCATCATGGTACTGTCTCACTGAAACTGAATCTACAAAAACAGCTGTTTCCGAAGCTCTCAGCCGATGTCTTAATACTATCGTGCCGTCGCTCTACGCAATGCTTATAATTTCAGGCTTTCTCATAAAAAGCGGAATTATTGATGCTGTTCCACTTTTTTTTAAACGTACAGGCAAAATCCTGTTCGGCATGGACGGCAGTATTTATCCGATTTTTTTATTCAGTATGTTTGCCGGATATCCTGTAGGAGCTAAAATGCTATGCTCCGAATATCGGTCAGGCAGTATCTCAAAGCGTCATGCAGAGCTGCTTTCCGGAATCTGCTACGGTGCAGGTCCGGCATTTATTTTCGGCTGTATTTCAGGTCAGCTTTATAGTTCCCCGACAGCAGGCAGAATTATACTCCTTTCAACAACCGCCTCAAATATACTGCTTGCTTTTGCTGTCTCATTTCTTATAAGACATTCAACAGCTGAAAGTTCCCGACGCAGAAGCATTGATATCTCCGGAAATACACTTACGGAATGTATTCTCAGCGGCGGACGTTCCATGACTGATATCTGCTTTATGATTATAGCCTTTTCGGTCATCGCCTCTGTTCTGAAGGATTATGGTACTATCTCTGCCGCAGGAGCTTTCCTCTCTGAGCTTAGCGGAATTGACGCAGATTCATCTGAACAGCTTTTATCAGCCTTCCTTGATGTAACTTCAGTCAACGGACTTCCTCGTGGAGACTATACGCTTCTACCTTACATATGTGCACTCTCATCATTCGGAGGTATCTGCGTAATTTTTCAGATTGCCGCCGTTACCTCAGGCTGCTATAGTCTGAAACCGCTGATTTTTCTCAGGCTTGCCGCTGCTGTCCTCAGCTTCTTAATCTGTAATTCAATAATGCCCTTTATGCTTAAAGAAGAGGTTCTTGCCGTTTCAACCTTCAACGCCGGAGCTTATAAGTCCGGATCGCCCGTACCTTCAGTAATGCTTATTATTATGACCTTCATGCTTTTTTGTGAATACAGCAGACAATCAGATGCCAGACATTCACAAAAATAAGCAGAGATTCTGAAAGCAAAGAAAAGCCTGAGAAGAAAGCATATCTTCTCAGGCTTTGTTTATATTAATGTCTGTTCCGTTACAGCAATGTTATTCCATTCTCGAAACATCTGCATATTGTTTCATCCGACCATATTGACACCTGTACCTCACCGATGTGCGCCTTTTCAAGCAGAAGCATACAAAGTCTCGACTGTCCGATGCCTCCGCCGATTGTCAGCGGCAGTGTTCCATCTGCAATCATTCTGTGATAATCGTATTTCATTCTGTCCTCAGCATTACACAGTGCAAGCTGCCTTGCGAGTGATTCGGCGTCCACACGGATTCCCATTGAGGAAATTTCAAGTGCACGGTTCAGCACATCATCCCAGAAGAAGATATCACCGTTCAGCGACCAGTCATCATAATCAGGTGCTCTGCCATCGTGCTTTTCACCGCTTGCAAGAACTCCGCCGATCTGCATTATAAATACGGTCTTATGCTCCTTTGCAATAAGATTTTCACGCTCATGAGCTGTCTTATCGGGATACATATCCTCAAGCTCCTGAGTTGTTATAAAATACGGTTCATCGCATATTTCAGCCGTAAGCTGAGGGTATCTCAGACTTACCTTTCTTTTTGTGTATGCAACCGCCTTGACAATAGCCTTTACAGCCTCTTTAAGATAGTCAGTGTTACGCTGTTCACGTGTGATAACCTTTTCCCAGTCCCACTGGTCAACAAAGATGGAATGAACATTATCAGAATCATCATCACGACGTATAGCATTCATATCAGTATAGATACCCTCACCTGCATTGTAGCCGTAGCGATAGAGAGCCATTCTTTTCCATTTTGCAAGTGACTGAACTATCTCAGCGTCGTTTTCAATTTCCTTTATACTGAAATCAACCTTGCGTTCAACTCCGTTAAGGTCATCGTTGATACCGCTGCCTTTTTTTACGATAAGCGGAGCTGTCACACGGTCAAGGGTCAGAGCAAACGAGAGTGCCTGCTGAAAAACGTCCTTGATATACTTGATTGCGTGCTGAGTTTCTCTTAATGTGAGAGCCGATTTATAACCCTCAGGAATATAAAGCGATCTGGACATATAATTCATTCCTTTTCATATATTGTTTAATAATGCTCTGCGTATTATCTGATACTTCCGACAGCTCTCGGATAGAGAATTACGTCACGGATATTTGACATACCTGTTGTGTACATGATAAGTCTCTCGAAGCCGAGTCCGAAGCCGCCGTGAGGAACAGAGCCGTATCTGCGCAGGTCAAGGTAGTCGCTGTAAAGCTCAAGGTTCATACCTCTCTCCTCCATAGCAGCAACAAGCTTGTCATAATCAGCCTCACGCTCACTGCCGCCGATAATTTCACCTACTCCGGGAACAAGAAGGTCTACCGCAGCAACGGTCTTTCCATCAGGATTCTGCTTCATATAGAATGACTTGATTTCCTTGGGGTAATCTGTTACGAAAACAGCCTTCTTGAACACCTTTTCAGAGATATAACGCTCGTGCTCAGTCTGGAGGTCGCAGCCCCATTCAACAGGATAAACGAAGTTTTCACCTGATTCCTGAAGCAGCTTGATAGCCTCGGTGTAAGTCACTACGCCGAAGTCATGTGAAATAAGATCCTCAAGACGTTCAATAAGACCATTTTCAAAATGAGCATCAAAGAACTTCATTTCATCGGGACAAGTATCAAGAAGCTCACGGATTACGAATTTAATCATATTCTCAGCAAGCTCGATAACGTCGGGAAGCTCAGCAAATGCAACCTCCGGCTCGATATGCCAGAATTCTGCAAGGTGCTTCGGAGTGTTGCTATTCTCCGCACGGAAGCTTGGTCCGAAGGTATAAATCTTACCCATTGCCATTGCTGCAACCTCGCCCTCAAGCTGACCTGAAACGCTGAGTCCTGCACGCTTACCGAAGAAATCGTCTGCGTAGTACTCCTCTTCGTTCTTATAGTCAGTCGAATAGCCGATAGTTGTTACATTGAACATTTCACCTGCACCCTCACAGTCGCTGCCTGTGATGAGCGGAGTATTAATATATACGTAGTTCTGGCTCTGAAAATACTTATGAATAGCAGCAGCAAGCACTGAACGCACACGCCATACTGCATTGAAGGTATTTGTTCTTCCTCTGAGATGAGGCATTGTTCTGAGGAATTCAAGAGTATGTCTTTTTTTCTGGAGAGGATACTCCAGCGGACAGCTGCCCAGAACCTCGATGGACTCAGCATTGATTTCAACGGAACCCTGACGTGCTTCAACGACAGTTCCGACAACCCTGAGAGAAGCTCCCAGACGAAGGGCGTCCTCGAAATCAAGTCCTGCTGCTTTGTCGATAACTATCTGGAGGTGCTTGAGTGATGTACCGTCATTAAGCTCAATAAATGCAACATTCTTGGAATTTCTTGCAGTACGAACCCAACCGCAGACTGTTACACTCTGTCCGATTAATTCCGGAGTTGCGAAAACTTCTTTAATATCAATGTGCTTCATAAAAATCATCCTTTCGGTATTATAATATTGCTTTCTCAGCCGAACAGCATTCGCCGTTATCTGTAAGAAAAATCCCGACAGAATAAAGGCTGCCCATATCTTTCATCAGGTTCAGGCTGCTGCGGCAATAAAAAATGCTCCTGTCCTGAACAAACAGGACGGGAGCTGAATCAAACCCGTGGTGCCACCTGAATTTACCGCTTTTACGTAGTATCAGTCTGCTGATTCCCACGTCAGAGCGGTCACTCTTGTCTGTTGTAACGTACAGAACACGTCGCCCCTACTGAATACGCCGCTGAAGAACTAATCTTCAACCCTGACACATCTTTCAGTTTGCTGCTCGGAAGTGTTATTCGCACAGACACTATTATGCGGCTCCCACCTGCCCGCACTCTCTGGAAATGAACTTCTGTACTACTTCTCTTCGTCATAGCATTTTAATACAATTATTTTATCACCTTTTACGTCGTCTGTCAAGGGGAAAAAGCAAAAAACACACGTAAAAGATAAAATAGTCCTGAACACACAAAAACCGCATAATCCTTTCTCTTTGACAGTAAGAAAGCATTATGCGGTCGGATACTCAGATAAACAGCATACTTACGCCGTGCTCACGGGCATAGCGCTCAGCTTTTTTACGGTTAATCTGCTTGAGGACCTTTACAGTTTGTCTATGTCCTTTTTTGATAACATCAAGTCCGATATCCTGAATATCAAATTCAGAAATATTGATATTGAACAGATTTTCACAGCCACAAAAGGCATCTTCCTTGATATCCTTTGACTGTATGCTGATTTTCAGCGTCATAAGGTTCTGGCAGCCATAGAACGCCCAGTTGCCTATTGTTTTTACAGAAGAAGGAATTGTAATGCTTTCCAGTGATCTGCACCATGAAAATGCACTCTCACCGATTGTTGTAACAGAATCTGATATAACAATCTTTTTCAGGCTGTAGCACTCAGAAAATGCTGCATTGCCTATAATCTCAACATCTCCTGAAATTACAATTCTCCTCAGTCTCTTGCAGGAGAAAAAGCAAAGGTCATTGATTTTCTGCAGATATGCCGGAAGAACAACATTTTCAAGGGAATTGCACCGTCCGAATGCACCCTTGCCTATTCTTCTGAGCGATTCAGGGAAATTGATTTTTTTAAGGCGCAGACATTTCAGAAATGCGTTCTCACCGATTGATTCAAGATTTTCTGACAGAACAATTTCCTCCAGATTGAAACAATGACAGAACGCAAACTTATCAACAGTTTTAACGCTGTTTGACATTACAATGCGTTTTACAGTCTCGTTGCCTCTGAAAGCATATTTTCCGATAGTTACGATATTATCGGGAATTACTATCGACTCAGTTGTACCCACATATTTTACAAGCGTACCATTTTTGTCGATAGCCATATTATTCACATCGTCGATTACTATATTTTCATCAAGCAGAAGAACTCCGAAATCCAGTGGTTCATCAATATCAGGAACCTCAGGTCTATCAGGTGCATCAGCCTTTTCGGGTACTGGCTTTGTTTCGGGAGCTTTTTCAGCCTTTTCGGGCACTGGCTTTGCTTCAGGAGCTTTCTCTGCCTTTTTAAGTACTGGCTTTGCCTCGGGAGCTTTTTCAGCCTTTTCAGGTACAGGCTTTGCTTCGGGAACTTTCTCAACCTTTTCGGGTACTGGCTTTGCTTCAGGAGCTTTCTCTGCCTTTTTAAGTACAGGCTTTGCTTCGGGAGCTTTTTCAGCCTTTTCGGGTACTGGCTTTGCTTCAGGAGCTTTTTCAGCCTTTTCAACGACTGGCTTTGTCTCGGGAGCTTTACCCTCTTTCAAAACCGCCATTACCTCCTCAATAGTTCCGTATTTCTCTCTCATATCGTCAGGTATTGCATTCATGATAATTGAAGCAAGCTCAGAACTATTGTCTTTATTGTCAGGCTCAGTATTTTTTGCAGTATTTACAGCCGCCGGTTCGGTTTCAGGCTTTTCCTGAAGCACTGATTCCTTATTTATCACTGCGGACTGTTCATCATTATTTACGCCTGTTACAGTCTTTGAAATTTTTTCAGCTGAAGCTTCGTGTACTCTTACACCCTTTGGTCTTACTTTCACAACCTTTGCTTTCTTTGGCATTTTTCCATTGTCCTGACCTTCTGTCAGTTTCATTCAAAAATCACTCCAACCATTTATTATATATGCTATTGCTTTTCTGATTAATCCAGCAATACAACATAATAATTATATCACTAAAAGCACAAAAAATCAATAAACTTCTCAACAATATAGTGAAATTTGTGAAAAGTAACCATTGATGTTTATAAAAGCAAGGTTTAATCAAGTTTTATCATCACAATTTTTGGTCAAAATACACAAATTAAATTCTGACCGTTATTTTATACCCTGACCGATACTTTACTGCCTCCGTTCTTATTCTTTTCTACTATAATCTGACGGTCAATTTTTTCTTTCAGTTCAGCTACATGAGAAATTATCCCCACAAGACGATTTCCTGCTGTCAGACCTGAAAGTGCTCTCATCGCCTGCTGAAGTGAATTTTCATCCAGAGAACCAAAACCCTCGTCAACGAACATCGTATCAAGGCGAATACCGCCTGCTGAGGACTGTATTTCTTCCGATAGTCCCAATGCCAGAGACAGCGAAGCCATAAAGGATTCTCCTCCGGAAAGGGTTTTTACGCTTCTTGACGTACCGTTTACATGGTCGGTAACCTCAAGCTCAAGACCGCTTTTCGACTGATTATTTTCAGCTGAGGTGCTGCGTTTAAGTGTATATTGACCTCCCGACATCACCCTCAGCCGCTCGTTTGCACGTACAATAATCTTGTCAAAATACGTTGTCTGAATCCATGTTTCCAGATTTATTTTATCCCTGCCCGACATATTTCCTGTAGCCGTATCGGCAAGTGCCTTTATCCAGCCGTAACGCTTGTCAAGCTCCGTAAGCTTTGCCGACCGAGAGGTAATATTTCTAAGAGCGTCACTGTTTACAGAAATTCTTATATGCAGTTTTTTCAATTTTTCTGTGAGAGTGGTTTTTCTTCGTAAAAGCTCTGTTTCATAAGCTTTTTCCTTTTCCGTATCAATACCTTCAAACGCACCGCTCTGAGATTCCAGCTGTATTATCTTACCCTTTAATACAGTCAGCTCATTTTCCGCAGAATTATATGACTTTTCAGCAGCTTCAAGGGCATTTCTGAGCTTATTATGCTTCCCTTTCAGCTGCTCAGCATACACCTCTGCTTCAGCTCTGTCCGCAAATCTGAGCTTCGCTGCTGCTGCCTTTATCTGCTTTTCAAGCTCTGCTCTGCGGCTCTTCAGGGCAGCTGCATTGTTATCTGATAAAATCACCTGTTCGGCAAGCATATCAGCTTTATCATCAAGCTCTGGCAATTGACGTTCAAACTCAGCTTTACGGGCAATTTTCTTATCCTCGTCTGCAATTTTCATACTAATATCTGCAATCAGCCTTTTCGCCTCTGCCGATTCCGCCGCAGTTTTTGTCCGTGCATTTTCCAAACTGCAGTCACCAAACATCTCTTTTATTTTCGCTGACATATCCTCATTCAGCAGACGCTGCTTACCCTCAAGCATTTTCATACTGCTCTGAGCTTCCAGACTTTTCTTATCGCTCTCTGAAAGAACTGACATCAGTGCATCATACATTTTCTCTCTTTTTTTCAGCTCTTCAGTATTTCTCTTTTTTTCTTCTGTTCTTTTTTCTGCCGTGATAATTCCGTCTCTTAGCTCTGCAAGCTTTCTGTCGCTTTCATTAATGTATTCCTGACATTTATCAGCAGCATTTTCAAAACTGCTTCGTGTAAGCTTCTCTGCCTTTTCTTTCAGGCTTTCCGCCATTTTTGTGACAATGCTGTTGATGACGTGAGACTCCTGACTTTTCTTTCCACATTCAGCCTGAGCCGTTTCCAGATTTTTCTTCAGCTTGTCAAGCTCCTCCTCTGCAAGGACTTTTTCAAGCTTTACAGCAGGCTTGGGATGATGCAGTGAGCCGCATACAGGACAAGGCTTACCGTCCTCAAGAGCTTCCGCAATTATACCTGCCTGAGCATCAAGAAAATCCCTGTAGCTGACAGAATATTCCGCTTCCGCCTGCTTCATCAGCTCTGTAGCCAGACGATACTCCTCCTGCGCATTCTCAAGCTCCACACAGCGCTCCGCATACTCTGCAAGCTCTTTGGAAAGAATTATCAGCTCAGAACGGTAGTTTTCCATTTTCTCTTTATCACGGAGAAGTCTCTCCCTCTGCTCTCCACTGTCATCAAGCTGCTGCTGACGTTCCTTCAGCGCCATTATCTCATATGTAAGCTTATCTGCTGATTTCTCTGTTCTGTCACGCTCCGCCCTGATTAGCTCGAAATTTTTTGCAGCAGCCTCAAGCATCAGCTCACCCTTCTGATAATCGTCAAGCTTCTTTTTCAGCTTATCCAGAGAGTTGATTCTTGCGCTGATTTTTCCATATTCTCCGGCAAGTCTTTCACGTTTTTCACCTGCATCAGCAAGTGTGAAAAGCTCGTCCCTGAGCGCCTTTCTCTGAGCTTCAAGACGAATTTTTTCAGATGTTTTTTTATTTCGCTCTGATGTTTCAGCGGCAATCTGTTTTTCTGTCTCAGCAAAATCTGCTCTTCTCTGATCAGCCTCGTCATACAGCGTCATTTCAGACTCAAGAACCGCAATTTCACGTGCTGTATTTTCGGCTTCGGAAATGCGTGATTTTTCCTTTTCAAGTGCATCAGCAAGAATATCAAGCTCTGATTTTTTCTTATCATAGCTTTTTTCGCAGCTGTCAAGCTCTTTCCGGATTTTTGACTGTTCCTCTGCCTTAATAAGCCTGTCCCTTACTTCGGAAAGCATCTTTTCCGTTTCATCAAGCTCCGCATTGAAAATCTCTTCACGTGCCTTGTCACGGACAATAATTTTATCAGTAAGCTCCATAGCCTCACTGACCGTCAGGAGACCGTTTACTGCATTTTCGTGCTCTGAAAAAAATTCATCGTCCTCACCGCCGCAGCCTATTCCACTGATATACTGCTGAATACTCTCTGCTGCCTTATCACGCTGGTTTTTCAGACTATTTGCCTCACTTCCGAGACGCTCCTGAAACCTCCTGTAGTAGTCTGTTTTAAAAAGCTTACGGAAAATTTCGCCTCTGTCTTTTGTTTCAGCAAGCAGGAGCTTCAGAAAGTCTCCCTGTGCAATCATTGCAATGCTTGTAAACTGTCCCCTGTCGATTTTCAGAATATCAATAACAGCTTCATCAACATTTCTTTTGTCTGAGACCGTTTTGCCGTCGGGATATGTGAAAACAGCCTCAGCCTGCTGTACAACCATTCCCGTTCCTCTTTTTGATGGACGCTCCTGCTTAGGACTTCTTCTGACGCAGTAATGCTTCCCTGCATAGTCAAATTCCAGCTCTACGTAAGTCGGGGTTTCCGGTCGGGCATACTGCGAGCGAAGCATATCTGCCTTTCGGTTTTCACCGCTTGGTTCACCGAAAAGAGCATATGTAACCGCATCAAAAATTGTGGTTTTACCTGCTCCCGTATCGCCTGTTATCAGGTACAGACCGTTCTGTCCGAGCTTCTCCATATCTATTTCAGTCTTGTCTGCATACGGGCCAAAGCCTGAAATTTCAAGTCTTACCGGTCTCATATTTCCTCCTCCCAGATTTCTCCGATCAGCTCTTTCGTGAATTCCAGCTGCTCCTCACTCATGGGACTGCCGTTTCTCTGTCTGTAAAAATCCGTAAATTGCTCCAACGGAGTTTTTTTCCTTGTATCTGCAATAAGCTCAGTCTCAGATATACATCTGGTGCGGCTGTTATCATAGTCAAGCTTCATGATATTAGGATAGAGCAGTCTCAGTCTGCCCATTGCCTCAGGAATTTCATTTTCATCTGTAAGGGTTATATGCAGATAGTCATCGCTTCTTCCAAGACCTGTTATTTCATCAAATTCCCCTTTAAGCTCCCTCATATCATGCAAAGGAACAAGCGGAACTGTCCTGACGCTTATGCTTCCCTTTTCAGCCATTTCAACTACTGTCACCGATTTAACGTGATTCACCTCTGAAAATGAATATTTCAGCGGAGTTCCGCAGTATCTGAGACGTTCATCGCCTATATTCTGCGGTCCGTGAAGGTGTCCGAGTGCCACATAGTCAAAACCGTCGAAAGCAGACGAATCAACATTATCGCTGCCGCCGACAGATATATCCTCAGAATCACAGCAGGACGCACCTGTCACGAACTGATGAGTAATAAGAATTTTCCTTGAAGGACTGTCAAAATCTATATTCATAGCGTCAATTGCAGCATTTACAGCGTCGGTATATGATGAAATCTCAGCGGACTCAAAAAATCTGCGGACACTTATTGGACGTATAAACGGCAGCATATAGATCTCAACCTCTCCGAAGCCGTCGGAAAGTATAAACGGCTCAGTTTCACCGCTGTATACCGGAGAAAAATGTATTCCGCTGCCGTCCATGAGTCTTGAACCGAATGCAATACGCTCCGGAGAATCGTGATTGCCGCTGATTATAAAAACGTGTATATCAAGCTCTGAAAGTGAGCAGAGAAAATCATCAAAAAGAGTGACAGCTTCAGCCGGAGGCACGGATTTATCGTACACGTCGCCTGCAATCACCACACAATCGGGAGCTTCACTGCGGATAACCCCGATTATTTCCTTTAATATATATTCCTGCTCCTCAAGCATTGAAAATTCGTTGACTCTTTTGCCTAAATGCAAATCGGACAGATGTATTATTTTCATATAACCCCTCCGGATAATTTTCTGATTCAACTTGATTATATCACGGTGTTTGTATTATGTCAACCAAGCTGCTTGCAGATACAGCAACACAATAAAACATAAAGCCTTGTACCGCATATACGATACAAGGCTTCGGCTTGTCATATTATTTATCAGAGCGTACCATGAAAGGTTCTTGATATAACGTCGTCCTGCTGCTCCTTTGTAAGCTTTACAAAATTCACTGCATAACCTGAAACCCTTACTGTAAGCTGAGGATATTTTTCAGGGTGAGCCTGAGCATCAAGGAGAGTTTCACGTGTGAACACGTTTACATTAAGGTGATGACCACCCTTATCAACATAACCATCCAACAGCTCAATAAGATTATCTATCTGCTTCTGATTTTCCATTTCAATTTCCTCCTTATCGGGTTAGGGCAATACCGCACAGAGCTTGTACGGTTTTGCTTTAAATTGCTTCAAGGACATATTAATCCTCGTCAACTGCGTCCTCTGTAGGCTGACAGCAAGCCCCTTTTGTACCGCAGAAATCCGTGGTACGGACTGTACTTACCTTCAGTCCTTCTCCGTCAGAATCAGCGGTTATATTTACATGACCGCTTCCCTGAGACATAAGCCTGTCAATAAGATCTGCAAGCTCCTCAGGGTTGTCGGTACTTCCAAAAACATCCGGCTCTGCCATTACTGTTCTCCTTTAAGCTTATCAAGGTCAATTTCGCCCACAAACACATCCATATCCTTGCCGAGAGCATTCGGAACAACAGAAAATGTATTTGAAATACCGTCCTGAGCATATCTGAACGGAAGCTTTGCAACAGAAGAAAGTGAAGCTACTGCACCGTGAGTATCTCTGCCGTGCATAGGATTAGCTCCGGGAGCAAGCGGAACACCCATTTTTCTTCCGTCAGGGGTGTTGCCTGTTTTCTTTCCGTAAACAACATTTGAGGTAATGGTGAGAATCGACATTGTCGGTACGCCGTCACGATATGTATGATGCTTTTTTATCTTCTCCATAAAGCCACGTACAACCGCTACCGCAATATCATCGACACGATCATCATTATTTCCGTATTTCGGGAAATCGCCCTCAATCTCATAATCAGTTACAATGCCGTCCTCATCACGGATACATTTAACCTTTGCATACTTGATAGCTGAGAGTGAATCCGCAACAACCGAAAGACCTGCAATACCTGTTGCAAAATACCGTTTTACATCCCTGTCGTGAAGAGCCATCTGTAGCTTTTCGTAGCAATATTTATCGTGCATATAGTGAATAACATTCAGTGTATTTACATAAAGACCTGCAAGCCATTCCATCATGGCATCATACTTGTCCCAGACATCGTCAAAATCAAGGTAATCGCCCTCAACGGCTCTGTATTTCGGACCGACCTGAACCTTCATACGCTCATCAACACCGCCGTTGATAGCATATAGAAGGCACTTTGCAAGATTTGCTCTTGCACCGAAGAACTGCATTTCCTTACCAACTCTCATTGATGATACACAGCAGGCAATCGCATAGTCATCGCCGTGGATCACTCTCATCATATCGTCGTTCTCATACTGAACCGATGAGGTCTTGATGGAGATTTTAGCGCAGTATTCCTTGAACTTTCTCGGAAGCTTCTTTGACCAGAGAACGGTCATATTCGGCTCCGGAGCTGTTCCGAGGTTTTCAAGAGTATGCAGATAACGGAAGCTGTTTTTTGTTACAAGGTGGTGACCGTCAACATCAACGCCGCCGATAGATTCTGTAATCCATGTCGGGTCACCGGAGAAAAGCTCATTATAATCAGGAGTTCTTGCAAACTTAACGATACGCAGCTTCATGATGAAGTGGTCGATAAGCTCCTGAGCCTGTTCCTCGGTGAGGATACCTCTGTCCAGATCACGCTGAATGTAGATATCAAGGAATGTTGATGTACGTCCGAGGCTCATTGCAGCGCCGTTCTGCTCCTTGACAGCAGCAAGATAACCGAAATAAAGCCACTGTACAGCCTCCTTGGCATTTGATGCCGGCTTTGAGATATCAAAGCCGTAAATATTTCCAAGCTCCTTAAGCTCCTGCAGTGCACGCACCTGCTCTGCGAGTTCTTCACGGAGTCTGATATTTTTTGAAGTCATTCTGACGAGTGAAGTGTCTATCTGATACTTCTTATCCTCGATAAGCATATCAACACCATAAAGCGCAACTCGTCTGTAGTCACCGATGATGCGGCCTCTGCCGTAAGCATCGGGAAGTCCTGTGATAATAGCAGATTTTCTTGCCAGACGCATTTCAGGAGTATAGGCGTCGAAAACACCCTGATTGTGAGTTTTTCTGTATTTTGTAAAAATGTTCACGATTTCAGGGTCAACCTCATAGCCGTTATCCTCGCAGGCCTTCTGAGCCATTCTGATTCCTCCGAAGGGCTGAAGCGAACGCTTGAACGGCTTATCGGTCTGAAGTCCTACAATCTGCTCAAGCTCTTTATTAAGGTAACCGGCACTATGCGATGTAATTGTGGAAACAATTTTAGTGTCCATATCAAGAACTCCGCCTGCTTCACGTTCCTGACGTGTAAGCTCCATAATCTGTTCCCAGAGCTTCTGAGTAGCAGCAGTCGGCGGTTTAAGAAAGCTTTCATCGCCGTCATACGGAGTATAGTTCTTTTTTATAAAGTCACGTACATTAATGGAAGTATTGCTCCAGCGTCCTTCTACGAAGCCTTCCCATTCATGCGGCCAATTCTTCACCATATTCCAGAACTCCTTTATAATTTATTTCCATAATAATAGTAACACATCTTAGGAAAATTGTCAAACTGAATTATTAACCATAACTGTCATGGAAACAGCAGAACGGTTTGATATTTTTACAAGCACATCTGTCTGTCAATCTATACATAGAGTCAACTCTGCGAATTATCAAAGACTTTTCGATCAACAGTTTTTGCAGCAGCCAAAAATGTCCAAACTTGTTTGTGTAATTTGTTCATTAAAGAGAATTTTCTGAAATCATAAAAGCTATGCTTTTTTATGATTTGCGTTTTTTTCCTTAATGCTTTTTTCCTGCTTTTTAGATTTTTCCGGCTTTTTTTCAGAAGGTAGAACTATACCCTCTCTTATTTCGTTTGCCTCAAGATTTTCAAAATAAAGCTTATATATAGTTGCAACAAGCGGTACACCAAGCAGCATTCCGAGTACACCGAAAAGACCGCCTCCGAGTGTAACTGCTGTAAGCACCCATATCCCCGGAAGTCCTATAGAAGAGCCTACAACCTTTGGATAAATGACATTTGTTTCAAACTGCTGGAGTATTATCAGGAAAATAAGGAAAATCAAAGCCTGCTTCGGATTTTCCGTGAAGATAATGAACGCACTGACACCTGCTCCGGCAAAAGCTCCGACAATCGGGATAAGAGCTGTAACTCCGACAATAGTTCCGGTCATGGCAGCATACGGCAATCTGAGAATCGAGGCTCCGATGAAAGTAAGCGTACCGATTATCAGCGCTTCAATAAACTGACCGATAAAAAAGCTTGTGAAGGTCTCGTGAGCTGTTGAAAAGAACCTGCTTACCCTGCGGTTTGTTTTTTCGCTGAAATTCATTTTCATGACACGTTTTATGTCTGTAGAAAGCTTATCCTTTCTGAGCAGAAGGTAAATAGCAAAAATTATTCCGATAACTATATTTGTAACGGTAGCAGTAAGCGTTCCTATCAATGAAAGCAGTGAACTGAAGAAGTCAAATGCACCGTCAGTTATTTTTTCGGCAATAGCTGATTTGTTGATTTCTATACTGCTGAGCTGTTCCTGAATATCAGGATATTCCTCAAGCTTGGTAAGCGCAAAATCCCTCAGATCAACTAAAAGAGGCGGTATTACAGCATAAACAAGCTTGAATGCGCTTACTATTTCCGGTATAATTATATTAAGAATCAATACAATAGTTGCAATTGTAATGGCAAATGAAAGTATCAGACAGACGGGACGCCGTAAGCTGTTAAGAACGCCTGATGTCTTTTTCGGAAAGAACCGCTTTTCAAAAAAGTTCATGATTATGTTGAAAATATACGCCATTATACATCCGACAAACATCGGCGTCAGTGCTTTAAGTGCAATTGAACAAAGCCCCATAACAACTGAAAAATTCTGAATAATCACGCATACTGCTATTGCAAGAACAGCTATAAAACAATACCGTTTGATTTCCTTTTTCTCCATAAATCCTGTATTTGCCGTAAAAACGGCAATATCCTCCTATCATGTTTATATATACTTATTATATAGTATGTATGTGATGAAGTCACGATAAAATTTGTTAATTTTCTGTTAATTCCGCATTCATTTAAACTCTTGACCTCAGGTGTTTCACGTGATATAATTATAGAAATAAAAACAATAAAGGCAATACCGCACAAAGATTTTGCGATATTGTCTGAAGGAAAGGCTTACTGTTATGAACAGCTCCTGTGAATTCTTAAATGAACAGATGTACAGCGTCGGCAGGGTTATTGTCGATAAAAGCTTTCACACCCAGAGCGCAGATGAAATTTTCTTCAGCTATTTCGGAAATGATGTAATCTATTCTATCCGCCGTACTATTGATGATGAAGATTTCCCACGCATTCTTGAATGCGTTGAAAACGCTCAGAAGGGAGAAATTCTCAGAACTGTAATCCGGATGAAAGGCATAAACGGCTATCTGCGCTGGATTATGGCATCAGTAAGAAAAATCTCACACGATAATGATGAACCGCTTTACAGTATTTCCTTCAGTGATATTTTTTCGCTGGAGGCTCTTGCCTACAGCCGTGAAAAAAAGCTTTCCGAATATCGTCATGTACTGAGCCTTATAAATGACCTTGCCTTTGAATACAGCTTTGAAACTAAAAAAATCCGTATTTATATATCAGACTGTTGCCGTGAAATCGTCCTTATTAATGAAGAAATTGAAAAATGGCGCAAGGAATCCATCGAATCCGGCTATATTCTCTCACGTTACATTGATACCTTCAACAGCCTTTGCCGTGACATCAGAAACGGAGTATACCGCTTTGACTACGAATTGGAATCTTCAATTCTTACCTCAGGCAGAACAAGAGAGCTTTGCCTTTTCAGAGGGATTACCCGATATGAGGACCCCGATAATAAAAAAGTAAGCGGTATTATTTCCGTTGTAAGCTCACGTCAGAAAAGTAAAGATGTGAATATGGCTCTTGAAGCAAACAGAGACTCTCTTTCCGGACTTCTCAACAAACGTGCCGTCACCTCGTTTGCTAAGGAAGCTCTTGCCGGTAAACCCTCATATAATGTGAATCTTGTGATTCTCGATATTGATAATTTCAACGAAATAAACAGCAGCTACGGTCACCTTTTCGGCGACGAGGTTATCTACACCATTGCAGGCATAGTAAAAAATGAAATCGGCACACGTGGTATCGCCGGAAGAATCAGCGGAAGCGGCTTTCTTATTGTGCTTGAAAACACACGTGACGAAACTGATTTGCGTGGAATCCTGAGGGCTATCCGCACAAATACTGAATTTGCCTTTGCAGACCGCTTTGAGAATTTCCGCCTGACCTGTTCTATGGGAATTTCTACATATCCCGTTGACAGCTCAGATTATGATGAGCTGTTCATGCAGGCAGACAAGGCTCTGTATATCGCTCAGCAAAAGGGTCAGAACCGTTATGTCATCTATGACATAAACAAGCATGGTCCCGTTGAAAAGGATATTGAAAACAAAATTGTTTTCCTCAACGATAAGGACACTACCAATGAAAAGCTCAGCTTTATCGGCCAGCTTTCCGAAAGCCTTGTAATGGGCCGAGTCCCTGATATTTCCGTACTTCTGGAGCAAATCCGCTCTCAGTTTGAAATTGATGACGTCTGCGTTTTTTCAGGCAAGGACATGAATCTGATTCTCAGCTGCGGAAACACCTCCTCAAAAAACGCCGCATATCTTCTTGAAAGCAGCTATACACAGCGGTTTAACGGCGACGGAATATTCGTAATTGATAATGTAAATGAGCTTGAGGGCAGAAACGACAATGCCTTTGCTCAGCTCACCGCACAAAATATCGGCGGTGCAGTACAATATCTGATAACCGAGGACAATATCATCAAAGGTATGATTTCTTTCTGCTATATAGGCAAATTCAAGAAATGGTCCGTCTCGGATATCAACTATCTTGCTATAATAGGCAGAACTATATCAGCACTTCTGAAAAAACAGGCTTACATATAAAAAAACACCGCACAGATTGTGCGGTGTTTCTATATTATCTCTCTTTTCCGATAAAGAACAGGGCAATTGTTCCGGGGCCGGCATGAGCACCGATTACCGCACCTATATCCATAATCTCCGATACTGTAACCTTATGCCTGCTCTTCAATATTTTTGCAAGCTCCTTAACCTCGTCAAGACAATCAGCATGACTTATGAACACAGGTCCTTCCGAAGGCTTTACGGCAAGCTCGGTATATTTGTCAGCAAGTGCTTTCAATGCAGCTTTTCTGCCTCTTACCTTTGTAAAATTCACAAGATGTCCTTCATTATCTACGTGAAGAACAGGCTTGATTCCGAGAAGTCCTCCGACAAATGCTACTGTCGGACTGATTCTGCCTCCACGCTTCAGATATGTAAGGTCATCAACTGTAAACCAATGACATATCGACGGCAGCTTGTCAATAGCATACTGAGCTGCCTGTTCAAGCGATGCTCCCTTCTTTTTCTGCTCAACAGTAAGATAAACAAGAAGACCGAATCCGCTTGACGCAGAAAGTGTATCAACAACCACAATTTTACGCTCCGGATATTTCTCCATAAGCTCGTCAGCAGCAATCTTTGCACATCCGCAGGTAGTACTGAGTCCCGATGAAAATCCGAGGTAAAGTATATCTATGCCCTTTGACAGCTCAATTTCAAATACCTCTTTAAACGTCTCTGAATTGATCGCTGAGGTTTTCGCAACAGTTCCCGAACGCATAAGGTCATAAAAAGTCTTGGTCGGCATTTCATTTTCATTGTAAATTTTTTCTTGTCCTTCTAAAACAAATGTCAGATTGATACATTTCACTCCCCATTTTTCAAGAAGTGCCTGAGGAATATCACTGGCAGAATCTGTGTAGATAATATAATTGTTCATAATTACCCCTTTCTTTATGCGGTTTATACGTCGTTGAAAAAAATTCCGCATCTTTGGTTGATTTAAAATAAAGAATATGCTATAATGTAATAATAAATAATGTTTAGAAGTGAGGCGAATGACTATGCAGGATATTAAAGCCGTCATCGCAGACAATATAATTCAGCTCCGCCGCTCAAACGGCATGACTCAGGCTGAATTGGCTGAAATTCTTAATTATACCGACAAGGCTGTTTCAAAATGGGAAAGAAAAGAGTCGCTCCCCGATATCACAGTCCTCAAAGCTATCGCAGACTGCTTCGGAGTAACCGTTGACTACCTTATTACCGCCGAGCATGCGGAGCCTGAAATCATTGAAAACGACAATACCGATGAAAAGAAGAAAACGAGCATCAAAAACCGAAGCTTCATAACCGGTATAAGCGTTTTGCTTGTATGGCTGATTGCTGCATTTGCATTTGTATTTATCGGTCTGATAGGCGGCTCGGGCCCGATCACATGGCTTTCATTTGTATATGCGGCTCCGGCTTCCATGATTGTCTGGCTTGTTCTGAATTCTATCTGGTTCAATTCAAGAAGAAATTTTCTGATAATTTCTCTGCTGATGTGGAGTGTTCTTCTGGCAGTTTTTCTGTCAATTCTTCCGGCAGGACCGAAAGCACTGCTGATTTTTATCCTTGGCATTCCCGGTCAGGCAATTATAATACTGTGGTCGAGAATCAAGCGACGCAGCAAATAGTACCCTTATGAATTATATTATACCCCCATTCCGGCGTTGAGTCAACCGACTGTCCGTAACCGCTCTCTACCCACAGTTTACCGGTCGCTTTTCGACTCTACCATCAGGAGAGTTGGCTATATACCGTCGTTTCGACAAAGTCTTTCATACTCATATAAACAGGCAGTAGAGTCAAATCTACAGGCAAAAAGCAAGGCAGAATATCCGCTTCTATTGCACCTGAAAAGTGTATTTTTATAAGGTTCGAATAAAGGGCGGCCATTAAGGTCGCCCTGAAAATTTATCTGAGCCGTGACATTAAAGCATTGCAGCTCTCAGTTCCTCACCGCTGAGTCTTGAAAGATATGCAGGAGCAATATCAAATGCGGTCTTGCAGCCGACAGCTCCCTCTGCCTTGAGTCTGCTAAGCGCTCTTGCATAACAAACAAGCACGCTTGATGTAAATTCCGGATTCGATTCAAGCTTGAGAGAATACTCAATCATCTGATGAGTCTTTTCGCCGTCACCTGTGAGTCCGCTTCTCATAACAAAGCCGCCATGTGGCATTTTGTTATGAACAGCGTCAAATTCCTCATCTGTAATGAAGTTTACTGTTGTATTATACTGATCAAAATAATTTTTCATCGACTTGATGGTTTCTTCAATCTTTGCCTTGTCAGCGCCTTCCTCAGGTACTACATAGCATACTCTCTCGTGCTTTTCACGGGTTGAAAGCTCTGGCTGACTGCCGGAACGGACTGCGTCCATAGCAGCCTCAACAGGAACAGTATACTGAATTCCCTTTTTAACGCCCTCAACACGTCTGATAGCGTCGGAATGTCCCTGACTTACACCCTTGCCCCAGAATGTATAACTCTTGCCATTAGGGAGAATCGACTCGGCATAAAGTCTGTTCAGTGAAAAAAGGCCCGGATCCCAGCCAAGCGAAATCATTGCAAGATGACCGGTCTCTTTACACACCTTGTCCACATTTGCAAAATGCTCAGGAATTCTTGCATGAGTATCAAAGCTGTCGATAACATTGAAATTTTTTGCAAGCTCCGGAGTCTGTTCGGGGAGATCAGTTGCACTTCCTCCGCAGATAATCATTACATCAATATCATTCTTCATTTTTTCAGCGTCGTCGAGCTTATAAACTCTGGCGCCCTCTGTAAGCGGATTAACCGTTGAAGGATCACGACGGGTAAAGATTCCTGCAAGCTCCATGTCGTCATTTTGTCTGATTGCAAGCTCAACACCTTTACCGAGGTTGCCATAGCCGGCAATACCAATTCTGATTTTACTCATTAGAAATTCCTCCTGATTGAATAAATATTGTTTCACGGTAAATTCACCGCTACAATATATTATATCACATCATCACTTTGAAGTAAAGAATTTTTTTAAACGGAGTTTAAAAATGAAATATATAAACAAAAAGACTATTCCTTTTGAGCTTTTTTTTATACTGCTCACCGCTTTTGTTACTATTTTAATCTGCTCAAAATCGTCACCGCTCTACCCGATTAATGACTGGGTGGATGCAAACTGCTATATGACCGTCGGACGAGGAATGCTTCATGGTTCAATGCCATACCGTGATCTTTTTGAACATAAAGGTCCGCTCATTTATATGCTTCATGCAGCAGCAGCTTTAATCTCGGATAATTCTTTTCTGGGCGTTTTTTTGTCCGAAATTATCCTGTGCTTTCTCTTTTTATATGCGTCATACAGAATATTGCTGTCGGTCTGCAATGGACGTCCGCTCTGTGTAATACCGCTGATTTCAATGATTATTTACAGCTGTGCTGCTTTTTGTCACGGTGACAGTGCCGAAGAGCTTTGTCAGCCGCTTTTGCTCTGCTCATTTCTCATCGGACTCGGATGTGTACAGCGCAACGCTCATCTTACCCGCCGTGAAGCGCTGATTATCGGTATTCTTTCCGGAGCTGTCCTGTGGACAAAATTCACTATGCTTGGCTTCTACATCGGATTTTTCATTGCAATTTCAGTCCTTACCATAAAAAGATATGGCTTCAGCACACTCCTGTGCAGCTGTTGCTTTATAGCAGTCGGAGTTGCGGCAGTAACTTTTCCGATTATTGTATTTTTTGCTGTCAACAATTCGCTCGGAAGTCTTTTCGAGGTCTATTTTTACGACAATATTTTTATCTATGGAGGTTCGTCAGCCTCGGTAACTGATAACCTCATAAACGGATTCTTTTTCTGCCGAGACTTTTTCACTCTGCCTTTTGTTATCATCATAACAGGAATCCTGATAATGTATCTGAAAAAGAATTATCGTGAGTTATTTTATTTCCTCTGTTCATTCCTCAGTGCATACCTGATGGTTTTCGGCGGAGGGAAAAGCTACCGCTACTATCCGTTTGCACTTGCATTTTTCGTCCCCTTCTCTGCGGCACTTATATTTTCCTGTGCAGAAAAACGCCTTAACTGCATAACAAAAAAAAAGAATCTCTTTTCAGTAAGCTGCCCTCTGTCACTTGCACTGTGTACGGCAGGCTGTTATCTGTTCAGCCCTAATGTCTATCTGATGAAATATGAAAAAAATGAGCTTCCGCAGTATAAATTTGCGGAGATAATCTCACACTCCGATAATCCTGTACTGCTCAATTATGGCTTCCTCGACGGCGGATTCTATCTCTCCTCAGGCATTACCCCCGATTTCAAATACTTCTGTCTCAATAATACAGGGCTTGAGGAAATGGTACAGAGTCAGCAGTTTTACGTCGAAAATGCTCTTGCAGAATATGTTGTTGTACGAAGCACCGATAGTAAACCACACGAATATTTCAGACACTATACCTGCATTGCGTCGGCAGAAATGCCATATTACGATAAATATTTTTACTACTTTCTCTACAAGAAAAGCTCATTATCGTAAATTACCATATATTGCCGGTTCTGAACACCTGAATTCTATAGGCAATACCACACAAAACCTGTGCGGTATCGCCTATAATCTCTTTATTGACACCGCTTCGTCAGTGTGATATAATTATAGTTACTGTAAAAATTGATTATTCCTGAGGCAGCTCCGCTGAATGAACCGTGCAGACACTTTTCTGCAAAGCCATGCGGCAGATTTTACTTAGCTGCCTTAATTACAGATGTATTTCAAGGGAGATGACGTTTTTTGAAAAATACATTCGGCACAAGTGTTTCTGTGACACTTTTCGGCGAAAGTCATGGCTCTATGATAGGAGCTGTGCTCGACGGAATTGCACCGGGAATCAGCGTTGACGAAAGCTTTATTGCTAAACAGATGTCGCTCAGAAAATCTGTCGGCTCTATTTCAACTGCAAGACACGAAGCAGACGAGGTTAAAATTGTAAGCGGAGTCTTTAATGGCAAAACCACAGGTACTCCTATTACCTTTATCATCGAAAATCAGGATACAAGAAGCAGGGACTACGGTGAGCTTGCATACAAGGCACGTCCCGGACACGCTGATTATACGGCCTCTGTGAAATATCACGGTTTTCAGGATTTTCGTGGCGGAGGACATTTCTCCGGTAGAATTACTGCTGGTCTGGTTGCTGCCGGAGCTGTTGCTATACAGGCTCTTGCTTCCAGAAATATTATAATCGGTACTCATATTCTCTCATGTGCTGGCGTGTATGACCGCTGCTTTGAGGATATTCCCACTGATATAGCAAAGCTGAATTCTCTTGATTTCGCTGTCCTTAACGACAGCGTAAAGGCAGAAATGATTGAAAAAATCGAAGATGCTAAAAGAGACGGCGACAGCGTCGGAGGACGTCTTGAAACTGCTGTTTACGGATTACCGGCAGGCGTCGGTGAGCCTTGGTTTGACACTCTTGAAAGCGTACTCTCACATATCCTTTTCAGCATTCCCGCAGTCAAGGGAGTCGAATTCGGCGACGGCTTCATGCTTGCTGACCGCAGAGGAAGTCAGTCGAATGACTCTTTCCGCTCTGCAGACGGCAGAATCTTCACTGAAACTAACCATAACGGCGGTATTCTCGGCGGTATTTCAAATGGTATGCCGATAATAATCCGTACTGCTGTAAAGCCTACACCGTCAATTTATCAGGAACAGCAGACAATAAATCTTAATACTCTCGATAACACCTCGCTTGTGATCAAAGGACGGCATGACCCCGCTATTATCCACAGAGCAAGAGTTGTTGCAGACAGCGTTATCGCCCTTACTCTTTGTGACCAGCTCTCACTCCGGTTCGGTACAGACTGGCTCGCACAAAACTGATTTTAATTATCAATTATAACATATAAAGGAAGTAAATCAATATGGCTATGAATATTATCAGAGAGCTGCCGCATCCAAGCGAAATCAAGGCAGCACAAACACTTACACAAGACCTTATCAACATCAAAGCTGAACGTGACGAGGAAATTAAAAAAGTTTTCAGCGGTGAATCGGACAAATTTCTTCTCATAATAGGTCCATGCTCTGCTGACAACGAAGACAGTGTTCTCGATTATATTACTCGTCTGAGAGAGGTTCAGGAAAAAGTAAAGGAAAAAATCCTCATTATTCCGAGAATTTATACAGGTAAGCCAAGAACTACAGGCGACGGCTACAAGGGTATGCTTCATCAGCCTAATCCGACAGCTATGCCCGACCTCAAAAGCGGTATCGTAGCTGTAAGAAGCCTTCATATCCGTGCCCTTGCTGAAACAGGCTTCAGTGCCGCAGACGAAATGCTCTACCCCGAAAACTACAGCTACCTCGATGACCTTCTTGCATATATTGCTATCGGTGCACGTTCTGTCGAAAATCAGCAGCACCGTCTGGTATCAAGCGGAGTAACTATTCCTGTGGGAATGAAAAATCCTACCGGCGGAGATATTTCAGTAATGATGAACTCCATTACAGCCGCTCAGCATGCTCATGCATTTATTTACAGAGGCTGCGAGGTAAGAAGCGATGGTAACCCATATGCTCATGCTATCCTCAGAGGCTATGTTGATGACAGAGGCAACTCCTTCCCTAACTACCATTATGAAGACCTTATTCGCCTCGCAGAAACCTACGAACAGAAAAGCCTCCTGAATCCAGCTCTTATTGTTGACACCAACCACTCAAATTCCGGAAAGCAATACAATGAGCAGATAAGAATTTCTAAGGAAATTCTCCATAGTATGCGTCACAGCGATGAAATCAAAAAGCTCGTAAAGGGTCTTATGATTGAAAGCTATATCGAGGACGGTTCGCAGAAAATCGGCGAGAATATCTACGGTAAGTCCATAACTGACCCTTGCCTCGGTTGGGCAAAATCCGAAAAACTTATTTTAGAGCTTGCCGACCTGCTTTAATTCTGTTATAAAAAATGCCGCACTTAATGGCGGTACGCTTATAGGGAAACTATACGTATTTATCGGGGAAACCTTTCTGAGGAAAGGTTCCGCTGACGGCGGCGGTCCCCTCTGTCCTTCGGACATCTCCCCGCACTGCGGGGAGTCACCCCCGTCCCCCCTTCCAAAGACTTCTAATACTAAT
>JAGBIH010000044.1 GCA_017935095.1 Ruminococcus sp.
CTACAGGAACACTGATAGGCGCACCGGTATCTGTTACCGGAACTCCTCTTTTCAGTCCGTCCGTAGAAGACATGGCAATACAACGTGCAGTATTGTCTCCGATATGCTGAGCAACCTCAACAGTGAGAGTCTTTTCGCCCTTTGGTATAGTTAATGCATTATATATGGCAGGTAAGCTGCCCTCTTCAAAGCGAACGTCAACAACAGGTCCCATGACCTGTGCAACGGTTCCTTTTGATTTATCTGACATAATTTATTACCTCCTTTACATTCCGCTTCCGGCAACGATTTCGGTGATTTCCTGAGTAATTGCACCCTGTCGTGCACGGTTATAAGCAAGCTGAAGGTCATCTATCATCTGCTTTGCGTTCTTTCCGGCAGAATCCATTGCACATCGTCTTGCAGCAACTTCACTTGCAAAGCTTTCACGTACAGCCGCTATAATCATTCCTGCTGTATACAGCGGAACTGCTTTATTAAGGACTGAAAGCTCATCAGGCTCAAAAATAACACCCTTCATCTGGACATCATCCTCACGTGTAAGCGGAAGAATCCAGCTTATCTGAGCTTCCTGCGCCATCATTGAAATATATTTCGTATTAATGATGCCAACACGGTCAATTTCGCCTTCAGCAAAGCGGCGGCAGATTTCTTTTCCAAGAACAGATGCCTGAGCAAAGCTGAAATACTCTGCGCTATAATTTCCACCGTATCTGTCGCAGGCACGCTTGCCGACCGCAATAAATTCAGCGTCCGCATACTGTTTTGCGAGTCTGAAAACATTGGCATTATAGCCTCCGGCAAGACCTCTGTCACCTGCAATGACTATAATACAGGTTTTGGAATCTCCCCTCTCAGCCATATAAGGACTCTTTCCGCATTCCCGACAAGAAGCAAGATTACTGATTACCTTCCCAACCATATCAGCATATTCACGGCTCTTATTCATAGCCTCCATTGATTTGCGTATTTTTGAGGAAGCAACAAGTCCCATTGCCTTTGTAAGATGCAAGGTTGAATCGACGCTTTTTATGCGGTTACGCAGTTTCTTTATATCGGCGCCCATTCAGTTCACCTCTGCATTTCGCTCAGAGCCTTTTCAAGCATCTGAACATCTTCGTCATCGTAGAAGCCCTGTTCAAAGCGTTCAAGAAGCTCACTGTATTCAGCCTCAAGCTTGTCGTAAAGTCTTTGTTCATAGTCCTTCACTCCGCTTACAGGAGTATCATTGAGATAGCCCTTTGTTACCGCGTAAACAATTGCAACCTGACAGCCTACGCGCACAGGTGCATTTCTGCCCTGCTTGAGAACCTCAACAATTCTTTCTCCGAGAGCAAGTCTTGCCTTTGTATCTGCGTCAAGATCGCTTCCGAACTGAGCAAACGACTGAAGCTCACGATACTGTGAATAGAGGAGCTTCAATTCACCTGAAACCTTTTTCATAGCCTTGAGCTGTGCCGAACCGCCGACACGGCTAACAGAAATTCCCGGGTTGATAGCCGGCATGATGCCTGCATGGAAAAGCTCGGTTTCAAGGAAAATCTGACCGTCGGTAATAGAAATTACGTTTGTCGGAATATATGCTGAAACGTCGCCAGCCTGAGTCTCGATAAGAGGAAGTGCTGTAATTGAGCCTCCGCCATATTCGGGAGCTACACAGGCTGCACGCTCAAGAAGTCTTGAATGGAGATAGAAAACATCTCCCGGGTAAGCCTCACGTCCGGGAGGTCTGCGGATAAGGAGCGACAAAGCACGGTAAGCAACAGCGTGCTTTGAAAGGTCATCATAAATAATGAGTACGTCCTTTCCCTGTTCACGGAAGTACTCAGCCATAGCACATCCTGAATATGGAGCTATATACTGCAACGGTGCAGACTCTGAAGCCGAAGCCGATACTATAATTGTATACTCCATAGCACCTGCCCTTGTAAGCTCGTTTGCAAGCTGAACAACAGAGGTGCTCTTCTGTCCTATAGCTACATAAATACAGATTACTCCTGTATTTCTCTGATTTATAATAGTATCAATTGCGATTTCCGTCTTACCTGTCTGACGGTCACCGATAATAAGCTCACGCTGTCCACGACCGATAGGAATCATACTGTCAATAGCCTTTATTCCTGTCTGAAGCGGCACAGAAACGCTCTTTCTTTCGATAATTCCCGGAGCTTCTGATTCTACAGGACGAGTCTCTGTCGTTACAACCGGGCCCTTTCCGTCGATAGGATTTCCCAGAGCATCAACTACTCTTCCGAGAAAAGCTTCGCCGACAGGAACAGATACTACCTTGCCTGTTCGGCGGACTGTTGTGCCTTCACGTATATCATTCTTATCGGAAAGGAGCGCAACCGATACAGTTTCGTCCTCAAGATTCTGTGCCATACCGAAGCTTCCGTCCTCAAATTCGAGAAGCTCACTCGCCATACATTCTCTGATACCGTAAACTCTTGCTATACCGTCTCCGACAAGAATAACTGTACCTGTTTCACGCATTTCGATACGTGATTTATAATTTTTAATCTGAGCTTTTATAATATTGCTGATTTCCTCAGGTTTTCCGCTCATCTGCCAATCACTTCCTTTACTTCATGCAGGTGTCTGCGGAGACTTCCGTCAATAACCCTGCCTTCTGTTTCAATCAATACACCGCCCATAACAGAAGGGTCGATGATACACTCCATAACTACGCTGTGACCGATCATTTTCTCAAGCTTTGACTGCAAACGCTTTTTCTCGTCCTGAGTAAGCTCAACCGCACTTGTAATCTTAGCAGTTGAAATGTACATAGATGCGTCAAGCAGCTTGTTGTATTCCTTGACACAGCCTTCAAAAAGCTGAATACGTCCCTTTTCGCAGAGAAGCTGTAAAAAGAATACCACATTCTCAGGAAGAAAGCCTGAGAACGCCTCTTCAACAGCAGAAAGCCTCTCTGTCGCAGGTATACCCGGACACAGAAGAAAATCCATATATTCAGGATTTTCACGCAAAGCTTCGGATACCTTTTCAAGTGCTTCAGAGTACTCTTTTTCAGCTTTTTCCTCGCAGGCAATCGCAAACAGAGCTTCTGCGTATTCTCTACTCAATTCCGTCATAGCTGTCACCTATACCATCAATAAACGAATCAATCATCGCACGGTGGTCCTGTGTATTGATTTCTCTGCCGAGAATCTTTTCAGTAAGAGCCGCAGAAACGTCAACGATTTCACGCTTGATTCCCTCATCAGCCTTACGGCGCTCAAGCTCGGCATCTGTCTGAGCCTGACGTACTATTCCATCCGCCTTATCTCTTGCCTCAGCTACAATTCTGTCACCTCTGTGCTTTGCATCATCTGTGGCACTCTTTATAATAGCATCAGCCTTATCTTCGGCACTGCGCAATTTTTCTTCCCAAGACTGTCTGTTCTCCTCAGCCTTTGCAGCAGCCTGTTCAGCCTCAAGGTATTTGTTATCGAGAGTCTCCTGACGCTCGGAAAGCACCTTTTTAACCGGCTTGAACAGGAATTTCTTTATTATTGTAAAGAGGATTACAAGGTTTGCAAGGGAGATTATAATCTGCCAGAAATTGACAGATATTACATCCAATGACTGCATTCAATTCACTCCAAATCTTAGCGGATTGTGCTCATAAGAAGATCAACAAGTCTGCCGGGAGCTACGAAAATCAGCAGAATAGCGATTACAAGAGCATAAAGACCGGTTGTTTCAGCAACAGCACATCCCATAAGCATAGTTGTTGTTACGCTTCCCTTGCTTTCAGGCTGACGGCCGATAGCCTCACAAGCCTTTGCAACAGCGTTACCTTCACCGATACCAGGTCCGATACCGGCAATCATAGCGATACCTGCACCAAGAGCGCAGCTTCCGAGAATAATACCAATAGCAAGTTCTAACATTTTAAATTCCTCCGTTTTAATAAATTATACAGTTTGTTTTTTGGCAGACTTACGTCTGAAATATTCATCAGCAGGGAAACCTCCGGAAACATAGAGCATTGTGAGCGTTGCAAAGATATACGCCTGCAGACATCCGCTGAATACATCAAAATAAATTGAAAGAACAGCAGGAATACCGATCTGGAACAGTGGGAATTCTCCGATAAAGCCCGGCAGCCAGCCGAGAATAATTGCAGAAAGTCCCTGAAGTCCAGAGGCAATGAGTACTGAAATTACAGAGCCTGAAAGTACATTTCCGTAATGACGGAATGCCATTGAAACAGGCGTTGCAAATTCGCTGATGACATTAAGCGGTGCGATAAACTTTACCGGTTCCGCAAAGCTTTTCATATACTGCACAGGGCCGCATTTGAATTTGTAATAGGTTATCAGTACAAATACGAGTATTGCCCAGCCTGCTGCAATATTCAGGTCTGATGTAGGTGCATACAGTCCGAACAGGGCAAGAAGGCTTGAAAACGCTGAAAGCGCAAGAATTGCTGTAACAAAGGGAGCAAAACCGCTGAAATATTCACCCATATTACCGGTAACAAGGCCTTCAACTTTTTCAACTATCCACTCAGCTATATGCTGACGCTTTGTATCAGCCTTTTCCTTGATTCCATGTGTAAGGAAAAGACATAGTCCTGTTATTGAAATCATAACAAGCCATGAATTCACCTGTGATTCTGTTATGGGTAAATCCTGAATCGGCATATTAATTGTGAAAAACACGTTCGCACCAGATATTGCTATTCCATCGCTTACAGGATTGGTCAGTATCTTCAATACAATTCCGCATACTATGGGCAGAATCATCATCAGAATATATACTGTGTCCAGCGTTCTGAAGCGACGGTCTTTATTCTCCATCCTTTTTCACCTCCTCAAGAGCTTTTTTTCTGTCCAGAAAAGGTCTTATCGCAATAGCTATACGAGGGAAAAACATCGGAACCACTGTTGCAATTCCATTGAAAAAAGGAAGTGCTATTCCCAGTATAACTGTGATAAACAAAAGAAGTGAACGCATCGACTGCGAGGTCTTCATCATCGCAGCAGCGTCCTTTTCACTTTTCTCCACAGCCTTCTGAACGGTTATTCCCATAAGCAGAAAATTCAGGACTGCAACTGCTCCGCCCAATACGTTGCCAAGAAGAACAGTGTAGTCCCATTTTCCGATAATCAGAAATACTGCCTGCATGAACAGACTAAGCAGAAAGACCCATACTGCTATATATTTTGTCTCCCTGCGGACAGTAACGTCAATTTTCATCATAAATTCTCATTTCCTTTTCCGTAACAAAAAACATCCGCACTTACGGCATTTCTCTGATACGCCCTAATATTATTACCGTTTTGCGTAAGATTTTACAGAAATTTTCGCAGCAAATTTCTGCACAGGCAAAATTATATAAAATTAGTGTGCTGCTGCCAAATTTTACTTATACATTATAGCATGCTATTAAAATTATGTCAAGGATTAGACTAATCAAAAGAATACACCCCGCCAAGACTTGCAGAACATCATGTTCCGCAAGTCTTGGTGGGGTAATTATACACTAACTTTTCCAGTTACTTTCTGAGCAGCTCACTTCTCATAAGACATAGATCGAGTACATTGAGTGTATTATCATAGTTAAGGTCTCCCGCCTGCCAGTCGTCAATATTTCCTTTGCCCAGAAGCCATCTTTGCAGCATGACTAAATCGGCTGCTGTGAACTCACCGTCTGCATTGACATCACCACGAAGCTTCTCCGGTGTATTCTGTGCCATCATGGAGGATGTCAGAAATATCATTGCAGCATTACCGTAGATTGTATTTTCATTAGTTGTCCATTCGCCATCACTGTCAATGAAGCACTTTCCTGTAAACTTTGAAAGGTGCGGATTGTTGCTGTCATTTGCACCTTCGGTAAAATAACCTGCCGGGCACTGATACGGCTCAAGCCTTGCGTCCGTTGTATAGATTGCACTGAATATATTCTCTACACTGTTTTCGCCATAACCTGAAACATAGCTGAACGAGATCGGATTGATTCCGAGCATATAGTGGAAATGATTTTCGATGCTCTTCTTCACATCCTCCTGTACTGTACCATAGGTTACCAGATCTCCGAGCATAAGTGACATAGCTGTATGAGAAGCTTGCTTGTTTGAACCCCACCAGAATGCCCAGTTCGGCAGTTCAAGTCCCCATGTATCATACTTCAGCATTCTTGTACGCCATGTATTATATTGTGCAAAAGTCTCTGTAATCTCGGCAGCAGGAGCTTCGTTCCCATAAAGATACTGGAAGAAGCCGAGGAATGACCTTCCGGAGTGTCCGTAGTTGATACAGGCTGCCTTGAAGAAATTGTTCACACTTTCCGTACCGCAGTTTGCAATAAGATAATCCTCGTATTCACCGGCTTCCTCACCCTTGATGGTCAGGGCACGGTAAATCGCTCCGGCTGCGTGGAATCTGCTCTGCTCAAAGTTTTCCTCTTTAAATGTATAGGTACGATTTGCTGCACCAATAGAGGTATTATGCTTATTTGACGGATCATTGATCCACTCCCATGCACGCAGTGACGTTGCAAGACACTGCTCAGCAAAATCCTCATATACAGGGATATCACGATAAACTATATAAGCATGTGCAAGAGCTGCCGCCATATCCGCTGTTGCAAGATGACAGCGCAGATCTGTTTCGGATGAATCTGACTCGTGATCTGACGTGCGGTAAAGTGTATCCTCAATATAGATCGTATTGTCATCACTATTGTAATTTGCGGCTGTATAGAACGAGCCGTCTTTGCTGCTGTGTTCAAGCTTCAGGAGCATATCAAGTTCATATTTCACCTCTGCCAGAATTCCCGGAGCCTCCACATAGTTTATATGGTCGGGGTCTGTTTCAGGGATATTCATCTCCAGCTCTGCAAACACTTCGGGATTCAGCTCATATGCAAGCAGCAGATCAGTTATGGAATTTGCTGCAGGAGTTACATATTTTCCGTAATCGCCTGCATCGTACCAACCGCCGGAAACGTCAAAGACCTCGGCATCGGGATTGTTCCTGTCAGACCATTTTCTGACCGTAATATCATTCGGATGAAGATTTTCTCTTGCAAAAATACCTGCATACTTCTCCTCAATTTCAATCCCCTGACGCTGATAGTAATAATACTTTGTCAGGTCATTGAGCAGTGCATCATAAACATCATCTCTTATCTCAAATGTAACCGAGGTCAGAGTATCAAGCTCCAGACCATCAGCACGGTCATACGGAGACATTGCTGACGAGTCAAGTCCTGCATCCGGTATCTGTATGTAGTAGCTTCCGGGCTGTGTAAGCTCATCAAAATTGATGATATGCACCATTTCTCCTGAAAAATTCTCCTCATAAACAGCGTCGGAAAGCGTGCCAGTGTATACCGCTTCACCTGTTTCAGCGTTGATTATTTCGTATGCTTTGCCGTTAAGCGAGCCGAATTTTTCAAAATAGCTGACCCTTGCAGTTTTTGCCGCATCACAGTAATAGCCAACCTGATTCACCTTCACTATCGGGTACTGACGTTCATCATCTGTGGAGGTAATCTTAACATTACGGAAGGTCAGGGTGTTGTTCTTCGGCACACCATTGACGTAAACAAGCCAGAAATTATCAGGGTCAAAGCCTGATTCGGGGTGTGCATCCACAACCTCCTTAATAGGCAGTGAATAGCTTGTCCATTCAGGTCCTGCACTGATATCTGCATATTTCTCCATATCAGTCCAGTAGATTTTCACCTGTTCCCCATGCTTTTTAGAGGACAGCCCTATGTTGAATTCTACCGTCGATGATGTACTGTTTTTTACTTCAAAATTAAGGTATCCGTTTTCGTAATAATCGCCCAGCAAAAGTGTCCTCCAACTGTTATCCGGAGTCAGATTCTGACCGCCCCAGCTTGCTGTCGTCCATTCCTTTCCATTGTTTTCAATCAGTATAGTCTGCAGCTGAATTCCCGGAGTCTCCTCCACATCCGCTGCTGATACACCGGCTGTATTCAAAGCAGATAAAAGCATGACTGCTCCGACTGCTGCTGCCGATATACGTTTTCTGAAATGTTTTTTCATATCAACACCTCATTATATTTTAAACAATTTTGGTTGTCCAGTCCTCAAGATTCCATACCTCATCAGCTATATCCATGTAAAATTCAGGCTCATGGCTCACAAGAAGCACTGTGCCTCTGAATTCCTTTACAGCACGCTTCAGTTCTTCTTTTGCATCGACATCAAGATGATTGGTCGGCTCATCAAGAACAAGAAGGTTCACATTCTTCATCATTATGCGGCAAAGTCGTACCTTAGCATTCTCGCCTCCTGAGAGAACTCTCATCTGCGAGGTGATATGGTCAGTAGTAAGTCCGCATTTTGCAAGAGCCGCTCTTACCTCGGCATTGGTAAGTGACGGATATTCATCCCAGATAGTCTGGAGAGCAGTTTTATCCGTAGCTATCTCCTCCTGCTCAAAATATCCGATTTCCACAAACTGATCATGTTCAACAGTACCTGCAACAGACGGAATGAGCTTCAGCAGGGTTTTAAGCAGGGTTGATTTTCCAAGACCGTTTACGCCCTTTATGGCAATTTTCTGTCCCCACTCGATTTTCAGCGATACAGGACGGGTAAGCGGCTCATTATAACCGAGAACATGGTCGCTGCACTCAATAACAACACGCCCTGTAGCTCTTGCCGTATTGAATGAGAAAACCGGCTTCGGCTTTTCACTTGCAAGAGTGATTATGTCCATTTTGTCAAGCTTTTTCTGGCGTGACTTTGCCATATTTGTTGTTGCAACCCTTGCCTTGTTGCGGGCAATGAAATCCTGCAAATCAGCAATTTCCTTCTGCTGCTTTTCATATGCCTGTTCTATCTGGCGCTTCTTCAGCTCGTACATACGCTGAAAATTCTCATAATCACCCGTATAACGTGTCAGAACGGCATTTTCAACATGATATATTACGTTTACAACGTCATTGAGGAACGGTATATCATGTGATACAAGAATGAATGCATTCTCATAGTTCTGAAGGAAATTTTTCAGCCATGCAATATGATTTTCATCAAGGAAGTTTGTAGGCTCATCAAGAATGAGAATCATCGGATTTTCAAGAAGCACCTTTGCAAGAAGCACTTTTGCACGCTGACCGCCCGAAAGCTCTGAAACATCCCTGTCAAGACCTATTTCACCCAATCCAAGGCCGTTTGCATATTCTGAAATTTTGGAATCAATCGTGTAATAACCACTGTAATCAAGAATATTCTGAATCTCTCCTACATCCTCAAGGGCCTGATTCATCTCCTCTTCAGAGCAGCCCGCCATTTTATCGTAAAGCTCAAGCATTTCCTTTTCAAGATCAGCAAGATGATTGAAAGCCTCATGCAGCACGTCATTTATTGTTTTACCCTTTGAAAGTGTACTGTACTGGTCAAGATAGCCTGTGGTAATACGTCTGCACCATTCAACCTTACCCTCATCAGGCATAAGCTTACCTGTTATTATATTGAGAAAGGTTGATTTTCCCTCCCCGTTAGCTCCGACAAGACCTACGTGTTCGCCCTTCAGAAGTCTGAACGAAGCGTTATCAAGAATTTGTCTTGCACCAAAACCATGTGTAACATTCTCTACATTTAATATACTCATACTCCAACTCCTGTCTTCTTTATAAATATAGTATACATTAATTACCCGGTATTGTCAATTAGTGTATATTTCTTCTCCAAATTCTTCATAAAATGTTCAGAAACAGAATGTGCGTGTACAATGATACCAATATAAATAAATCCTGTCATAAAATATGCATAAAAATTGTATCTGCAATATAGTCAATTATACAAATAAAAGGAAAAAGCACTTGATTTTTATTCTCACAATGATATAATAACATAAGTCATATTATTATAAATTCTGTGCAGGAGGTTATGCTGTGATATATACAGTTACTTTCAATCCGGCAATTGACTATGTTGTTCATACCGGTGAAATGAAATTGGGAATGGTAAACCGCTCAACTTCAGAACAAATGTACTTCGGCGGCAAGGGTATCAATGTTTCAATGGTTCTCGCTGAGCTTGGAGTTGAATCAAAGGCACTCGGATTCGTTGCCGGCTTTACAGGAAATGCTATTGAACAGGGTATATCCGCAATGGGAATCAAAACGGATTTCGTAAAACTGAAGCACGGTAACTCCCGCATTAATGTAAAAATAAAGTCCTGCGACGAAACTGAGCTTAACGGTCAGGGACCTGATATTGATGAAGCTGCACTTGTTCAGCTTTTTCAGAAGCTCGACCGTCTTCAGGACGGAGATACAATTATTCTTGCCGGCAGTATACCCGACAGCCTGCCTTCAGATATATATGAAAAAATCCTCATGCGTCTTTCCGACAGAAAGATAAAAACTGTCGTGGACGCTACAAAAGAGCTTCTCCTGAATGTACTTAAACACCGTCCGTTCCTTATTAAGCCGAATAACCATGAGCTTGCCGAGCTGTTCGGCGTTACACTGACGAACAATGAACAAGTGGCAGAGTATGCCGCTAAGCTTCAGGAAATGGGCGCAAGGAATGTACTTGTGTCAATGGCAGGCGACGGCGCTCTGCTCCTTGACGAAAACGGTATACTGCATAAATACGGTGTATGTAAGGGTACGGTGAAAAACTCGGTCGGTGCAGGTGATTCAATGCTTGCCGGATTCGTTGCAGGCTTGCTTGACGGCGACTATGAATACGCCTTAAAGCTTGGGACTGCCTGTGGCGGTGCAACAGCATTCTCTGACGGACTAGCTGAAAGGGATAAAATAAATGAGCTACTCAGACAATTCTGACATAAGATAAATTGAAATTCATATTATTATTTACTGCATCGGAACAGAGTAAAATTTATACTAAAAAATTGA